>JAGQSS010000623.1 GCA_020439405.1 Ilumatobacter sp. | reverse complement strand
TCCTGGCCGATGTTCACCAAGCCGGCGCGGTTCGACACGATCGTGCCGATCGCGACGAGCAGGAGGGGGACGGCGACACCGATCGTGGCGCCGATGCGGCCGGGACCGCGGATGCTGCCGTCGAGCAGGGCGTTGAACACTTCCGACGCAGAGCCACCCGTCACCTCGACGAGCAGCGCCGAGAGACCGAGCGCAGCGGCGATGCAGATCGCGTAGAGGACGACCACCTCGCCGATCGCCTTCATCCGATCGGCCGTCGGGGTGGACGGGTTCGGATGGTACGGCTCCTCGGTGAGGGTGCCGTCGGTGCCCATCTCGGGCCGGAAGTCGTCGGCGTCGACCCCGTGGTGGTGGTCGTGGGGCCGATCGTCGGTGCGCGAGTGGGTGGTCGCGTGTCCTGGTTCGACCGTCATGCGGCCTGGCCTCCCATCATCAGCCCGATCCGTTCGAGGTCGGCCTCGCGGCGATCCATCTCGCCGATGATCCGGCCGTCGGAGATCACGATGATCCGATGGGCGAGATCGAGGATCTCCTCGAGTTCGCTCGAGATCAGGAGGACCCCGACACCGTCTTCGGCGGCGCGTCGGAGTCGGTCGGTCATGTATTCGATCGCGCCGACGTCGAGCCCGCGGGTCGGCTGCGCGGCGACGAGCACCTTCGGCCGGCTCGAGAGTTCGCGTGCCAACACGACCCGCTGCTGGTTCCCACCCGAGAGCGAGAACAAGGGCGCATCGGGTCCGGAGCAGCTGATCTCGAACTCCTCGATGAGCTGTTCGGCCGTGCGGTTCATCGCACGGTGGTCGAGGACACCGGCCCGTGACACCGATCGGGTGTCGACGAGCCAGAGGTTCTCGGCGATCGACATGTCGAGCACCACGCCGGAATCGTGCCGGTCCTCGGGGATGACGCCGACCCCGGCCCGAGCCATGGCCCCGGCGCGGCCGGTCGGTACCGCGGCACCGTCGACGCGGACCTCGCCGTCGTCGATGTCGGTGAGGCTGGAGAGGACGTCGGCCAAGGGGCGCTGTCCGTTGCCCTCGACCCCGGCGACGCCGACGATCTCGCCGGCGCGTACGCACAGGTCGAGTCGGTCGAGGATAGCGCGACCGTCGCGGTTGCGGACGGTGACGTGGTCGAGCCGGAGTACCTCGGGGGTGTCGTCGTGCTCGGTGTCCGGCACCTCGGTGCCCTCGAGATCGGTGTCGATGACGCCGAGTGCGACGCGCTCGGAGCGCAGCGACACCGAACGGCCGACCATCGCGGCGGCGAGGCCCGATGCGTCGACGCCCTCGGTGGCGACGTGCTCGACGACGCGACCCTGTCGCATGATGGTGACCTCGTCGGTCGCCTTCAGGATCTCGTCGAGCTTGTGGCTGACGAGGGCGACGGCGCGCCCCTC
>JAGQSS010000622.1 GCA_020439405.1 Ilumatobacter sp. | reverse complement strand
GGCGTGGTGGAGGAGTCGGTCGACGGTGGCGTTGGCGATGGTCTTGGGCATGAGTTCGTCGAAGCCGGCGGGGTGAAGGTTCGACGAGAGCGCGATGGAGCGTTTCTCGTAGGCGGCATCGACAACCCGGTAGAGCGCTTCGGCGGTTTCGGCAGCGACCGGGAGCAGGCCGATGTCATCGATGATGATGACGTCGGCGCGCATGATCCGTTTGATCGCCCGACCGGTGGTGTCGTCGGCGCGGCCGCGTCGGACGATGTGGCCGAGTTGCTCGAGGCTGAACCAGGTGACGTGGGCGCCGTGGTCGATCGCAGCATGGCCGAGGGCTTCGAGGAAGTGGCTCTTGCCGGTGCCGGACGGGCCGCACACGACGACGTTCTCGTGGCGTTCGAGCCACTCGAGTGTCCGAAGCGCGCGTTGGGTCGGGGCGGGGATCGACGAGATGGTCTCGTCCCAGGCGTCGAAGGACTTGCCGGTCGGGAACCCGGCGGCCTTGCGGCGACTGTTGATCGACGACGCCTGCCGTCCAGCGAGTTCTTCGGCGAGCAACGCCCTCACGGCTTCGGCGGGGTCCCAGCGTTGAGCTTTGGCGGTGGCCAACAGGTCCGGTGCGGTGCGGCGCATGTGCGGCAGCCGCAGTTCGCGCAGCAAGGTGACGACTTCGTCGACCGGTTGGATGGTGGTGCTCATTGTCCGAAGCCTTCCCAGGCGCTCGTGCCGTGCTGGAGTGAGTGCTCATCGGTGGCGGCCCGGTGGTCGCCGACGGGATGGGCAGCCAGGATCGACGCGAGGTCACCGTCGGCGAAGCGGGCGTAGGTCGCTGCGTGGCCGAGCGCCCAGTCGACGTGGAGCTGGCCGTGGAGGCGGGCGAGCTGAACGGCTTCGGCCATCTTGACCTTCACGCGTGACGTGCCCGCGGACGCGGCCTCGACCAGCCACAACCGGGCGCCTTCACCCAACGCCAGGAACTCGGCCTCGGCTGCGCTGGTCGGCTTGGGTTTGCGGGCCAACGGTCCGGCAGGCCGGGGTGGGTAGTGGGCGTCGTCGATCATCGGATGCCCCGGTGTCGAACGCCGGTGCCGAGCGACCTCGACCGGTCCCGACGCCGGGCAGTGGGTGACGACGACCTGGTCGCCGTCGACACGCACCCACACCGTCTCATCCGCGAGCGTGTGCGGGACCGAGTAGAGGACGCCGCCATAGCTGATCGTGGCCGACCACGACACCTTGCGGGTCTCACCGAACACCGCCGT
This sequence comes from Ilumatobacter sp., assembly GCA_020439405.1. Taxonomy (GTDB): domain Bacteria; phylum Actinomycetota; class Acidimicrobiia; order Acidimicrobiales; family Ilumatobacteraceae; genus Ilumatobacter. Next base: position 147 of record JAGQSS010000622.1, on the reverse strand, counting down.
GTAAGCCCGCTCGGGCAGCCGGTGCAGGCGTTGCTGTTCCTCGGCCAGCATCTCGACCGGCGGGCGTCGGGTGGCCCGATGCGGGCGACCGTTGACGTCGGCCATCCACGCCTCACACGCGTCGACCAGCTCCGCCCAACTGGCGTA
>JAGQSS010000621.1 GCA_020439405.1 Ilumatobacter sp. | reverse complement strand
GGTCCGTCGCGCCCCAGCCGCCGGTTCGTCTCTCGGGTGAAGCGGCTCGACAGGTGCTGCATCGTCGGCGACAGGGTGCCCGGCTCGGTCCGGAGCAGCAGGTGGAAGTGGTTCCCCATCAGGCAGTAGGCGAGGACCTCGGCGCCGAACTTGTCGTGGACGGCTGCGAGTTGGGCGCCGAACGCGAGGCGGGCGTCGTCGTCGAAGAACACGGTGTTCCGGTTGACCCCCCGATTCATCACGTGGTGGACACCGCCCGGCGGATCGATTCGAACGCGTGACATGGCCCCACTCTGACCAGAGGGTGTGACACCCGCTCGGCGGTGGTCGGTTGATGTCAGACCAGAACCGACCAGGTCGTGGTCAGATGCGGTCGCTTGGGTGGTCGGTTCTGGTCTGACATCAACCGACCGTTGGGGACATGTCCCCGTGGCACGAACCGGTCGGATCGGCCATGCTGTACGAATGCGGCCGACCACTCGACGCATCCTCACCGCCACGATCAGCGCCGCGCTGCTGGTGACCGCCTGCTCGCTCGGCGACGACGAGGCCGCGCCTACCACGACCGAGTCGGTGTCGACGACCACGCCGGAGACGACCACCGCACCGTCGACCACCACCGCGCCGACGACGACCACGACCGAGGCACCCACCACCACGGCGACCCCCACGACGACCGAACCCCCGCCGACCACCACCGAACCACCCCCCACCACCAACCCCGGCGACCCCGACTGGCTGACGATCGCGCAGGATCTGCTCAATACCCTCTATGAACTTCGGGCCGACCCCGACGTCGACCGAATCGAGGAGTTCTGCCTGGGTGGAGAGAATCCTTGCCAGGAGATCCAGGGCAACGAGATCACTCAACTCGAGAACGAAGGTTGGGTTGTCGTCGGCATGGAGAACCCAACGGTGATCCGGGCCGAACTTCTGAACAGCACCGAAGGCGTACCGGAGATCGCTCGTCAGTACCTTGTTCAGGTCGAGATTGAGCCCGAGGATTTGTCGGCCGCAGCCATCGTTGATGGTGACGGCAACGTCATATCGACAATCGAGGCCGACCCCGACAATCCTGCGGAGGTTCTGAACATGCTTCTCATGAAGGCAGGACCGGACTGGCGGGTGGTCGGGATCTCCGGGCCGACCGAATGATCGCCGCCCTGCTGCTCACAGCGATCGGTCTTCTCGGACCGCTCCCTCAACACCCGGACGACTCCTGCCAGACGGCTCCAGGCCAACTCACATGCTTCTCGCACGCGCATCCGCATCCGTCACCGGATCCTGCGCCTGACCCGCCGCCGAAGCCGACTCGGACTCATGTGAAGCAGCCTGGTGGGGCGAACTCGACCGTGGCGGTGCCGGCCAGCCCGGTCGTCTGGAACCGATACTTCATTCCTGCG
>JAGQSS010000620.1 GCA_020439405.1 Ilumatobacter sp. | reverse complement strand
CGCATCAACATCATCGACACTCCCGGCCACGTCGACTTCACCGTCGAGGTGGAGCGCTCGCTGCGCGTGCTCGACGGAGCCGTCGCGGTGTTCGACTCGGTCGCCGGCGTGGAGCCCCAGAGTGAGACGGTGTGGCGTCAGGCCGACCGCTACGGCGTCCCGCGTATCGCCTACGTCAACAAGATGGACCGAATCGGCGCCAACTACACCAAGGCCGTCGAGACGATGCGTGATCGGCTCGGCGCCAATGCCATCCCGATCCAGCTCCCCATCGGCTCGGAGTCCGAGTTCGAGGGCATCATCGACCTGCTCACCATGAAGGCGACGATGTACCGCGACGATCTCGGCACCGAGGTCGACGTCGTCGACATCCCAGAGTCCCTCCAGCTCGATGCCGAGGTCGCGCGCGAGGCGCTCATCGAGGCGCTCGCCGACACCGACGACGAGCTTGCCGAGGCCTACCTCGAGGGCGAAGAGATCAGCGCCGAGCGCCTCCAGCAGGGTGTCCGCAAGGGTGTGCTCGAGATCGCCATCACGCCCGTGCTCTGTGGATCGTCGTTCAAGAACAAGGGCGTCCAGCCCCTGCTCGACGCGATCATCGACTTCCTCCCCTCGCCGCTGAACGTGCCGCCGGCCGAGGGTGTCGATCCGAACGACGAGGAGAAGACGATCACGCGTGAGTCGGACGAGTCCGGCCCGTTCGCGGCGCTCGCCTTCAAGGTCATGAGCGACCCGTACGTGGGTCGGCTCACGTACATGCGCGTCTACTCGGGCACCGCCGAGAGCGGCTCGTCGATCGTCAACGCCACCAAGGACCGCAAGGAGCGGATCGGGCGGCTGCTGATGATGCACGCGAACCATCGCGAGGACGTCGACAAGGTCGGCGCCGGCGACATCGTGGCGGCCGTGGGGCTGAAGTCCACCACCACGGGGGACACCCTGGCCGATCCGAACGATCCGGTCATCCTCGAGCAGATGACGTTCCCGGAGCCGGTCATCGGCCTCGCGATCGAACCGAAGACCAAGCAGGACCAGGAGAAGCTGGCGGTCGCGCTCGGTCGCCTCTCGGACGAGGACCCCACGTTCCGGGTGCGCACCGACGAGGAGACGGGCCAGACGGTCATCTCCGGGATGGGTGAGCTTCACCTCGAGATCATCGTGGACCGCCTCATGCGCGAGTTCAATGTCGACGCCAACGTCGGCGCGCCGCAGGTGGCCTATCGCGAGACCATCCGCAAGGAGGTCAACAAGATCGAGGGCAAGTTCGTCCGCCAGACCGGTGGCCGGGGCCAGTTCGGCCACGTGTACATCGATCTGGAACCGAACGAGCCCGGCGGCGGATACGCCTTCGAGAGCAAGATCGTCGGTGGTTCCATTCCGAAGGAGTACATCCCGGCCGTGGATC
>JAGQSS010000061.1 GCA_020439405.1 Ilumatobacter sp. | reverse complement strand
TTCATTCGTGGTGCAACCATTCCTGGTGTTCGGACCGGCAACCGACGCACGGGGGGAGTGCGGGCTCCGGAAGGGTGGATTGGGGGGTTTGAAGATGTGGCGGTGACGGACAGTTGGTGAAACGTTCACCTGCCGTCGATATGTTCCCGATTTCCTGGATTTCAGTCGTCGTTTTTCGGCTGTGGCCAGGGAGTTCAGGGTTTGACCGGATATCCACGGTAACAGACCTGTCAACCCCCGTCCGGGCGGAGCTGAGTCGTTTCTCAGAATCGGGGCGTAGACTGACCGGTTGTGCCTGCCGAAGCCGCGAAACCCCTGCGTGTGGGGGTCTTCGGTGGAACGTTCGATCCGCCCCACGTCGGTCACCTCGTGACGGCGGTGAACGTGCGCCACGCCCTCGACCTCGATCTGATGCTGCTGATGGTGAACAACGTGCCCTGGCAAAAGGTCGGATCGCGGGCGATCACTCCCGCCGCCGACCGGCTGGCGATGGTGGCCGCCGCGGTCGCCGATGTCCCCGGTCTCGAGGCCGGCGCGCACGAGATCACCGCCGGCGGACCGTCCTACACCGCCGACACGCTCGCGACCCTGGCCGCCGAGTACCCGGGAGCCGAACTGTTCACGGTCGTCGGTGACGACGCGGCGGCCGGGATCCGCACGTGGGAGCGTGCCGACGAGGTCATCGCACGGTCGCACCTCGTGGTCGTCGACCGTCCCGGTGAACCGGTCGAACTCGATGCCGACATCGACTGGATTCGCGTCGAGGTGCCCCGACTCGAGGTCTCGAGCACCGACCTGCGGGCCCGGTGGGCCGACGGGCGGCCGCTCGACTACCTCGTCACCGACGAGGTGCTCGCGGTCGTGGCCGAGCGCTCGCTGTATGCATCGGCGGGTTCGGCATGACCGCCGACGGCGGTCGTCGCCGCCGGAGCACCTGGCTGGCGCTCGTCGCCGCTGTGGTCGCGCTCGTCGCCACCGGCGTCCTGGGGGCGTTCGCGGTGGCGGAGATGGCCGACTCGCGGGCCGGTCGCGACGCGAGCGACGACACCGGGCGCGTCGTCGAGGCCCAGGAACTGCCCTGGACGGCCACCGCGCTCATCGGTGTCATGGCCGAGAACGGCGAACTGGCCACGTCGGCGGTGGCGGTGCTGACGCCCGACGGGCGCGGCGGGACGATCGTGCCGATCAGCGTGAGCGCCGACACGGCGTCGGGCACGAACATCCTGCTCCGACCGCTCGGTGCCGTGTTCACCGCCGACGGCCCCGAGGCGTGGCGGGCCGCGGTCGAGCAGGTCACCGGTCTGTCGTTCGACGTGGCCGAGGTCGTCGACCAGGAACGTTTCACCCAGATCGTCGGTCCACTCGGCGACCTGCCCACGCTGTTCCCGTTCGCGTTCACCGACGACGCGTCGGGGGAGACGTTCGAGGCGGGCAACACCGTGCTGTCGACCGCCGGCGCCTATCGGGCGATCACGGCGGTCAACGGTGAGGGTCCGGAGTGGTACTTCGACCCGGCACGCAATGCGGTGTGGGACGCCATCGCCGATCGCGTCGGGGCCGGCATCGGGGCGTTGCCCGACGGTGTCGCCTTCACCCGCGCTGCGCCGCCCGGCGACCTCGACCAGTTCACCGATGCGCTGTTCACCGCTCCCGTGGCGGCGCGTGCGCTCGAGTCGATCCAGATCGACCCGGAGCGCGTCGCGGCCGAACTGCCGGTCGAGTACTCGACCGTCATCGGCCTCGGTTGGGAAGACAGCGTGGTGACGTTGCGACGTGGCGAGGTCGTGCTGGTGTTCGGCTCGATCGCTCCGGCACGGATGGCCGCGCCGCTCGAGGGGCCGACGATCCGGTTGGTGAGCGGCTATACCGACGACGACGCAGCGGCCCTCGGCATCAACCGCTCCGACCTGTTGATCGTGGCGATCGACGTGCTGCTCTTCACGAAGTCGAACGTGTTGTCGGTCGTCGATCAGCCCGGGCTCGCCGTCCCCGAGCGCACGACGGTCTACGTGTCCGACGCGGCGCTGATCGACGGCGTCTGGGAGCTCTACGGCGACGTGTTCGGCGAACTCGACGTGCGGGTCGCTCCGGTCGCCATCTCGGGTGTCGACCTCGAGATCACGCTCGGTCGGGAGTATCTGCGACGACTCGCCGAACCGCCGGCACCGTCGACGACCGACGACTCCGTGCCCGACGGATCGACGCCCGAGACGACCGACGTGGCAGGCTCGGACTCGTGATCGACGAAGACGCACGCACCCTCGCGATCGCGGCGGCCCGCGCCGCCGACGACGCCCACGGCTCCGACATCGTCGTGCTGCACGTCGGCGACGTCCTCGGGGTGACCGAATACTTCGTGATCGCCGGTGCGTCCAACCGCCGCCTCGTCAACGCGATCGTCGACGACGTCGAGGCAGCGATGAAGGCCGAACTGGGTCGGGCGCCGGTGCGCGTCGAGGGTGTGCGAGAGCAGCAGTGGGTGCTCGTCGACTACGGCGACGTCGTCGTCCACGTCTTCCTCGCCGAGATCCGCGATTTCTACGAGATCGAGCGCCTGTACACCGATGTCCCCAAGATCCCCTGGCAGCCCGCCACCGCTGACTGAACGGTCACGAAACAGCGCGGTCGTCGACGACGCTGTTGTGAATCGGGCCGGTGCGTCGATATCGTTCGACCACGCTTCGGGGCTATAGCTCAGTTGGCAGAGCGCCTCCATGGCATGGAGGAGGTCAAGGGTTCAATTCCCTTTAGCTCCACCCCGGAACCCCAGGTCGTCAGGCCTGGGGTTCGCCCGTTTTCGGGCACGGACGACTCGCAGGGCGTTCACATCGAACTCACAGATTCGACGCGTACGTTGCGCGTCATGACCCACACCAACCCCCGCCACCTGAGGTTCGTGCGGACGGTCCGCCGCTCGCACCTCGCCCGCCTCGCCGCCACCGGTGCACTCGTCGTGATCCCGGCGGCGTGCGGGTCGAACGACGCCGACGTGTTCGGCGCGGCCGGCCAGTCCGTCACGACCGATCAGACCGTGACGACCGAGGCGGTCACCACGACCGCCGCACTGGCGGAGACGACGGCGACGACCGTGACCACCGTGACCACGGCGGCGGCCGACGATGCTGCCGACGCCGCGACGGTCCCGGCCACGGCCGAGATGGTCGTCGATTTCACGTACACCGCCGAAGCGTCCGGCGGTCGGGCGCACAACCCGTACGTCGCCGTGTGGGTCGAGGACACCGACGGCAACCTCGTGCGGACGATCAGCCTCTGGTACGAGCAGTCGGACAAGGGAGCCCGCTGGCTGAACGACCTGAGCTCCTGGTACGGCTCGTCGGGCGGCGACGTGCTGACCTCCGGCGCGACCCGCGCCGCCGGCAGCTACTCGGTCGTGTGGGACGGCACCGACCTCGACGGCGGCACCGTCGCGGCCGGCCAGTACGTCGTCTACATCGAGTCGGCCCGTGAACACGGCCCCCACTCGATCACCGCCGTCGAGGTGACCCTCGGCAACGACGGCTTCTCGGTCACCCTCCGCGACGACGGCGAACTCTCGTCGGCGACCGCCACCTTCACCGTCTGATCGGAGCGCATCATGACCGTCACCGAACGACCGATCGACCCGCTGCTCGATCCGGACGACGTCGACCGTGCGACAGCCGACTCGACACCGCCCGCCGGACGTCGGCCCAACCCGGGCCGACGGTTCCTCAACAAGTGGTCGCGCTCGATCCACGTGTACGCGAGCATGGTCGCGCTCGTGATCACCCTGTTCTTCGGGCTGACGGGACTCACCCTCAATCACCCCGACTGGACGTTCGGCGACGCGGTCGACGTCACGACCGAGTCGGGCACGCTCGGCGTCACGACCACGATGGACGACGGGTCGGTCGACTTCCTGTCGGTGTCGGAATTCGCGCGTGACGAACTCGGGGTGTCGGGCAGCGTCGACTCGTTCGACCTCGTCAACGGCGAGGGATCGATCGTCTACAAGAACCCGGGGTACTCCGCCGACCTGTTCTTCGACGTCGAGACCGGCACCTACGATCTGACGGTCGAGCAGCAGGGCTGGGTCGCCGTGCTGAACGACCTGCACAAGGGGCGCGACGCCGGCAACTCCTGGAGCTGGTTGATCGATCTCTCGGCCGGGTTCCTGGTCGTCATCTCGATCACCGGCCTGGTCATGCAGTTCTTCCTCAAGCGGCGTCGGCGCTCGGCGTTCATCACGGCCGGGGTCGGCGCAGCGGTGGTCGTCGCCCTGGCATGGTGGGCACTCCGCTGACCCGTCAGCCGATGAGTTCGTCCCAGGCGGCGTTCGAGTGACGACGCCCGTCGGCGCCCACGACGAGCACGGCGACTCCCCACGTGTCCGCCACCGCCGGCCCACGTTCGGGCGGCTCGACGCCGATGATCGTCGCCATCACGTCGGCCGTCGCGGCGTCGGCTGCCACGACCGACACGGACGCCACGTCGTCGACGGTGCAACCCGTGCGCGGATCGATGACATGGGCGTACCACCGTCCGGCGATCCGCACGCCGCGCCGTGCCCGGCCACTCGACGCCAGCCCACCGCCCTGCAGGCGGATGTGAGCGATCGGCGGCTCGTTGTCGTACGGCCGGAGCGGATTCTCGATGCCGACGACCGTGGGAGAAGAGCCGACGTGGCGGACGTCGCCGCCCGCACTGACCGCGATCGTCGCGTCGGCATCGAGGCGGCGGCCCGCCTCGACCGCCCGATCGACGATCCAGCCCTTCGCGAACGCATTCAGATCGACGCCCGACACGTCGTCGACGATCGTCGCGACACCGTCGACCATCCGGTACGGAGGATCGGCGATCCGGGCCGCAGCGTCGGCGAGCGCCGTGCCGGTCGGGGGTTCGCCGACTTCCGCTGCGGCCTGCCAGATCCTCGTCAGCGTTCGTGTGGCCGGGTTGAACGCCCCGCCCGAGCGTCGCTGCCAGTCGAGCGCTTCGGCCAGGACGGCGTTCACGACGGGGCCGGGATCGAGCAACGCGCCGCGCTTCCATCGTTCGAGGGTGCTCGTCGGATCGAACACCGAGAGCTCCTGCTGGAGTGTCTCGATCTCGCCGGCGACCGCGGCATCGACTGCCTCGGCCCTCGTCCCGGAGACCCGGATGTCGACGACCGTGCCGAGCAGTCGATGATGCCGGAACGCACGCACGTGTCGGAGGTTACGTGCCCGCCACGGACCGTGAGCCAACGACTCGGCGGCTCGGCTCGCTAGCGTTGCGGCGATATGTCGGCAGTCTTGCCACTCCTGATCATCTTGCTGATGGTCGCCTTCAACGCCTTGTACGTCGCCGCCGAGTTCGCGACGGTTGGTGCGCGCCGGTCGCGGGTGCAGGAACAGGCGGAGCGCGGTGACCGGTCGGCCAGGGCACTGTTCGAGATCCTGCGTGAGCCGGCGCGGCTCGACAACTACGTCGCGTCGTGCCAGATCGGCATCACCCTGTCGAGCCTCGTCGCAGGCGCCTACGGCCAGGCCCAACTCACCCCGGTCTTCGAGGACTGGTTCGGTTCGGCTGCACCCGTCGTGTCCGTCGTCGTCGTGCTCATCCTCGTGACGTCGCTCCAGGTCGTGCTCGGCGAACTTCTCCCCAAGACGGCGGCACTTCGCTACCCCGAGCGCCTGGCGATGGCCACGCTGCCGCCGATGCGCATCAGCCAGATCCTGTTCCGTCCCCTCGTCGCGATCTTCAACGGCTCCGCGTTCACGCTCATGAAGTGGTGGGGCCTCAAGTCCGATCACGGGCACGCACACGTGCATTCGCCAGAGGAGCTCGTCGATCTGTACGGGGAGAGCGCTGCCGGCGGACTGATCGACATGAGCGAACGCGACATGCTGGCCGGGGTCCTCAACGTCGAACACCGGATGGTTCGCGAGATCATGACGCCTCGCCGCCGTCTCGTGACGGTCCGCGACGATCTCACCGTCGCTGCTGCCCTCGAGGCGGTCGTCGAGTCGCCGCACTCGCGCTTCCCGGTCGAGTCGGGCGACGACATCGTGGGGGTCGTCCACCTCCGCGATCTCTACCTGACCGCGGCAGAGCGGCCCGATGTCGGCATGGCCGAGATCATGCGGCCCGTGGTCGCGGTAGCGGAGACGCTGTCGGTCCCGAAGTTGTGGACCCGGTTGGGCGAGGAGGAGCGACACGTCGCGTTCATCGTCAACGAGTTCGGGTCCATCATCGGCATGGTCACGCTCGAGGATGCGATCGAGGAGATCGTCGGCGAGGTGCGAGACGAGTTCGACGAGGAACGGGAGCCGATCGTCGTCCACGAGGGTCGGGTGATCGTCCGTGGCGACGTCCTCGACGACACCATCGCCGCCCGGTTCGGCGTCGACGTCACGGTGCCCGACGTCGACACCGTGGGCGGCCTCGTGTGGCACGCGCTCGGCCGTCTGCCGGAGGTCGGGGATCAAGCGGTCCTCGAGCCCGCCGGGCTGGTGGTGCGGGTCGACGAGATGGAGGGCCGCGAGGTCCGATGGGTCAGCTTCGACGTGCCGGAGGAGCCGGCATGATCGCGATCGACTGGTTCTCGGGGGTCGCGTTGCCGATCCTGGTCATCCTGCTCCTGGTCCTGGTCAACGGGGTCTTCGTCGCCGCGGAGTTCGCGCTCGTCGGGTCTCGCAGCGGCCGCCTCAAGTCGCTGGCCGACGACGGCAATCGGTCGGCGAAATGGCTGGTGGCGATCATCGAGCAGCCGACCGGCAAGGACGGGTACGTCGCGATCGCCCAGCTCGGGATCACGCTCGCCAGCATCGGACTCGGCATGTACGGCGAGCCCGCCGTCGCCCACTGGCTGTACGGGCCGTTCGAAGAACTCGGTCTGTCCGAGGACGCGTCCCACACCGTCGGGTTCATCGTCGCGCTCAGCGGCATCACGTACATGCACGTCGTGTTCGGTGAGATGATCCCGAAGGCCTTGGCGCTCCAATCACCGGAAGCGACGGCGCTGCGGGTCAACCCGGTGATGCGACTGTTCGGCTGGATCTTCCGTCCGATGGTCTGGGTGCTCAACACGCTCGCGCTGGGGCTGATGAAGCTGCTCCGCATTCCCGAGCCCGATGCCCGCCTGTCGCTCCACACCAGCGAGGAACTCGAGATCGTGACCGACGAGGCCGCGGCGGTCGGCCAACTCGGGGAGCTCCAACGCGACCTGGCCCACAACGTGTTCGAACTCGAACGGCGGGACGCCGAGGAGTTGATGACGCCACGGGCACAGCTCGAGACATTGCAGGTGTCGGCCACCGCCACCGAGGTCGAGCAGCGACTCCAGGGTTCGAAATGGAGCCGGTTCCCGATCGTCGAGGGAGACCTCGACCAGGTGGTCGGCCTGCTCCACGCGAAGGACTTCATCCGTGCCCGCCAGCGGGGCATGGACACCGACCTGCGCCGGCTCCGGCGCCCTCTGCCGACGGTGGGCGCGGCCACCACCGCCGACCGGTTGCTGCTCCGGTTCCGGCGCGAGCGGGTTCACGCCTGCCTCGTCGTCGACGACTTCGGCAACACGCTCGGGCTCGTCACGTTCGACGACGTCATCGCGCTGCTGATGGGCACCCACGACGGACGGACCGAGTCGACCCTCCACGACGACGGATCGGTGTCGGTCGATGGCATGACCACGCTGTACGAACTCGCCGAGGAGCACGGCATCGAACTCACGATGGACGAGGTGACCACCGTCGCGGGTGTGGTGCTCACACTCGTCGGCACGATCCCGGTCGTCGGTGAGACGGTCGAGCACGGCGGCGTGCAGCTCACCGTCGAGTCGATCGACCGCCGTGCCATCGCCCGTGTGCGCGTCGCCCCGGTCGCTCAGCCCTGACGCCAGGCGCTCCCGACCGCGACCGCGTCGCGGCTGCCGGCCACGTCGTGCACTCGGACGGCCCACACGCCGTCGCGGGCGGCGATCGCCGACACCGCCGCCGTCGCGACGTCGCGATCGTCGGTCGGGCGAGGCTCGTCGGATACCGGATCGGCAAGAAGGCTCCCGAGGAACCGTTTGCGGGACGCCCCGATCAGGATCGGTCGGCCGAGCCCGGCGAGGTGGTCGAGCCGTCGGAGCAGCGCCCAGTTGTGGTGGGCCTCCTTAGCGAAGCCGATCCCCGGATCGAGGACGACCCGGTCGACATCGACGCCCGCTCGCGAACACGCCTCCAGTCGGCTGGCCAGCTCGGTGGCGACCTCCTCGACGACGTCGTCGTAGACGGCGAGGTCGTTCATCCGTTCGGCGTGGCCGCGCCAGTGCATGCAGATGTATGGCATGCCGAGGTCGGCGACCGTCGGCAGCATCGCGGGGTCGGCGAGGCCGCCGCTCACGTCATTGACGATCAGGGCGCCGGCCGCCGCGGCTGCCGCAGCGGTCGATGCGTTCATCGTGTCGATGCTGACGGCAATGCCGTCGGCGGCCAGCGCCCGGACGACCGGTTCGATCCGAGCCAGTTCCTCGGCCGGGTCGAGTCGTGTCGCCCCGGGTCGGGTCGACTCGCCGCCGACGTCGACGATGTCGGCGCCGTCGCGGACGAGATCGTGGGCACGGCCGATCGCCGCGTCGATCCCGAAGTACCGGCCGCCGTCGGAGAAGCTGTCGGGCGTCACGTTGACGACGCCCATCACCAGGGTGCGTCCACGGAGTCGCTCGGGGAGACCGGCAGGTTCGGGGAACATCACGCGCGAGACTACGGAGCGCCGACGCTCGTTGCCGCCGCCCGGCGTGCCCGGACGAGGCGCCACAGCACGCTCGCCGCCCAGATCGCGGCAATTGCCGCGATGCCGCTGAACACGTGCACCCATGCCAGACCGTCGCGAATGGCGTCGAGCGTGGCGGGTGACGGATCGACGTCCTCGCCACCCAGCACGTCGCGAACCACCTCGACGTCGCCGATCTGCCGGTCGACGACGAGGAGGAGGATCGCTCCGCCGACCGCGACGCCATAGGTGATGCTCAGCGTGCGGATGAACTGGTGAGCGGCGTTGACGCGTCCCATCTCGCCGTCGTTCGCCGCCGACTGGAGCAGGGTGAGGCCCGAGGTCGACACGAAGCCGATCGCGCATCCCATGGCGAAGAAGGCGGCGAACACGACCGGGATCGGCCAGCCGAGCGCGATGGACACTCCGGCGACCGTGGTCGCCGGGAGCATCAGGCACGATCCGACGAGGATCGCATCCGACTCGTGCCAGCGGTCGAGCAGTCGGCTGACGACGAAGGCGGCACCCGACCAGCCGACGGTGAGGAACAACACGGAGAAGGCGGCGAACACCTCGGACCGCCCGCGTGTCGTCTGCATGTACAGCGGGAGGTAGTTGTCGGCGGCGAGCCCGGCGACGAGCACCAGCCCCGACGTCGCGTGCACGCGACGGAGCGGGAAGCGGGTCAGGTGCTCGCGAGCCAGGAGCGGTTCGGCGGTGCGACCCGAGTGCGACCAGTACGCGGCACCTGCGGCGATCGCCACCGCCGCGCCGGCGCCGGCCGCCCACCAACGGACCCCCACCTGGGAGACGGCCGCCAACGAGGCCCCGACGAGCAGCGCGAGCATCGCGATCCCTGGGTAGTCCATGACGACCCGCTGTGGTCGTTCCCGCGTCGACGGCAGCGTCGACCACCCGGCCGCGAGCGCCAGCGCGGTGATCGGGAGTTGGACCACGAAGATCATGCGCCAGTCGGCGACGGCCAGCAGTCCGGCCGTGAGCACCGGACCGCCGAATCCCATCACGCCCCACACGAGCGAGTTCGCCGCGAAGGCGCGGGCGCGGAGCCGGGCCGGGTAGGCGAGCCCGACCGCAGCCAGCGCGACCGAGATCACGAGACCGCCACCGATGCCCTGCAACGCCCGAGCGGTGACGAGTAACGGCATGTTCGGTGCGACCGCCGCCAGGGCACTCGATGCGAGGAACCAGAGGCCGGTGGCGCGGAACGTCCGACGCACGCCGATCGCATCGATCACCGGGCCGGCGGTGATCCCGGCGACGGCCGACGTCGCCAGGAACGCCGTGATGACCCACGGGAGCAGCGCGACGTCGCCGAGGTCGTCGGCGATGGCCGGGAGCGCCGCAACGAGGGCCAGCCCGTCGAAGGCGGCGATCGCGACGATCGTCAGATTGGCGATCGTGACGCGAGCGTAGGCGGGCGACCAGATGCCGCCCGTCGGCGCCTCGTCGACTCGTTCCGCCTCGCTCACGGGCGGCAACCTACCGCCGCGCCCCGTACCCTCGGCGGTGATGCCCGTCGCTCCCGTCATCGAACACCTCCCCCGTACGGGCGACCCGGACGACGTCGTCGCAGGGTTCGCCGACTACGTGGCGTCGCTCGGGATCGAGTTGTACCCGGCCCAGGAGGAGGCGGTCATCGAGGTCGCGCTCGGCAACCACGTGATCATGAACACGCCGACCGGGTCGGGGAAGTCGATGGTCGGCGCCGCCGCCCACTTCGCGGCGTTGGCGGCCGGCAAGCGGAGTGTCTACACGGCGCCGATCAAGGCGCTCGTCAGCGAGAAGTTCTTCGCGCTCTCGCGCGAGTTCGGCCCCGACCTCGTGGGCATGGTGACGGGCGACGCGTCGGTCAACGCCGAGGCACCGATCATCTGCTGTACCCAGGAGATCCTCGCCAACTGGGCGCTGCGCGACGGTCGACGGGCGCCCGTCGACGTCGCCGTCGTCGACGAGTTCCACTACTACGGCGATCCGCAGCGCGGCTGGGCCTGGCAGGTGCCGCTCCTCGAACTCCCACAGACCCAGTTCGTGCTGATGTCGGCGACACTCGGCGAGGTCGAGTTCTTCCGGCGCGACCTCGCCGGACGGTCCGGCCGCGACACGGCGTTGGTGACGTCGGTTGAACGTCCGGTGCCCCTCCACTTCGAGTACCGAACGAGCAGTCTCCACGCCAGCGTCAGCGATCTGCTCGCCACGGGCAAGGCACCGATCTACCTGGTGCACTTCACCCAGAAGGACGCGACCGACGCTGCGCAGAGCTATGTGTCGCTCGACCCGCTCACCAAGGACGAGAAGGACGCGGTGCGCGACGCGCTCGCCGGGTTCCGGTTCGACTCCCCGATCGGTCGCGACCTCCGTCGGTTCATCACGTCGGGGGTCGGTGTGCACCATGCCGGTCTCCTCCCGAAATACCGACTGCTGGTCGAGAAGCTCGCCCAACAGGGCTTGCTCAAGATCATCTGCGGGACCGACACCCTCGGCGTCGGCGTGAACGTGCCGATCCGGTCGGTGCTGTTCACGCAGCTGTGCAAGTACGACGGCAACGGCGTGCGCATCCTGTCGAACCGCGAGTTCGCCCAGATCGCCGGTCGAGCCGGCCGCAAGGGGTTCGACGATGCCGGCGACGTCTGGGTCCAGGCGCCGGCGCACGTCGTCGACAACCTGGAGGCCGAACGCAAGGCGGCGGAGAAGGGGCGCAAGAAGGTCGTCAAGAAGTCACAGCCCGACCACGGGTACGCGCACTGGACCGAGGACACGTTCGAGAAGCTCGTCAACGGCAAGCCCGAGTCGCTCCAGTCGCACTTCCAGGTGAGCCACCAGATGGTCATGCAGGTCCTCGACCGCCCGGCCGAGTACGTCGCGTCCGCGGACGATCCCGAGGGCGAACGGATCGACGGCTGCCGGGCGCTGCGGATGCTGCTGACCGACAACCACGAGACCCGGAAGCGCCAGCGCGGTCACATCCGACGCGCGATCGCGATCTACCGCTCGCTCGTCGCGGCCGACTTGCTCGAGTTCCCTGACGAACCCGACGAACTCGGCCGCACGGTCAGGGTCAACTTCGATCTCCAGGACGAGTTCGCGCTCCACCAGCCCCTGTCGCTGTGGGCCTTCGAGGCGATCGGTCGACTCGACGCCGCCGAGGCCGAGTCGATGGGCGACGACGTCGACCCGGTCACCCATGCCCTCAACGTGCTCAGCATCATCGAAGCGGTGCAGGAGAATCCCGGTGTCGTCATCGCTGCCCAGGTCAAGCGGGCCAAGGACGAGTTGATGTCGGAGATGAAGTCGGCCGGTGTGGAGTACGAGGAGCGGATGGAGCGGTTGTCGCAGGTCGAGAACCCGAAGCCGAACCGAGACTGGACGTACGGCGACTTCGACGCGTTCCGTCAGCGGCACCCGTGGGTCGGATCGGACAATGTCCGGCCGAAGTCGATCGCCCGCGAGATGTTCGAACGCGCGATGACGTTCGGCGAGTACGTCCAGGACTACGGCCTGAAGCGCTCGGAAGGTGTGCTGCTGAGGTACCTCTCCGACGTGTACAAGGGTCTCGTCCAGAACGTCCCCGACGGCCACCGGACCGACGACCTCGACGACGTGACCGCCTGGCTCGGTGCCGTGGTCCGACAGGTCGACTCGAGCCTCATCGACGAGTGGGAGCGTCTCCTGCACCCCGACGACGAGGCCGACCCCGCCGTGCGGCCGGACGGGGCGGCGGAGCGGACGATCGTCGACGACCAGCGCGCCTTCCGGGTGATGGTGCGCAACGTGCTCTTCGATTGGGTGCAACGGCTCGCCCGGCGCGAGCGCTACGACGCGCTCCTCGCTGATGCGGACCGAGATGCCTGGAGCGGGCCCGAGGCGATCGCCGCAGCGATGGCGCCGTATTGGGACGAGTTCGATGCGATCGACACCGGGCCGAGCGCCCGCGGTGGTGAACGGTTCTCGTTCGATCGCTCGACCGGGCGGGTCGTCCAGACCCTCGTCGACCCCGAGGAGACGGGGGAGTGGGCGATCACCGCCCAGGTCGACCTCGTCGAGTCGGCCGAACGGGGTGCCCCGGTCGTCCGCCTGGTCGGCATCGCGTCACGACTAGCGTGATCGCCGCAATTCACCCGAACGTGGGTTGCGGTGTGCGTGCTCGGCGGCGACGTTTGACGCCTGGTGGTGGTGGGCACCACCCGGCCGGAGCGCACGACGACGAGATGACTGAGCACGACAGCGGGATCGACGAGGGTATCGGTCGTCGGCCGTACCGGTTCCGGACCGACCTGCCCGCCGAGGTCGCCTCGGTCGGCACCGCCCGACACTTCGTCCGCGAGTCGTTGCATCGCCTCGAGGCATCGAGCACCGACGCCGAACTCGCCGTCAGCGAGATGTTCACGGCGGCCCTCGCCGACGCCGTCGGCGGCGACCGGATCGAAATCGAGGTGCGTCGCCGCGGCGACGAGATCGACATCGACGTGAGCTCGACCCACGGCCGTCACGACCTCGATCCGGTCCAGCGAGCGGTGATGAAGGCGGTCGGCGACTTCTACGACCGCCGCGACATCGGCGACACCGAGGTGCAGTCGTACGGGTACGCGCTGCGTCAGCGGCCGGCGAGGGCGTCGACGATCGGTGCGAACGTCTCGGGTTCGCGCACCACGTAGTGCGAGATACCGGTCCGCTCACGCAGCCGCTCGAGCTTGTCGACGATCTGGTCGACCGAGCCGGACAGCGCGAACGGCGTGTCGGCCACGACGGTGGCGTCGAGTTCGAACCGCTCGGCCAGATCGGACGCCGAGGGTGCGTCGTCGCCGACGAAGCAGGTCTGCACCAGCGCCGAGCGCTCGATGTCGCGTCCGTCAGCGGCCTCGGTGAGCCAGGCAGCGCGTTGCTCGACGTCGGCGAGCGCGAATCCGCCCGCGGTGGGCGAGCCGTCCGGGGCGTGGACGAGGCCGGTGAACTGGAACATGTCGGCGTACCGTGCCGCGATCGAGACCACCCGTCGGCCGAACCCGCCGATCAGGATGGGCACCGGACGGGCGGGTCGCACGCCGAGATCGTCGAGTGCGATCGTGTGGTGGGTTCCGGACCGATGCGACGATCCTTCGGAGAGGAGGTCTCGCAGGATCGCGACGCACTCGTCGAACCGGTCGACGCGTTCTTTCGGCCTGCGGAGTTCGAGGCCGATCGCGTCGTGCTCGCTCGCGGCGTAGCCGGTCCCGAGGCCGAGGATCATGCGGCCACCGCTCAGGACGTCGGCCGTCGCGACGGCGCGAGCGAGGAGGGCCGGCTGGTGGAACTCGTTGTTGAGCACCAGAGGCCCGAACGAGATCCGTTCGGTCGCGGCGGCGGCGAACACGAGCGGGAGATACGGATCGGCTCCACCGATGTGGTCGGACGAGTAGAGCTCGTCGTAGCCGAGCGACTCGACGAGGCG
>JAGQSS010000619.1 GCA_020439405.1 Ilumatobacter sp. | reverse complement strand
CGCCACCGCCGCCGGACATCTTCACCAGCTTGGCCTTCTCGAGTTTCATCGGGATCGACACGATTCCTCCTTCACAAGTTCGCTGCGTTGCCGGCCATGCCGAGGTCGAAGAAGCCCTCGTGCGCGATGACGAGGGTCTCGGTGAGCACGCCGGTCGCGCCGGCTTCGATCGCCCCGGCCGACCACGTCACGGGGAACACGCCCATCAGGCTCCAGGTGACGATCTCGTTCCCGCCCGGGTCCATGACCGAGATCCGTCCGGTCGAGCGCTTCACCATCGACTGGTACGACGCGAACCACGACGCCAACCCGATCGACTCGCTGTTGACGGCGCGTGTGAGCGTGATGTTCTCGTACGAAAGACGTCCGGGCATCTGGTGGACGTAGCCGTTCTGCCCGCCCTCCTCGTACGTCTTGACCGCGTAGGTCGCCTTGAGGCCCTCGCACTTGGAGAAGGTCCCGAGCGGACAGTTGTCGACCATCACCTTGAAGCCGGCCTGTACTGCTGGTTCAGCCACGTCGCCTCCTCGGGCTCGGATGCCGGGTCGTGATCGCGGCGGTCATCGGTCGAACAGGCGCCCGGAGCGCTCGCGGTCGGTCAGGAGTTCGGTGCGGAGCCGGCTCCTGAAACGTGGATAGAGCTGCCCGGCGAGTTCGTCGAGGTCGGTCGCCGATCGGGGCGACGAACTCGGCGCGTCGGCCGAGGGCAGGTTCACGGGCGGGTTGACGCCCGACGACGAACTCGACGATGAGACCGACGACGACGGCGTCGCCGCCGGTTGGAAACCCGCGTCGGTCGACGGTGCGGGTGACGCCTGCGGCGAGGCGCTCGACGTCGCCGACGTCTGCGGTCGCGATGGTGCCGCCGCCGTCGGTGCGACCATGCGTTGGATGCCCGGGGTCGGGCTGCCGGCCCGGGCCGGGATACCGGCACCCGCGGCGGCCGCCTGGATCCGCGCCACCACCGCCGCCTGCTCCGAGGGGGCCAGGTCGGTGGTCGGTGACATCGGAGGCGCACCGGACGACCCGACCGGGCCGGACGCGGTGGGGAGGGACCTCGTCGGAGCAGCCGGCATCGCGCCGGGCAGACGCTGCGGGCTGCCGGTCGACGCCGGGAGCGGACGCGCCCGGACGGGCGGGGGCGATGCTTGTCCGCCCACCTCCTTGGCCTGCTGTTCGAGTGCGGCTCCGGCGGCGGAGTCCTCGGCGGGGAGGTTGCCGCCGAGTCGGCGCTGCTGGACGACGTGAGTCAGTTCGTGGGAGAGGATCTTGCGCCCGTCTCCGCTCGTCGTCGGCCCGTGCTCGTCGGGGAGGAACACCTCGCCACCGGTGGCGAAGGCCTTGGCCTGGATCGATCGTGCGGCGTCGCCGACGTCGGGGCCGCGGTGGACGCGGACGTCACCGAG
>JAGQSS010000618.1 GCA_020439405.1 Ilumatobacter sp. | reverse complement strand
CCGAGACGGGGAAGTTCAGACCATCACCGAGTCCCATGTGCACCTCCCCTCATTCACGTGAACACGCCTTCCAGCAGCTTCTGGTAGTCGTCGCGCATCGCCTGCTCGGCCTGCGGCACCGCGGCTGCGGTGCGTTGCCGCCAGAACGGACGCGCCCGGGCGCCCTGGTGTCGGACCGGAGTCCGGACGACCTCGCCGTCGTCGGAGCGGTTCCCGAACGCGAGCGCCTTCTTCCGGCGGGGCTTGATCTCGTGCTCCGCGGTGCCGCGCTCGACCCAATACACCGCTGCGCCGTTCGGGCGGATCACGGCCTGATGCACCGGACCCTGGCCGGACATGCGGTACCGGACGTTCACCGGTGCGCCGCCGCCCTTGTCGAGGACCATGTCGCCTCCCGCTCGGGCCGACAGCCCCGCTTGCAGCGACTCCTTGATGATCACCGCGCCGTGGCTGACCACCGACGGTGTGGCCTGCTCGAGGACGGCGGCCGCCTGACGACACTCGGTCGCCAGACGTCCGAAGTCGCCCATCGGGTCAGCTGGTCGTCTTGGCGTAGGTGCCGGCGACGACCGGCCAGCGGGCCGTGCGCACACGGATCGTGCCGACCTTCTTGCCGACACCAACGCTCGTCACCCGGACTGTCGCGGCCCGCTGCGGGTTGTCGGTGCCGACCGCGCCGGGCTCGGCGAGGTACTCGACGTCGAGCTCCTGGCTGAGCGACTCGTACGCCGACTCCGCCTCGGCGGCGAAGCCGTCAGCTGCGGCCGATTCGAGGTAGTCGATCTCGAGGTAGCGCTTGCGGGCGTTGCCGACCTCGTCCTCCTCGTCGTTGCCGAGGTTCGCGGGGATCGTGTCGACGGTCGTGTCGAACACGAACTCGGCCCGGACGACCGAGAGGCTGTAGTCGGTGGGCGTCGAGCCGGCATTGAACGTGCCCTTGACCTGACGGAATTCGGTTGCCATGGTGGTTCTCCTGGTGGGTCAGACGGTGTCGGGGGCGGGCGGGTCAGTCGGTCGTGCCGAACTCGTCGACGAGGCCGTCGCGTGTCTTCGCTTCGGCGGCGTCGCGGTCGGCGCCCTGCGCGACGGCGAAGTCGACCCAGGCGGCCTTCGACGCCGACTTGGCCGGCTCGGCCGGACCATCGACGTCGGGTTCCGGGGCGGGCTCGTCGGGGGTGACGAGGTGTTCGCAGTGCTCGCAGGTGCGGCGCTTCAGGTAGGCGTCACGGCAGACGCCCTTGTGGAACGGGACGTTGCCGCACGGCAGGTGTCCCGAGTCGCTGAGCTGGACGGTGGTTTCGGTTGCCATGGTGGCGGGTCCTTCCGGTCGGATGGGGATGGGGTCAGTCGTCGCAGATGAACTCGAGCTGCACGATCGCTGCCCGGTACGTGATCTGGCCGAGGAGGTGC
>JAGQSS010000617.1 GCA_020439405.1 Ilumatobacter sp. | reverse complement strand
CGGGCGAGAGCGCGTTGGCGCGCCCGTCGTCCATCGTGATGGTGGCGACACCGTCGCCCAGCTCGTACTCGACCATGTTCGTGCTCCTCCGTTGCGGCCTGTGTCGGACCGCGACTTGGGACGTACCGTACGTGGCTTGGCCGAGGTCGCCGTGCTCCTGCTCGCGAGTGTGTCCATGTGGCGACGTCCCGCCGGCGTGCCGATGTGGTTGCCGCCGGCGCTCGGTGCGCTCCTGGTGGTGACCCTCGGATGGTTGTCGTTCGGCGAGGCGCGAGCCGCTCTGGACGACGTGCGAGCACCGTTGCTGTTCCTCGTCGTCGCCGTGCCGCTGGCGGTCGCGCTCGACGACATCGGCGTGTTCGCCGCGGTTGCCGCAGTCGTCGACGGCGGACGTCATCTCGTCGCGTGGCTGTGGGTGCTCGCGGCCGGCGTCGTCGTCGTGTTCAACCTCGATGCCGCCGTCGTCCTCCTCACGCCGCTCTACTGCCGGTTGGCCCGGCGGCACGGCCTCGATGCCGAAGCGCTCGCACTCCAACCCGCGCTCCTCGCGTGTCTCGCCTCGGGAATCCTGCCCGTCTCGAACCTGACGAACCTGATCGTGGCCGAGCGGTTCGATCTCGGCGCCTCCGACTTCCTCGTCGAACTCGCACCCCCGTTCCTGATCGCCACCGGTGTCGGCTACCTGGCGTATCGGCGCGCCTGTCCCACCGGCGGCTCGCTCCAGACGATCGACGAACCCGTCGATCCCACGGCGCTCCGGCGAGGTCTGCCGATCGTCGGGTTCGTCCTGGTCGGTTTCACGGTCGGTGACGCCGTCGGCGTCGAGGCCTGGATCGTCGCGCTCGCAGCGCTCGCGGCTGCCTCCGCGCTGACCACTCGGGTGCGATGGCGCGAGGTGCCCGTCGAAGCGATCACGGTCGCCGCCGGGTTCGTCGTGCTCGTCGCTGCAGCCTCGCCACACCTCGCGCTCGCCGACTGGTTCGGCGGGACGTCGGCCAACGATCAGATCCGGTCCGTCGGTGTGGCCACCCTGATGTCGAACCTCACCAACAACCTGCCGACGGCGTTGGCGGCCGTCGGCTCGATCGACGACCCCGGCGACTCGTGGCCGATCCTCATCGGCACCAACATCGGCTCCGTGTTCCTCGTGACCGCTTCGCTGTCGACGATGCTCTGGCGCGACACGGCGCGACGTCACGGCGTCGTGGTCTCCCCGTGGCGCTGGACCCGCGTTGCACTGCAGGTCGGAACGCCCGCCCTGGTCGCCGCGACCGTCGTCCGGATCGCCGTGTCGCACTGACCGAGTGAACGAGAAAACCCCCTGCTGAGCAGGGGGTTTCGGAGCGGACGACGGGATTCGAACCCGCGACCCTCACCTTGGCAAGGTGATGCTCTACCAACTGAGCCACGT
>JAGQSS010000616.1 GCA_020439405.1 Ilumatobacter sp. | reverse complement strand
AGCTCCTGGCTCGCGCGCCGACGGTCCCGGCGCCGGCGCGCTCGCTCCGGCGCGCGCGCGGCGGTCCATGGCTCCGAAAACTCGATCGGCGCCGGTCAGCCGATCGGCTCGGTGCTCGGCTTGCCGGTGGGCTCGCAGCCCCACTGGAAGTTGTCGAGGAACGCGTAGCTGTCGAGGATCGAGTCGCTGAGATCGAAGATCGCGAACACCAGCGTGATGCTCTCGCCCGGGCTGACGCTCGCGGTCGTCGAGAGCCAGGCGGTGCCCGCGTGCTGGCGCATGCAGGTGCCGGCGAACACGTTGAGCGTGCCGTTCTGATCCTTGTAGTCGAGGAAGCCGGCGTTGAGCGAGATCGGGTTGCCCTGGTTGTCGAAGGAGATGTTGCCGGTCCACAGCTCCGACGTCAGCCAACCGATGTACATGTCGTTGAAGGCAGAGTTCGCGTACCACGGCCACTCGGTCGTGAAGAACGCGAAGTCGTAGCTGAACGAGGTGACGTCCGGGGGCACGTTGGCGACGACGCGCAGCTCGGTGTAGTCGTTGGCGGAGCCGCCCTGCGTGAACTGACCGTTGATCGTGTTGGAGCAGTCGCCGGTGCCGATCAGGCCCGCGTTCTGGGTGCAGTCGCCGCCGACGTCGTTGGTCAAGATCGGCGCGGGCAGGGAGCCGCCGGGGTCGTAGTTGCCGAGGTCGTCGTTGCAGTGCGTCGGGCCGGCGTTGCTGTCGCCGCCGGGCGTCACGAGGTCGAGGTCGGCGATGTGACCGCTGCCGATGACCGCGTAGACGGAGCCCTCGCGCGGGTCGAACGCGTTGCTGCCGCCGAAGCTGCTGCGCACGCCGATCGCCGAGGGCGCGCCGTTCGTGGACGCGTTGACCTGGAACTCGCCGGGGCAGTTGAGGCCCATGGCGTAGAAGGGATCGAAGGTGCCGGCGTCGCAGGGCGTGTGCTCGGGGATGGTGCACTCGCAGCCGTCGGTGCCGTCGGTGTCGCAGGGGTCGTCGCCGGTCGTCGTCCCGTGGCTGTCCTGGCCGTCGCCGACGTCAAACTTGATCGTGTCGTTGGAGCCGCCCGAACCGTTGGAGGCGCCGGAGACGCCGGAGCCGCCCGTCCCAGGTCCGGTGCCCCCGTCGTCGGTGTCGGTGTCGTCGGTGTCGGCGCCCGAGAGGCTGGTGTTGGTCAGGCTGCCGTTGTTCGTGAGGCTGTCGCCCGGCAGCGTGTCGTCCGTGAGCGTGTCGCCGAGGCCAGGCTCGGCGCCACACGCGGCGAGCAGCAGCGCGGCGAGGAGGAGCCCGCGACTCGGTGGTAGATCAACGAATCCAGCGCAGGTCCAGCCGTGCATGCAACGACGCTACCCGTCGAGGTGTCGAATTGAAAAGTCGGTTTGTGCAGCTACAAGCGAGTCTCTCGCGGGCGGAGGTAGGA
>JAGQSS010000615.1 GCA_020439405.1 Ilumatobacter sp. | reverse complement strand
CTGAAGTACAGGTTCGCGGTGATGTCGATCGTCCGCCCCGGTTCGACCAAGCCGATCGCCTCGTTGGTGATCTCGGTGAGCACGGCGTCGGTCGGCGTGATCAACAGGTTCACGCCGAATCCGCCGGCGACGCCGGCGAACGCAGCGGCCATCCCCGCGAGCGGGTTGCGGCCGACGCTGTGGAAGGCCGCGGCGCCGAGCGGGATCAGCACGAGGTAGCCGGCGTCCGACGCGATGCTCGAGACGACACCCAGCCCGACGATGATGTACATCAACGTGCCCGGCGACGACGCGGCGACCAGCTTGCGGATGAGCGAGGCGATGAGGCCCGACAATTCCGACACGCCGACGCCGATCATCACGATGAGGATGATCCCCATGGCCGTGAATGCCATGAAGTTCCCGACGAACGACGTGAACAGGAAGCGGATGCCGTCGGCCGACAACAAGCCGTTGATCTCGCTGGTCTCGGTGACGACCTCGTACGACGTTGCGTCGGCCGGCTCGGGCGGGAGCAGTTCGACGGGCATCATCGATCCGCCCACGTCGATCTCCTCGACCACGGTCGGCGGCGGCTTCACGACCTCGTAGGTCGCGCTCCAGCCCACCCACGCCAGGATCTGGGACAGCACGATCAGCCCGACACAGAGGCCGAGGAACAGCACGGCAGGGTGCGGCACCTTGTTCCCGACGCGTTCGATGAGACCCAACACGCGGTCGAGCGGTCCCGGCTTCGGCTCGGTGTCGAGCGCGACCTCACTCATCCCGGCGCGCCTCGTCGTCAACGTTCGCAGGACGGTCCACGGCAACGAACGTACGGATGCCGCTGTGCGGGGCTACACCCGATCCGGGTGGACGTCGTCACCCGGTTGACGGTCGCTCGCCATCTCGGCGAGGCGGCAACCGAGGTCGTGGAGTTGCGGGATGATCCCGGCGGCGGCGGCCTGGTCGGGCACCACGACCGTGCAGCGGCCGTCCACGTCGACGATGTGTTCCTCGCCGACGAGATCGGCGATCTGGAGCCGGACTGCCGGGGCGGGCAGCTGCCCCAGGACGATGCGAAATGCCATGACGCCTCCTCGACTCCGATCTACGCGACACGATCGAGCGGCGCACCACCCGATGCAGGTGAGGTGGACCGGATTCGGCGCGGCCATACTGATTGGCATGGCAGCGGCGCAGGAGAGCAGGTGTCTCCGACGCGCCGTTCGCCGAATGCTGCTGCTGGGGTTCGCGGTGTCGATCATCGTGTCCGGCTTCGGGTCGGGGACCGTGTCCGCTCAGGACGACGGCGGCGAGCGATCGGTCGCCGAGCAGCTGGTCGACCGTTTCGCGCCCGTCGTCATGGTCAAGTCGCAGGACGGCCCCTGCGACACCGACGGCGAGCCGTTCGAACCCGCCCCGGTCGAGATCGTGCTCGACAACCGGGAGA
>JAGQSS010000614.1 GCA_020439405.1 Ilumatobacter sp. | reverse complement strand
CGTCGATCATGGCGAGGCCGATCCGGTCCTTGACGCTGCCGGCAGGGTTCATCGACTCCAGCTTGCCGAGAATGGTTGCGCCGGTCCCGTCGCCGACCCGAAGGCGCACGAGCGGCGTGCGTCCGACGAGGTCGAGGATCGAGTCGGCGATCGGCCTGCGCTGCGGTGTGGTGTCGCTCAACGTGCTGTCTCCTGACCGATTGCCTGCCCGATGATCGTGGCGAGGTCGTCTTCTGGACGGGCGCCGATGTGACCGATGACTTCCGCCGCGGCGGCGGCACCGGCCCGACCGCACGCCTCGGCGTCCCATCCCTGGACCATCCCGTGAAGGAACCCGGCGGCGAACAGATCGCCCGCGCCGGTCGTGTCGATCACGCGCGGGACCGAAACCGCGGGCACCTCCACCACGTCGTCCCTCGTGACGATCAACGCGCCGTTCGGCCCGCGCGTCACGGCGGCGACGTCGCAGCGTTCCTGGACGCTCCGGACGACCTCGTCCAGGTCGTCGATTTCGAACAGCGAGCGTGCCTCGTCCTCGTTTGCGAACAGGATGTCGACGGACGACTCCAGCAGATCCCGGAACCCTTCGCGGTGACGATCGACGCAGAACGGATCGCTCAGACTGAGGGCCACCAGACGCCCGGCGTCATGGGCGGTGTCGGCCGCCAGGCGAAGGGCGGACTGCGCGCGCGGCTCGTCCCAGAGGTAGCCCTCCAGGTACGTCACCCACGTGTTGCGGACCAGATCGGTGTCGATGTCCTCGGGCCCGAGTTCCACGCACGCGCCGAGGTGGGTCGCCATGGTCCGCGCGGCATCGGGGGTGACCATCACGAAACAGCGCGCGGTCGT
This sequence comes from Ilumatobacter sp., assembly GCA_020439405.1. Classification (GTDB taxonomy): domain Bacteria; phylum Actinomycetota; class Acidimicrobiia; order Acidimicrobiales; family Ilumatobacteraceae; genus Ilumatobacter. Next base: position 590 of record JAGQSS010000614.1, on the reverse strand, counting down.
CGAACCGTCGTTGGACGGCGGCGTGTCGAAGCGCACGCCGGAGGCCCGGATGTCGTGGCGGAAGATGGTGCCGAGCTGATCGTCCCGAACCTTGCCGATGTAGGCCACCCGCCCACCGAGCCCGCCGACCGCGGCGATCGTGTTCGCGACCGAACCTCCGGAGACCTCCACTCCGGAGGCCATGTCCCGGTAGAGCGACTCCGCGTGCGTCACGTCGATCAGCGTCATCGTGCCCTTGTTGAGGGCATGGGACGACAGGAACGCGTCTTCGGCGTGGCAGAGGATGTCGACGATGGCATTCCCCACACCAAGCAGGTCGAATTGCACATCGTCGGGTCGGGACAGCGGCATGTCGGGGCTCCGTGTCGTGGTTGTCAGATGTGGAACATCGGCGCGTCGCTCAGCCTGGCCTCGCGTTCGGCCATGTCGGCGATCGTGAGGTTGGCGAGCGACTCCACCACGGTGTCCCTGGCGTCGGTCCAGACGCGGTCACACCCGCGCCCGCCGTCGTCGACCGGCCCCAGGCGACCGTCGACGGTTTCGACGACGTCGAGGATCGTGACCTCTGACGGATCGCGACGGAACGAGTA
>JAGQSS010000613.1 GCA_020439405.1 Ilumatobacter sp. | reverse complement strand
AACCGCGGCAACGTCCGCATGGTCGGCGTCGGTGTGGGCGGCATCAACGACGAACTCGACTGGGTCACCAACCCGGGCACGGGCTACGTCAATCAGTGGCAGCGTGGGTATCGGCGCTACCAGTATTCCGGCACGGTCACCGTGTACGAACGGGCCTCCACGCTGTCGACCAACCTCGACTTCGAGGAGTATCGCGGCAACAACTGGAACCACGACATCACCCCGCGTGAGTACTTCCAGCGGAACACCTCGTCGCACACGAGCCAGAGCCGCGGCAGCGACAACGTCCGGATCGCCAACGACAACAACTGGCGGCGCGGCACGAACAACTCGTCGTGGTGGGACGTCTCGTTCGACGACGTGGCAGCCAACCTGAGCCTGGGCTCGACCATCGGTACCTCCGGGTCGTGGTTCCGGGTCGACGGGTGGACCACGGTCACGCAGGCGGAGTTCGACGCCGCCCCCCAATCGCAGAAGAACGCCGGACTGTGGCGCTCCACCTCGACGACCGACACCCGCTGGGTGACGGAGCAGGAGTACCTGGCCAACAACAACCCGAGCGCGAACCCGCCCAACTCCGACGGTTGGATCGACGCCGGCGAACAGGCCGTCACCAAGGACGCCGACGCGATGTACTGGAAGGACGTCAGCTCGGTGCCGAGCGGCACCAGCGTCAGCAGTGCGAACGACGGCTACCGGCGGATCCAGACCACGCCGGCGACGCCGCCGCCCGGCGGCTACAGCGGCTACACCCCGAAGACGACGATCAAGAAGACCGGTGGCGCGATCCTCGCCAACCTGATCGCGGGCGACGACCTCGGCATCCCGTGGGTGAGCAACCCCGACAACTCCGAGATCGCCAACATGTACGTCCTCCCGAAGAACGGCTTCAACCAGCTGAAGGGTGCGCTCAAGGCGGTCGCACTCGGCGAGTGCGGTGGCACGCTGACCATCCGGACCCAGCTCGAGAACACCCAGCCGGTCCGCGACCCGTTCACGTACCAGAACGGCGCGGCATGGAACGCGGCCGGTGCTCCGCTGACCATCGAGCCGACCGTGATCAACACGAACCTCCAATACCCGACGGGCACGTTCGACTTCGCGATCCCGGGTGGCACCACGGTCGACGTGCTGATCAGCCCACAGAACTACTCCGAACTCGGTGACTACACACCGGTCGGATGGTCGTGCCGGGCCGGCATCCGCGACCTCATCCAGGGTGTCGACTACGTCGTGGCGCCGGTCTTGAACGACCAGAACCAGCCGACGGGTTGGTCGTCGATCCGGGTGACGATCTCCGCCAACGAGGCAGTCGCCTGCACCCAGACGGTGAGGCCGTTGTGAACCGGCAGCACTCACGTGACGACCGGCGTGACGACGGTTCGGTGATCATCCTCGCACTGGTGATGATGATCATCGGCGCCCTCATCGTCGGCAGCATCT
>JAGQSS010000612.1 GCA_020439405.1 Ilumatobacter sp. | reverse complement strand
CTCGACTCTCTCGACGGCCCGCCCCTCGTCATGCGCTCCGACTTCTACGGCCTCGACGCCGAACTCGACGACCGACTCGACGACTTCTTCGACGCCGTGCTCGCAGACGATCAGGACGGCGACAACCGGCTCCGCGACAACAAGTTCGGCGAACGCGATGCGCTCGCGGAACTCAACCTCATCGACTACGACGGCGACCTCGCCCCCGACCTCGCGTTCACCGACGCCACCCGCGACCACGCCGTCGACGACTTCGACATCTTCCTCAACTTCTATGACAGCAACGGCGACGGCAAGGTCGTCCTCTCCGGTCGCATGACCGCCGGCACACCCAACGACGGCCTCGCCGCCGAGTTCGATATCAACGACGCCCTCGCCATGCTCATCGACTCCGCCGTCGCAGACCGCAACGGCAACGGACGCTACAACGGCCGACTCGTCGACGGCTGGTGGCTCTTCGATGAGTTCCCCGACAACAACCACGACGGCGTCATCAACAACGACGACATCGACGCCGACGACATCAACCTCGGATACCGCGACGGCGTCCTCGACTACAAGGACCGCTACGCCAAGGTCCGCGGCTCCGTCTACTTCCGCGCCTCACGCTCCCAGTGGGAAGCCGCCGACGACGGCTCCGGCAACTCCGTCGATGACTACCAGCAGTTCGTCCAGGGCGCCATCCGACCCGACGCCGGCGACCTGCCCGTCATCTTCGAGACCACCGAAAACGAAGTCCCCACCATCACCGCCGCTTCGTTCTCCGAAGCCACCGAAGCCCTCATCGACGCCGCCGACGGCGACACCGTCCTCGAGCAGGCACGCGATCAGAACGGGCCAACCTGGACGCCGCCCAGCTTCGTCGAGTCCACGCCCTTCGGCTCCCCCACGCCCGCCGACTGGTACGACCGGCCCGTCTATGAAGGCATCACCTTCCGCAACGCCGTCATCCCTATGGGCACCAACGCGCTCTTCATCGATTGCACCTTCGTCGGCGTCACACGCGTCGAGGCCTACATCGACAACACCCACGAGTCGTGGATCTTCTACGGCCAGCAGGAGCGTGACCAACTCACCGGCCAACTCAACTGGCTCTACCCCCCGCCCCCCGATTACTCCTCCGCCCAGCTCGATACCTCCTACCTCGAAGAAGGCGTCGAGGACGAGGACGGAATCCTCCCCGAACCCCTGATGGTCAGCGTCGATCTCAACGGCGACGGCATCACCCCCGACCAGTGCACCAACACCAAACTCCTCGCCAACAACCTCCGCTTCCACGACTGCCTCTTCGTCGGATCCATCGTCGCCGATCAACCCACCGTCTTCTCACCCATCCGCAACAAACTCCAGTTCACCGGCGCCACGCGCTTCACCAGCGTCCACCCCGACGCGCCCGACGATCCCGAACTCAACCCCGACTCCGACGACATGGACGAGATCGCTAAATCCTCC
>JAGQSS010000611.1 GCA_020439405.1 Ilumatobacter sp. | reverse complement strand
TCGTCCACCGGATGCGCCAGAGGACCGAGCGAAGTCTCGCCGCGTTCTGCGTGGCCCGGCGCGGGCGGAAGGAGTGCAACGAGCTCGCGAAGATCCTCCACGGATGGGACGAGGAGTTCTCGGTCCTCGTTCGCAAGCGGGTCGCCCGCCACATCGACCACTGCGACATCTGCGAACGGACCCGACGCAAGGTCGTGCCGCTGGCACTGTTCGCCGGTGCGCCGGCGTTCGCCGCTCCGGTCGGGCTGCGCGATCGGGTGCTCGCGGCCACCGGCAACGTGTCGCCCACGGCGAGCAGCGGTGCCGGCGGTTCGTCGTCGTACGCCTTCGGCCGCCCGGGTGGCTTCCCGTCGGCGCTGCGCCATCTCCACAAGGTCGCGTTGATCCTGATCGGCACCGCCGCGTTGGTGCTGCTCGGCGCCGGCGGTGCCGTGTACGTCCTCGCCGACGGATCGGAGGGCGATGCGGGGCCGGCGTCGACCACCACGACCGAAGCGACGTCGACCTCGTCCTCGACACCGGTCGTCGCCGCGCCGCCGAGCGAATCGACCACCACGACCCTCGCGCCGACGACGAGCACGTCGACGAGCACGACGAGTTCGACGACGTCCACCACGACCCTCGCGCCGACGACCACCACCGTGGCACCGACGACCACGACGCCCGCCGTCGCCGACCCGCCTCCGGCGACGACCACGACGACGGCACCGGGAGTACTGCGGCTGTCCGCCGGCACGGTCGACCTCGGCCACACGAGCACCTCGGCGACGATCACCCTGTCGAATCCCGGTGGGGCCCCGCTCGGCTGGACCGCGACGGCTGGACCGTCCACCTTCCGCGGGGTCGCCTCGCCGTTCGCGATCGCTCCGGCCGGCGGGCAACTCGCGCCCGGCGCGTCGGTCGAGGTGACCGTGTCGGTCGACCGTGCCTGGCCGACGGAGGGAGCGGCGGCACGATCGTTCACGTTCGCGGCGCCCGGCACGGCCGCCCGACTCGACGTCGTGGCGACGATCGGCCGCGCCCCGGCTCTGCGCGTCGCGGCGCCGCCGTCCCGTGTGTGCCAGAAGGCGCAGGTGAGCACCGTGGCGTGGACGGCGTACGCAACCGACGAATCGCAACCCGTCGACGTGACCCTCACCGTCGTGCCGCCGAACGGCGCCGCGGTCGAGAGCCCGATGGCCCCGGACGCCGGCGCCTTCTTCGCGTCGTTCGACCTCGACCGCGACCGCAACGGGGTGCCCGACCTCGGCGTGTTCGCCTGGACCGTGACGGCGACCGACCCGCACGGCTTCGCCAAGACGTCGTCAGGCACCGTGTCGGTGGGCCAGGACCGCACCCACTGCCCGTGACCCGGCGCACGCGCACGGCGCTCGCGACGCTTGTTACCTACAGGTAACTGCGACCGGTAGTCTGACCGGATGCCCCCGGCCGGACATGACCCCCACGCGCCGTTGT
>JAGQSS010000610.1 GCA_020439405.1 Ilumatobacter sp. | reverse complement strand
AACCGCGGCAACGTCCGCATGGTCGGCGTCGGTGTGGGCGGCATCAACGACGAACTCGACTGGGTCACCAACCCGGGGACGGGCTACGTCAACCAGTGGCAGCGCGGCTACCGGCGCTACCAGTACTCGGGCACCGTGACCGTGTACGAACGGGCCTCCGAGCTGTCGACCAACCTCGACTTCGAGGAGTACCGCAACAACAGCTTCAACCACGACATCACGCCGCGCGAGTACTTCCAGCGGAACACCTCGTCGCACACGAGCCAGAATCGAGGCAGCGACGACGTCCGCATCGGCAACGACAACAACTGGCGACGCGGTACCAACAACTCGTCGTGGTGGGACGTCTCGTTCGACGACGTGGCCGCCAACCTGAACCTGGGTTCGACCATCGGCACGTCGGGATCGTGGTTCCGGGTCGACGCCTGGACCACGGTCACGAAGGCCCAGTTCGACGCCGCACCCCAATCGCAGAAGAACGCCGGGTTGTGGCGATCGACCTCGACGACCGACACCCGCTGGGTCACCGAGCAGGAGTACCTGGCCAACAACAACCCGAGCGCGAACCCGCCCAACTCCGACGGTTGGATCGACGCCGGCGAGCAGGCCGTCAGCCGCGACGCCGACGCCATGTACTGGAAAGACGTCAGCTCGGTGCCGAACAACACCAACGTCAACAACGCGAACGACGGCTACCGACGCATCCAGACGACGCCGGCCACGCCGCCGCCCGGTGGCTACAGCGGCTACACCCCGAAGACGACGATCAAGAAGACCGGTGGCGCGATCCTGGCCAACCTGATCGCGGGCGACGACCTCGGCATCCCGTGGGTGAGCAACCCCGACAACTCCGAAATCGCCAACATGTACGTCCTCCCGAAGAACGGCTTCAACCAGCTCAGGGGTGCGCTCAAGGCGGTCGCACTCGGCGAGTGCGGCGGCACGCTGACCATTCGGACCCAGCTCGAGAACACCCAGCCGGTCCGCGACCCGTTCACGTACCAGAACGGTGCGGCCTGGAACGCGGCCGGCGATCCGCTGACGATCGAGCCGAGCGTCATCAACACCAACCTGCAGTACCCGACCGGCACGTTCGACTTCGCGATCCCGGGCGGCACGACGGTCGACGTGTTGATCAGTCCACAGAACTACTCCGAACTCGGTGACTACACGCCGGTCGGATGGTCGTGCCGTGCCGGTATCCGCGACCTCGTGCCCGGGACGGACTTCGTGGTGGCGCCGGTCTTGAACGACCAGAACCAGCCGACGGGTTGGTCGTCGATCCGGGTGACGATCTCGGCCAACGAGGCGGTCGCCTGCACCCAGACGGTGAGGCCGTTGTGAACGGGCAGCACACACGTGACGACCATCGAGACGGCCGGCGTGACGACGGTTCGGTGATCATCCTCGCACTGGTGATGATGATCATCGGCGCCCTCATCGTCGGCAGCATCT
>JAGQSS010000060.1 GCA_020439405.1 Ilumatobacter sp. | reverse complement strand
CGCCGTGGTGGTGGTCGTGGTGGTGGTCGTGGTAGTGGTCGGCTTCTTCGGGCCCTTGTCGCCGCCCTTCCCGCCGCCGGGGGCGGCATCGGCCGACATGGCGAAGGCGGTGACGAGCGTCGTCGCCACCACGAGGGCGGTGACGAGTCGGGTGCGGGGTCGGGACATGGGTGGGCCTCCGTGCGAGTCGAGCGGCGACCCCGAGTGTGTCCGACGACACACCGACGCGCAAGCGCGATGACACCCGTGCGTGCCGGCCCGCGGTCGACTGGGCGCCTGCTGAAGAAGTCGTCACCCGCATGTGGCGAGCGGGGTCGATTCGTGGCAGTCTGAGGGACGTCTGCAGATTCGATAACATCGTGCTGACAGCGGGCCGACGCCACCGATTCCTCGGCACGCCCAATCCCAAGATCGCGAGAGTTGCGTCCCACGGTTCCCGCATGTGGTCGATGTACTCTCGCCCGCTCACCCGGCTTCGGCTCGGTGAGCACGGCGGTCTCGACGCCATCCCGCCCGGCGTCGAGACCGCCACCTTCGCCGTGGCAAGGTAAGAGCATGTCCGGCGCCGACACCCCGACCTCGACCGCCAATCCGAGCGACACCGGGTTCACCGCCCCGACCGAAGTCGACTTCCACTTCGACCTGATGTGCCCGTTCGCCTACCAGACGTCGGTGTGGATCCGGCGGGTCCGCGAGCAGACCGACCTCACGATCAACTGGAAGTTCTTCTCGCTCGAGGAGGTCAACCGGCAGCCCGGCAAGAAGCACCCGTGGGAGCGGGAGTGGTCGTACGGGTGGTCGATGATGCGGATCGGTGCCCGCCTCCGCCGCATCGGGATGGAGCATCTCGACGCGTACTACGAGCGCGCCGGACGGGCCCTGCACGAGGAGGGTCTGCGTGCCCACGATCCGGAGGTCGCCCGACGACTCGTCGCCGAACTCGACCTCGATCCCGGCCTCGTCGACGAGGCGATCACCGATCCGACCACGCACGACGAGATCCACGCCGAACACGCGCGAGTAGTCGACGCCGGCGGGTACGGCGTCCCGACACTGTTCTTCGGCGAGCACTGCCTGTTCGGACCCGTCCTGATCGATCCACCCGCCGGCGACGCCGCGCTGCGCTTGTGGCAGGCCGTGTCGGCCTGGACCGAGTTCCCCCACCTGTTCGAGTTGCAGCAGCCCAAGCGCCACGAGCACCACGCCGCCATCACCCACTCGTTCCGGCCCTATCTGGAGGCGCGCGACTGGGTCAGCATCAATCGGGGCGAGGTCGTCCGGTTCCCCGACCTCGACGACGCATGACGACCGGTGCCGTCGCCGCCGACCACGGCGCTACGTTGGGGCAGGTGAACCCGCAGGACGGAGCAGTCCCCCCGACCGACGACCAGACGGCGTGCACCGACCCGGACGGCCCCGCCGATCCGCCCCTTGGCGACGGTGTCGAGCCGCCCGACGACTCGAGCGTCGGCGATGCGCCGCCCGCGGATCTGCTCGATCTCGACCGGATCGGGCGCGACCTCGACGGCGTCGAATCGGCCCTCCGACGTCTCGACGACGGGACGTACTGGACCGACGAGGTCACCGGCGACCCGATCCCCGACGAGGTCCTCGCTGCCGATCCCGTCGCTCGCCGCGTCGAGGCCTGACATGACGCGTCGGGCCGTGCCGGTGATCGGACTGGCGGCGGTCGCCACCGCGGCTGCCGCCGCAGCGGCAGCGCTGGCGGCGACCAGGTCGGCCGACCGCAGGCCGGTCAGCGGCCGGGTCGACCGCACCTTGCGGGTCTGGCGCCTGTCGGCCCGCAACTCGGCCCGCTTCGCAGTGTCGAAGGTGCGCGGCCTCGGTTCGCCCGACGAACGACGAGCCCAACTCGACAACGAGTTCGTGATCCGCACCGCCGAGGACGTCGCCCGCGAACTCGGGCAGATGAAGGGCGTCCTCATGAAGGCCGGTCAGATGATCAGCTTCATCTTCGAGAGCCTCCCCGAGGAGGCCCAGGCGGCGCTGGCGACGCTGCAGGCCGACGGCGAACCGATGTCGCCCACCTTGGCGGCCGAGGTCGTCGAGCAGGATCTCGGCGGGCCGCCCGAGCAGGTGTTCCTCGACTGGACCGACCGACCGGTCGCCTCGGCCAGCATCGGCCAGGTCCACCGCGCCGTCACCCACGACGGCCGCGAGGTCGCCGTGAAGGTCCAGTACCCCGGCGTGCACGAGGCGATCGAGCACGACCTCGACGCCGCCGAGGTGATGTACGGCGTGTTCTCGTCGATGATGCTGAAAGGGCTCGACGCCAAGGGGCTCGTCGACGAGCTCCGGCTGCGCATGCGCGAGGAGCTCGACTATCGACTCGAGGCCGAGAACGTGCTGACCTTCGCCGAGGTGTTCGCCAACCACCCGTGGGTGCGCATCCCGACGCTGGTGCCGTCGTGCTCGACCGATCGGATCCTCACCACCGAGTGGATCGACGGCCTGACGTTCGACGAGTTCATGCGGCAGGCCTCGTCCGACACCAAGCAGCGCGCGGGCGAGGTGCTGTGGCGGTTCGCGCAGCACTCGATCAACCGGCACGGGATCTTCAACGGCGATCCGCATCCGGGCAACTACAAGTTCCACCACGACGGCAGCGTCAGCTTCCTCGACTTCGGCCTGGTGAAGCGCTGGCAGCCGGGCGAATGGGAGTCGCTGCGTCCGACACTCGACGCGGTCGTCATCGACCGCGATCCGGTCCTCGTCGTGGAGGCCATGGAGGAGAGCGGCTTCCTGCGACTCGGGCACGGGCTCGACCCGGAGGTCATCTTCGAGTACGTCAGCAGCCCGTACCGCCCCTACCTCGTCGACGAGTTCCGGTTCACCCGCGAGTGGATGGTCGAGACGCTCGCGCGGGTCCTCGACGTGAAGGGTCCGCACGCGAAGGTCATCGAGGTGCTCAACCTGCCACCGAGCTTCGTGATCCTCGACCGCGTCGTCTGGGGCGTCAGCGCGATCCTCGGCAAGCTCGAGATCGAGGGCCCGTTCCGGGCGATGTTGCTCGAGTACGTGGCCGACGGTCCACCCGCCACCGACATCGGTGCCGCCGAGGCGGCCTGGTTGAAGGCCGGAGCGAGTTCGTGAGCGGCGCGACCGAGACCGGCGGGACGGTCGGCATCGTCGAGCTGGTCGCGATCTGCGCCGAGATGCGTGGCCGCTGTCGCGCCATGTTCCGGGCGATCGGCCAGTGGGTGCCCCAGGAATCCGACCCGGTGGCACAACGCCGGTACGCGATCGCCTCACATCGGCATGCCTGGCACGCCGATCTGTGGGACGAACGCCTGCCGAAGATCCCGGTCGACGCGATCGGGGTCGACAGTGTCACGATCCTGCCGCCCGACCGCTGGTACCCGGCGGCGCTCGACGAGATGATCGCCGACCTCGACGAGCTCGAGGCGCGCGTCGACCCGATGCTCGATCCGAGCACGGTGCGCGTGATCACCCTCGTCCGCGCCGACCTGGTCGACCTCCGCTCGACCTGACCCGGCCGAGATCTCGGCGGCTCCAGCTGAGCGAAACGCACCCGCAGCCCCCGAGAACGACAGCAACCCCGCACCACCCGAGATCTCGGTGAATCCAGGTCCGCGAAACGCACCGCCAACCGCCGAGAACGACCGCAACCCGGTGCCAACCGAGATCTCGGTGAACCCAGGTACGCGAAACGCAACCCCGCACCACCCAAGATCTCGGTGAACCCAGGTACGCGAAACGCACCACCAACCGCCGAGAACGACAGCACCCCCCCCCACACCCAAGATCTCGGTGAACACAGTCCACCCACGTGGACCAGATTCACCGAGAAACCCCACCACACGAACTCGGTGGCCATCGGAGCACAACCCGCACCCACAGCCGCCGAGAACCCCAGCCCTCCGGTACCACCCGACTTCTCGACTGCACCCGTCCCACATCCCGTACCCACCGCCGCCGAGAACGGCCGTCGGGCGAACCAGGTCAGACGGGGTCGGTTCGGCGGCTGGTGAGGCTCCGGACGATGGGGCGTTTCCAGCCGACACCGTCGAGCTTGCCCGACGGGGGCCAGTGGTCGTCGCGGCTGTACGCCCACCACTCGAACGGGTTCAGGTAGTAGCTGCACGTCTCGACGAACTTCGGCCACGGTCGCCGCCGACCGACGAACGGCCACGCGATCGTCGCGGCGACCGCGGCACCGACCGTCCACCCGCCGTACAGCAGCGGGTACGCCGGCCCGAACCAGCGCGCCTGCCACACGTGGACGTCTTCGTGATCGGTGACGAGTTTCGCCCGCCGCGGCCGCGTCAGGTCGCCCGCGCCGTTCACGACGTTGCCGAGCGTGATCGCGAACCCCTTCCGCAGCAGGAACCCGCGGGCGTACACGTGACGGTTCCGGCGGCGGCTCAGCTCGTCGCTGTAGCCCGCGTCGGGTTGACGCGACGCGGCGAGGTGCGCCGCCAGCCCGGCGGTGGTCGTGAGCAACGCCCACGTCGAGTCGAGCCCGAACGCGACCCGTCCCTTCCACGAACCCCAGTCGTAGATCTCGCGGTGGCCGGAGACGGCGCCGTTGGCGCCACCGGCGATCGCCCCGACGACCGGCAATCCGACGAGCGCACCGGTCGCCGCACCGAGCGCGGCGCCCGCGATGGTGGTGAGCGTCGTCTCCGACGCCGTCATGTCAGCGCTCGCGCAGCTTGGCGAGCAGGCGGAGCAGTTCGAGGTACAGCCAGATCAGCGTGACCATCAGGCCGAACGCTGCGTACCACTCGAAGTTCTTGTCGAGCCCCTGCTGCGCACCGCGCTCGATGAAGTCGAAGTCGAGCGCCAGGTTCATCGCGGCGAGACCGGCGACGAACACGCTGAAGGCGATGCCGAGCAGGCTCGGGCTGCTGAGGAAGCTGATCGAGTCGGCGCCGGCGAACAAGCTGATGATGAACGTGACGCCGTAGAACAGCATCACGCCGATCGTGGCCGTGATGACGATCTTGCGGAACCGATTCGTCACCTTGATGATGTTCGTCCGGTACAGCACGAGCATGACGAGGAACACGGCGACGGTGGCGCCGATCGCCTGGACGACGATGCCGTCGTACCACGACTCGTAGGCCTTCGAGATCGCACCGATGAAGAAGCCTTCGGCGATGGCGTAGAGCGGGGCGACGAACTTGGCCAGATGCGGCTTGAACATCAGTAGGAACGTCAGCCCGACGCCGACGATCATGCCGACCCAGGCCAGCGCCGGGATGCCCGACACGAACTCCTGACCGTCGATCTCGACGGTCTCGGTCTGGATCCAGCCGACCGTCGCCGAGGCGAGCAGGAGGACGAACAGGACGGCGGTGGCCGAGATCGTGCCGTTGACCGTCATGACCTTCCCGGGACCGTTCCACGGGGTGACCGGTCCGTCGGTCACGGGCGGGAAGTGCTGGTTGGTCGGTTCCGGCGGCGCCCACGTGGTGGGTGCGTCCTTCATGACCCGTTCGTTCAGCACGGGGTTCGACATGTGATGTCCTCCTCGAGACGTTGCCCGCATGCTATCGACGCCCCGGGGATCGGGCGCCGCACCGCCGGGTGACGATCGGAGGGTGAGACGGCAATGGGACGACGGTCCTGGCGCGCACACGCCATCTCTCATGACGGCACCCGACCACGACCTATCTGTCCGAGCGATGGCGCACATCGGTGTATGCGGAACAGAGCTACCGGTGCCCTGAGCGGCACCTGAACGTTGCTGTGGACAACGAGATCGGTATCGTTAGCACAACCTCGTCAACGGGTGGTGGATCGGCGATCGCCCTGCGAAACCCTCTCTGACCACGACGTTCACACGAGGACAACCGACATCGCCATGGGTGCACACGCACCCTCCGAGCCTGAGGAGCCAACGTGGCCAAAGATCGCGTCGAACGAGACGACGAAGACCTCGTCCGGCTGTACCTGACCGATATCGGTCAGTACACGCTGCTGACGAAAGACGACGAGGTACGTCTCGCGAAAGCGATCGAAGCAGGCAAGGAAGCGATCGAGGCGCTCGACGCGGGCGGCAAGGAACTCACCGCCGCCAAGAAGCGCGAGCTGCGCCGCACCGCCCGTCAGGGCGAAGAGGCCGAGCGCCAGTTCGTGCAGTCGAACCTCCGGCTCGTCGTGTCGATCGCCAAGAAGTACCAGGCGTCCGGGCTGCCGCTCCTCGACCTCATCCAGGAAGGCAACCTCGGCCTCGAGCACGCCGTCGACAAGTTCGACTGGCGCCGTGGCTTCAAGTTCTCGACGTACGCCACGTTCTGGATCCGCCAGGCCATCGGTCGTGCGCTCGACCAGAAGGCCAGCCTCATCCGCATCCCCGGCGACCGCTCGGCCAGCCTCCGCGCTGCGCTGCGTCAGGCGTCGGGCGACGGCGAGACGCTCGACCAGCAGAACGCCGAACTGCACCGCCTCACCACCCCGGTGAGCCTCGACAAGACCGTCGGCGACGACGGCGACGCCACCCTCGGCGACCTGATGGCCAACGGTGACGGCACGCCCGAAGACCACGTCATGACGCTGGTCGACAGCGACCTGCTCGACGAGCTGCTCGGCACCCTCGACGCCCGTGCGCGCTACGCGGTCGAGGCCCGCTTCGGGCTCCTCGACGGTGAGCGCAAGAGCTTCCGTGAGGTCGGCGAGAGCCTCGGCGTGACCGCCGAAGCCGCTCGTCGACTCGTCAGCCGGGCCGTCGCCGGCCTGCGCGACGACGCCGAGCGCATCCTCGCCGTCTGATCATTCCGTTCCGATCGAATGCCGCCCGGTCCTCCGGGCGGCATTCGCCGTTTTCGGCCAGCGTTCAGTCGGGCCGTTCGCGTTCGACGAGCTCGAGCACCCGTTCGGCCGCCTCGGCGTAGATGTTCGCGAGGCCGGCGTCGCCGGCCAGCGAGGCCTTGCGCGACTGCTCCAGCAGTTCGGTGTGGTGCTGCAACGTCGCGATCCGCTCGCGGTACTCGAGTTCGCGATCGGAGGCCGTCGGAACGCCACGGGGCGCCCACCAGGCGCCGAGCGCGAACCCGAGCGCCAGGAACGGGATGGCGACCGCGAACGCCAGCAGGAGTCGGGCCATCAGCCGCCACCGTCGACAAGGATCGAGGCGTCGCCGCCCTCACCGACGATCACCCGCGGGTAGACGCCCGACTCGGCGGCGGCCAACAACGCACAGTCGACGCCCGCAGCGGCGAGTTCGCGGCAGTAGGCGGCGTCGGACGTGGCCTGCACCTCGGCGTTCGCCTGCTCCTGGCGGAGGGTGGCCTCCTGGGCCTCGGCGATCGCCAGGTCGGCTTCGGCCTGGGCGACCTCGACGGCCTGGCGGCGAGCCTGCTCGCGGAGTTCGGTCTGCTCCTTGGCGGCCGTCTCCTCGAGCTGACGGTCACGTTCCGACACGATCACCCGCTGCTGTTCTTCGTTGGCGACGATCGTCTCGAGCTTCTCGATCAGCGTCGAGTCGGTCGGCGCGACCCGCTTGATCGTGACCTCGATCGGCGGGCAGCCCTCGTCGAGCTGCCCATCGATGTCGCCGTCGAACTGGTACGCGGGCCCGCAGAAGTACTCGCCGCCCAGGTCGCGTGCCAACTCACGACCGAGGTTCTCCGACAGCTTCTCGGCCAGGACGTCGTAGGCGAGCCCGTCCTCGATCGGTGCGTTGACGTAGAGCGAGATGTAGTCCTGGTTGGCGACAACGGGACGCGCCGCCTCGATCAGCTTCTGGTTCATCGAGGCGTTGAGGAACGAGTTCCAGCCCGACGGGGTGTCGGGATCGCCGTCGAACCGCAATGGTTCGCTGCGCTTGCCGTGGTCGATGTACCACTCGCAGAACCGCTCGTTGAAGACGAACCGGACCTGGGTCTCGACCGACACCTGGACCACGCCGACGCCCTCGTTGGAGCTGCCACGGGCGGGCACCACGATCGGACGGCCGCCGAAGTCGGCCGTGGCCGGGTCTTCGTCGATGATGTAGAAGCGGATGTCGGCCGGCCCGGTGACGAAGTCGTCGTTCGTCCAGGTGCCGGACGAACCCGGGGAGAACTGCCCCTTCAATCCCTTCCCGTCGAGTGGACCGCGACCGAACGTGCACCCCCATTCGTTGGCCTCGGTCCGGCGGAGATTGAGACTCGCGGCGGCGATGCTGCCGCCCACGACCAGCAGGCCGACCGCGACGATCACCCCGACGACGATCTTGACCCGTCGGCTCCCACCGGTCGATCCGTCACTCGACAGCTTGAACTTGGCCATGGCACCTTTCCGATCGTGCACCGGCACGACCACTCCCCGAGTCGGCACATCCTACGACCGGGGTGCCGACCCACGCCCGGGATTCGTCTTCGGCCCCGGGGGTGGGGCTGCCGGTAGGCTTGCCGACATGGCGAAGGACTGGTCCCCCGACTCGTGGCGGGGCTTCCCGATCAAGCAGCAACCGCAGTGGCCCGACGAGGCCGACCTCGATCGCGCGCTCAAGCAGATCCAGTCCTATCCCCCGCTCGTCTTCGCCGGTGAGGCCCGCTCCCTCCAGGCCGGGCTCGGCCAGGTCGCCGCCGGCAACGCGTTCCTGCTGCAAGCCGGCGACTGTGCCGAGAGCTTCGAGGAATTCTCGGCCGACAACATCCGCGAGAAGCTGCGCGTCATCCTCCAGATGGCGATCGTGCTCACGTACTCGATGGGCGTGCCGGTCATGAAGGTCGGCCGCCTGGCAGGTCAGTTCGCCAAGCCGCGCTCGGCCGACTTCGAGAAGGTCGGCGACGAGGAGATCCCGTCGTTCCGTGGCCACATCGTCAACGCCGCCGGCACCACCGCTGCGGCCCGGGTGCCCGAGCCCGACCGACTCGTGCAGGCCTACAACCAGTCGGCCTCCACCCTCAACCTCGTCCGGGCGTTCACGAAGGGCGGTTTCGCCGCCCTCGACCGTGTCCACGCCTGGAACCAGGAGTTCGTCGCCTCCAGCCCGGCCGGCGAGCGGTACGAGCAGCTCGCGACCGAGATCGATCGCGCCCTGCGCTTCATGCGGGCGACGGGTATGGACACCGAGTCGAACTCCAACCTGAGCACCGTCGACGTGTTCACCAGCCACGAGGCGCTCCTGTTGTCGTACGAGGAGGCCCTGACCCGGAAGGACTCCACGACCGGCGGCTGGTACGACTGCTCGGCCCACATGCTGTGGATCGGTGAACGCACCCGCGACCTCGACGGTGCCCACGTCGAGTTCCTCCGCGGCGTCGGCAACCCGATCGGCTGCAAGGTCGGTCCGTCGGCGAGCGCCGACGAGGTGCTGGCGATCTGCGAGGCGATCAACCCGGCCCGCATCCCCGGCCGACTCACCCTCATCAGCCGGATGGGTGCCGACAAGGTCGAGGACGGTCTGCGCCCGCTGCTGCGCGCTGTCCGCGATGCCGGTCACCCCGTCGTGTGGGCGTGCGACCCGATGCACGGCAACACCTACACGAGCGCCGGTGGTCGCAAGACCCGCGACTTCGAGTCGATCATGACCGAGATCGAGGGATTCGTCCGTGCCCACCGTGCCGAACACACCTGGCCGGGCGGCATCCATGTCGAACTCACCGGCGACGACGTCACCGAGTGCGTCGGCGGCGGCGATGCCCTGCTCGACGCCGATCTCGACACCCGATACGAGACGGTGTGCGACCCGCGCCTGAACGGCCGTCAGTCGGTCGAGCTGGCGTTCCGCACCGCCGACCTCATCCGCAACGGCGACGCCTGATCGCCGATGGCGGCGCTGCACCAGGTCACCTCGTGGCCGGTCGGCCGTGTTGCTGCAGCAATCGTCACCGCCGACGGTGACGTCGACTCGATCGGCGACACCGATCACCGTTTCCGCCTCGCCTCGCTCTCGAAGTGTCTCGCCGGATGGGCGATCGCCGTGGCGTGGGAGGAGGGCAGCGTCGATCTCGACGAGCCGATCGTCCGCGACGACGTTCCGGCCGGCGCAACACTCCGACACCTGCTCGCACACGCGTCGGGGCTCCCGTTCGAGGGCGACACACCGATCGCAGCCGTCGGCGAACGGCGGGTCTACTCGAACACCGGCATCGAGCGGGCCGCTGCGGTCCTCGAGGACGCCACCGGACTGCCGTTCGCGACCTATCTGGCCGAGGCGGTGCTCGACCCGTTGGGCATGACGTCGTCCGAACTCACCGGATCACCGGCCCACGCCGTTCGGAGCACGGTCGCCGACATGGCTCGCTTCGTGACCGAGATGCTGACACCGCGCCTGATCGCGCCGGAGACGTGGGCGGAGGTGGTTCGTCCTCAGTTCCCTGCGCTCGCAGGTATCGTTCCGGGCGTGGGGTCGTTCGATCCGTGCCCGTGGGGCCTCGGCGTGGAGATCAAAGGGGCCAAGTCGCCTCATTGGATGGGCCGCGCCAACTCGGCAGCGACGTTCGGCCACTTCGGTGGTGCCGGCACGATGATGTGGGCCGACCCGAACGCCGATCTCGGCGTGGTGGCCCTCACCGACACGTCGTTCGACCAGTGGTCGATCGAGGCACTGCGCCTGTGGCCGTCGTTGTCCGACGCTGCTCTGGCCGAGCACCGGGGCGCGGCCTGATGTTCCAGCCCGGCGATCGCGTGCGTTGGATGACCACCGGCGACGACGGGCTGCCACTCACCCGCTACGGGTTCGTCGGCGGGCTCAACGGCGATCACTCGCGGGTCGCCGTGATGCTCGACGGGCACCTGAAGGGCGACACGGTGATCCCGCTCGACGAGCTCGCACCCGTCGAGGTGGGCACGGTCGAACTCCGGTTGTACGGCGCCGACCTACTCGACGATCCCTCGCTCCGCCAGGGACTCGTCAACCTGTGGTCGGCCGAGGCCGACCAGGCCGGGCTCGAGATCTCCGAGGTGCAGTGCCTGGGCACCGGTGTCCGCGACGTCGGCAACACGTTCGCGCTCGCCGAGGTGATGGCGGTCGGCCGCGCGTGGGTGCTGATCGCCGCGCTCGATCAGGCGGCGCCCGACATGATCTGCGTCCGCGCCAACCCCCTGCGCTGACCAGCGGTCACACCATCGTCGCCGCTGCGGCGACCGCTTCGCCCCACTCCGCGGCCCGCACGTCCTCACCGTCGACGAGATGGTTCTGCTTGTCGACGAGGAAGCTCTCCGGTTCGGCGACGAGTTCGAAGCCGTGCTTGCGGAGCCGCTTGGCGATGCCGTGCGACGCGTGGCCGGTGATGATTTCCGGCGCGTCGGCGCGGGTGTCGAACGCCGCCGCGCGCACGCCGTCGACGTGTCCGAGCCCGTCGAGCCACTCGCGCGCTCCCGGTCCCTCCGCATCGGGTTCGAGGTCGAGTTCGACGTCCTTCGCTGCCTGCTCGGCGGCGGAGGCACGCGTCATCGTCCGGGACATGCCGTGGACGTGGGTCGGCCCGCCGACGACGACGAGGTCGACGTCGTCCAGCTCCCGGCCGAACACCTCCCCCACCCTCAGCACCGAGACGTCCGCCCCGGCGCCCATGCCGGCACCGATCCGTTCGGCGACGGTGTGGGTGTTGCCGAACATCGACTCGTAGACGACCAGGACCCGCATGGCGCACCTCCTCGGAGAACCTGCCCCCACCATGCGCGCACCAGCCACGACACAGGCAGAGCCCAACGTCCCGGAAAGCAGAAGAGCCGGGCCCCGCAGGACCCGGCTCTCGATGCGATCAGTGGCTCACGAGAGGCGTTGGATGATCATGGCCATGCCTTGACCGCCGCCGACGCACATGGTCTCGAGGCCGTACTCCTTGTCGGCGACCTGGAGGCCGTGGATCAGCGTCGTCATGATGCGGGCGCCGGTCATGCCGAACGGGTGGCCGAGGGCGATCGAGCCGCCGTTCGGGTTGAGCTTCTCGAGATCGATGTTCAGGTGCTTGGCCGAGGGCAGCACCTGGGCGGCGAACGCCTCGTTGATCTCGACGATGTCGATGTCGTCCATCGTCATGCCGGCGCGGGCCATCGCCTGCCGGCTGGCCTCGATCGGGCCGAGGCCCATGATCTCGGGGTTGAGCGCCGAGACGCCCGACGACACGATGCGGGCGAGCGGCGTCAGGCCGAGCTCCTTGGCCTTGGTGTCGCTCATGACCATGACCGCGGCGGCGCCGTCGTTGAGCGGGCAGGCGTTGCCGGCGGTGACCTTGCCGTCGGGACGGAAGACCGGCTTCAGCTCGGCGAGCTTCTCGGCGGTGGTACCGGCACGCGGGCCGTCGTCCTTCGACACGACGGTGCCGTCGGGGAGGGTGAGCGGGGTGATCTCGTCGGCCCAGAAGCCGTTCTCGACGTTGGCGACGGCACGCTGCTGCGAGCGGGCGCCCCACTCGTCCATCTCTTCGCGGCTGACGTTCTCGACCTGGACGACGTTCTCGGCCGTCTGGCCCATGGCGATGTACATGTCGGGCAGTCCTTCGGGCGGGGTCCACGTGTCGGCGCCGCCCTGAGCGCGCTCGGCGGTGCGGGCGCCGGCCTGCTTGTAGATCGGGTTCGGCGCCGTGTCGGAGGCGCCGGCGCCGTAGCGGCTGACGGCCTCGACGCCGGCTGCGATGAAGCAGTCGCCCTCGCCGGCCTTGATGGCGTGGGCGGCCATGCGGATCGTCTGGAGCGACGACGAGCAGTAGCGGTTGACGGTCACGCCGGGGACGTCGCCCAGACCGGCGAGGTCGGCGACGATACGGCCGATGTTGAAGCCGGCTTCGCCGGCGGGCTGACCACAGCCCATGATGAGGTCTTCGACCATGGACGACTCGACCTGGGGCACCTTCGCCATGAGGGCCTTGACGATCTGAGCTGCCATGTCGTCGGGACGGAGGTCGACCAGCGACCCCTTGGCGGCGCGCCCGATCGGGCTCCGGGCGGTGGCGACGATCACTGCTTCAGTCATAGGCCGACCAGCGTAGTTACCGAAGGGTAAGGAACCCCAAGCGAACGACGCCGACCGCTGCGATCGTGTGGGATTGCCCGGGCACCGGTCGGGGTACACCGGCGCCGTCGACCGACCGCCAATCGATCGGCACCGTCCCCCATCGTCCAGGAGCGATCCGCATGAACCAGCTGCAACTGACGTCACACCTGCGCTACGAGGTGTCCGAACGCACGTCGTTCGCGTTCTCGATCGTCGCGGCGCGGACACCGCACCAGACGGTGTCGCACGAAGGAATCGAGATCGCCGGCGACGTGCCGTGGACGCTCGAGCCGTACGACGCCGGCTCCCATCAGCTGTTGCGCCTGACGGCGGAACCGGGTGAACTCGACATCTCGTACACCGCCTCGGTCGCGGTCGATGCGAGCAGTGCCGAACCCGACGAACTCGACGAGGCGACCTTCGACGACGTGCCGGCGAACGTGCTCCCGTATCTCAACCCGAGTCGGTACTGCGAGTCCGACCGGCTCGGCGGGTTCGCGTTCCGACTGTTCGGCGAGACGCCGGCCGGGTTCGAACGTGTGCGGGCGATCAGCGACTGGGTCCACGCCAATATCGTCTACGAGGCCGGATCGACCGACGGCTCGAGCAGCGCCACCGACGTCCTCCTGCAGCGAGCGGGCGTCTGCCGGGACTTCGCACACGTGGCGATCACCCTCTGCCGAGCGATCGGCGTCCCGGCGCGGTACGTGTCGGGCTACGGCGTCGGGGTCGATCCGCAGGACTTCCACGGCTTCTTCGAGGCATACATCGGAGGCGACTGGTACCTGTTCGATCCGACCGGGATGACGAAGGCGAACGCGCTCGCCAGGATCGGCTACGGCCGCGACGCCGCCGACGCCCCCTTCGCGACGCTCGTCGGACACGCCGACCTGGTCGACAAGTCGATCACGGTCGCCCACGTCGACGTGCCCGAGGCCGAACCGGCGGCGGCGTCGACCGCCTAGTTCGAAGCACGAGTCGTTCTCCGCTCGTGCATGACCGTCAGCTCGCGTTGGCGAGGTGGGTGTGGAGGCGTTGTCGGATGTGGTGGGCGAGTTCGTCGTCGGTGAGGTCGGGCGGGCGGGCGCCGACGGGCAGCATGATGGTGCCGTCGGCTCGGATCGTGAACCGTCTGCCGTGTTCGTCTTTTCGGCTGCGCCATCGTTGCCGGTGTTTGTCACGGTTGTGTGCCCGACATCGGACATCGGCGTTGGTCTGGTTGGTTCGTCCGCCGGTCCACCATTCCTCGACGTGATCGACCTCGCACCAGCGGACCCTCACCGAACAGCCCGGGTGTGAGCATTCCCGGAACAACAACATCGCCGCCGCACGGGCCTCACCGTCGAACAACCGGGCGGCGCGCCCCCGGTCGACCACGACGCCGTCGGAGTCGACCACGACCCGACGCACCAACCCCGTCAACGCTGCCT
>JAGQSS010000609.1 GCA_020439405.1 Ilumatobacter sp. | reverse complement strand
CTCGACGGCTGGGATCAGGGCTCCTTCGTCCACGTCGAAGCCGTCGGCGGCCCGTTCATCTTCGGCCGCACCAACCATGACACCTGGGGGACGTGGAGCCGCGACTACGACTGGCTGAAGGTCCCGGAGCCGGCAGCGACCGCACGCATCGCCATCAGCTCGAGGACCGGGACGTCGCTGCACGTCCCACCCGGCAACGAGGGTCGCGGCTACCCCTCCGACATCATCGTCGCAGACGTCGAGATCTGGCCGGACGGCACCGTCACCGGCCACACCACCGAGAAGGACGAGCCGTGACCACCACGATCAACTACCCGCCCGACCCTCAGCGCTCGTTCCGCTGGGTCGTCACCGACATCCGCGCCGGTCGCGAGGTCGCGAGCCGCCGCTCAGACGACATGGAGCAGGCGGCGTCCGAGGCGCTCGGTGCTGCCGTGCTGCTCGACCAGTCGTGGAAAGACTGCTCCGGATACGGTGACGCCACGACCGTCAAGCACACCGGCATCAACCAGTTCACGGTCGGCGCCAACCTGGTCGTCGAGCGCGTCCAGGATTTGCCCGAACTGTGGGCCAACGTCTACAGCGACGGCCCCGGCCCGTGGCGGGCCGAACGCGACGACCGCGACGCGACCCAGTACGGGAAGAACCGGCCGCGGATCGGCGTCCTCCACCTCACCCCCGAGGACGACGGCTATCGGTGCGAGTACGAGCCGACCGGGGACCGATCGTGAGCGCCGCCGTCGTGCAGATCATCGCTGACGCGACGTCGGGGAACCCGAAGGCGTAACGGCGACACGCACACCGCCGGCGACCCACCTTTGTCGTCGGCGTCGCTGTCCCCTGTCGATCGGGGCGAGAGTCGTGCCGCCCACCCGGGGATCCAATGCCCCGGGTGGGCACCACCCAACCAAGGAGAACCACAATGCCACCCACCAGCTTCATCGGATGCAACGTGACGCGCTGGCTCGTCCACGACGAGTACGGCGACGCAGGCGACGCCCTGTTCGCCACTTCGGATGCCGCGGTCAACGCTCTCGGAGGCCGCATCTCGCTCGACGGGTTCGACCAGCTCGACTTCCGCTGGGAGTTCCGGCCGGACGAGATGGCGTTCTACGTGTACCGCGTGGCTCGCGGCAGCGTGGCCGTCGAGTATCTCGCCTACACGATCCGACGGGTGTGGTCCGACTCGTGAAGCAGCTCAGCTCGACGCGTCCCGGCTTTACCCCGGCGATCTCGCTCTGGCAACCGTGGGCGACGCTCACGATGACGCCGGTCGGCGCGCCGACGTTCGACTACCGATGCGCCAAGTGTGGTGGCTCGTTCTCGCTGCCGCTCGGCATGACATGCGACGACCACCGTCCGGTGCGGCCGACCGCGATCAAGCGGTACGAGACCCGCCCTCGGCGCGCCCCGTCGACCATCGTCGGCCGTCGCGTCCTCATCCACGCCGCGGCTC
>JAGQSS010000608.1 GCA_020439405.1 Ilumatobacter sp. | reverse complement strand
CCGGTCGAAGTCCTTCTGGTAGATGCAACCCGGCTGCAGGGAGCTGCCGGGGAAGTCGAGGAAGAACCCCTCGCCGAGACCGAGCAGATCGCCGGCGCTTGGCCCGCGCATCACCGTCGGGTTGCCCTCGCTCATCTGTCGGAGCGCGATCTGGGGATTGTCGAGCACGATCTCGACCGAGGCGGGTGCGTACGGCTCGCCCTCGGGAGCGCACTGCTCCTCCTGCTCCTTCAGCATGATGATCGGCGCGAACCGCTCGGCGAGCTGTTGCGCCGCGTCGTCAGCGGCCGGTTCGGGGTCGGGCGACTGGGCGGCGACCGTGCCGCCGAGCGCCGCGACGCCGACGACCGAGGCGATGATGTGACGCCAGATCTTCATGGTGGCGTGGTCTCCTGTCCGAATCAGGTCGTCGCCGGCTCGTCGTCGGTCTGGAGGAGCCACTCGCCGTCGCTGCCCTCGACCGGGAGCACCTGGTGCTGGTCGAGTTCGTCGACGACGCTCGCGTCGAGTCGGATCTCGCCGGGAGCGGCATGGTCGTCGAGCGTCGCGGCGTCGGTCACCGGGGTGCCCCACACCCCGAACGAGACCTGTCGGCTGCCGAGTACACCGGTGGCGACGAGACCGGCCGACAGGCCGGCACGCGCCGTCACCACCACGCCGAACTCGGCACCGACGCGTGGGAGTTCGGCGACGACGTCGCGAGCGAACGCGATCGCCGCGTCGGCGTCGACGCTCGTGCCGCCGCGGCCGGTCACGTACACCTGGTGCTCGAGGGCCGCCTGGGCGCGCTCGACACCGTGGGCGAGTGCGATCCGTGCCGCCTCGTCGGCGAGGCGGGTGGTGAGCTCGACCACGGCGTCCTGTTCGGCGCCCGACGGTGCCGGGATGCCGGTCACCGACACCGAGATCACCGTCGCCGTGTCGACGACCTCGGCCAACTCGCGCTCACCGCTGCGCACCCGGTCGACCAGTGCCGGCGGGAGCACGGTGGCGAGCATCTCGTTGATCCGCTCCTCCTCGGCCTCGATCGAGGTCTCCTGCTCCCGCAGTCGGGCGGCGACCGCCTCGAGCTGCGCGCCGACGTCGCCGAGTTCGTTGCGGCCGAGGTCGGGAACCCCGGTGTGGTAGTCGCCGTCGGCGATCCGGCCCGCCGCCGCGACGAGCGGACGAACGGGACGGGCGAGGACGCGTGCCAGGAAGAGCCCGACGATCGCCAGCGCGCTGAGCAGGATCGCCAACAACAGCAGGATCGCGAGGACGAATTGTTCGAGTTCGTCGCGCGTCTCGCTGGTCTGCTGTTCGGTCACGACGACCCAGCCGAGATCGGCGACGTCGAGCGGCGCCGCCGCGGCGAGCGTGCCGCGATCGAGGAAATTCGGGGTGTTCCCGATGAAGGTCTCGCCGTCGAGCGCCGCCGAGACCGCGGCGGTGTCGACCGGCTGGAGGAGCACCGGCG
>JAGQSS010000607.1 GCA_020439405.1 Ilumatobacter sp. | reverse complement strand
GCACGTCGCGGACGATGTTCCACCCCTCCGACGGCAGGTCGACGATGAAGCACGAGTTGGCGGCCTGCGGGATCTCGGGGTCTTCCTCGGTGCGGGCGACGAGCATCGCGAACTTGGCGCCGCGGGCACCCGAGATGAACCACTTGTGGCCGTTGATGACCCACTCGTCGCCGTCCTGGTAGGCGAAGGTCTTGATGAGGGTCGGGTCGGAGCCGGCGACCTCGGGTTCGGTCATGGCGAAGCACGAGCGAGCGGTGCCGTTGCACAACGGCTTCAGGTACTTCTCCTTCTGCTCGTCGGTGCCCCAGTGCAGGAGGGTGTGCTGGTTGCCCTCGTCGGGTGCCTGTGCGTTGATGACGAACGGACCGATCGACACCTTCGACGCCTCGGCGCTCACGGCGGCCATCGCCGTCGGGCCGAGACCCATGCCACCCCACTCGGGCGGCATGTGCGGCAGCCACAGCCCCCAGTCGTCGTGGGCTTCCTTGCGGAGCTCGACGATCGTCTTCACGACCTCGCCGCGATCGTCCTGATCGGTCGCCTCCCACGCCGGCCGGACCCGGGTGTCCATGAACTCGCGCACTTTCAGGCGGACCTCTTCGACCTCGGGTGGGAACGTGAAATCGATCATCCGTCGAGTCTGGCGAGCGAGCCGGGTGAGCGACGAACCGTGCTCGGTAGCCTCGGGAGGCGTGACCGAACCTGCTTCGTGGGACACCGACACCCTGCCGCAAGGCGACGAGAAGAAGGCGGCCGTGCGCGAGATGTTCGACGCGATCGCACCGCGCTACGACCTCGTCAACCGGATCATGACGTTCCGGCTCGACGTGCGCTGGCGTCGCAAGACGGTCCGCGACCTCGCCCTGCCGGCCGGCGCCACGGTGCTCGACCTGGCAGCGGGCACCGGCGACCTGTGCATCGACCTGCGCGAGGCCGGCCTGGTACCGATCTCGGTCGACCTGTCGTACGGCATGCTCGCCGCCGACCGGTCGGGCGCACCACGAGTCCAGGCCGACATCTTGAACCTGCCGGTCCCGGACGATTCCGTCGACGGTGTCACGTGCGGCTTCGCGCTGCGCAACCTCGTCGACCTCGGTGCCTTCTTCGACGAGCTGGCCCGAGTCGTTCGCCCTGGCGGACGGATCGCCCTGCTCGACGTCGGGGTGCCGCGCA
Organism: Ilumatobacter sp.; assembly: GCA_020439405.1. Taxonomy (GTDB): domain Bacteria; phylum Actinomycetota; class Acidimicrobiia; order Acidimicrobiales; family Ilumatobacteraceae; genus Ilumatobacter. The sequence continues at coordinate 288 of JAGQSS010000607.1, read as the reverse complement.
ACAAGGTGCTGAAGTTCGGCAACGACATCTACTTCGGGAAGGTGGTCCCCAAGATCGGTGCCGCCCTGTCCGACGCGCCGGCGTACCGGTACCTGCCGAAGAGCGTGGCGTACCTGCCCGAGCCCGACGAGATGGTGGCGATGCTGCGGACGTCGGGCTTCGCCGACGCGAAGCACGCGCTGCTGTCGGGTGGACTCACCCAGCAGTTGACCGGCACCCGGAGCTGACGTGCGCGCCGTCTCGCGCCCGCTCGACGAGGTGATCGACCGCCCGGTCGACCTCAACGAC
>JAGQSS010000606.1 GCA_020439405.1 Ilumatobacter sp. | reverse complement strand
CTGGTCGGGTCGGCGCAGGAGGCCGGCGACGGCGACGAGGGTGGACTTGCCGGACCCGGACACGCCGGTGACCGCGATGAGCTCGCCGGGTCCGACGGCGAGTGTGGTGTCGTTGAGGATCGTGAGCCGGTCGGGGCCGTCGGCGACGGTGACGTTGATGTCCTGTAGTTGGAGTGTCATGGGTCCTCAGGGCTGGGAGGAGAGGGCGAGGGCGGGATCGACGCGGGTGATGCGCCGCAGGGCGACGAGGCTTCCGAGCATCCCGGCGACGATGAGCAGGGCGGCGGAGGAGATCAGTGATCCGGCTTCGAGTCGGAACGGCACCTCGCCGCCGATGAGCGATCCGGCTCCGACGGCGACGACCATGCCGAGCGCGGTGGCGGTGGCGAGGATGATTGCGAGCTGCCCGAGCGCGTCGCGCACGACGTAGGTCGTCGACGCACCGAGCGCCTTCAACAACCCGATCTGGTGGGTGCGTTGCACCGTCCAGACAGTGAAGAACGCGCCGACCACCTGCGCGGAGATGACGACGAGGAAGGTCCGGATCAGTGACATGGTGGCGCTCTCAGCGGCGAAGCCGGGTGAGCCGTCGTAGGCACCGGCCTTGGTGTACAGGTCCATGCCGTTCTGCTCGGCGATGGCTGCGAGATCGACCCCGCCGGGATCGCGCAGCGCGACGGCGTTGAACCGGTCGCGGTGGTTCTCCCCGTAGACGAGGTTCTGCCAGGTCTCGAGCGAGGTGAACGCGATCGACACATGGCCGTAGGAGCCGCCGTAGGTGAAGCCGAGCACCGGGAGCGTGATGTCGGGTCCGACCACGGTCAGCTCGTCTCCGATCTCGATGCCCTCGTCGGCGAACGCGTCGCTGAGTACCAGACCCCCTGCTTCGAGTGCGTCGTCGCCTCGTTCGTCAGCAGCGAGGAAGCTTCCTGGCGGGGTGCCGAGGAGGGCCAGGTCCACCGTTGCGCCGTCGGGGGTGCGGGCGTTGAAGAACGACAGGCCGACCGGTGCCGCATCGTCTCCGAGGCGGTCCTGCCAGGCTGCGAGCTGGTCGGGGCCGAGGCTGGACCGGCTCAACTGGGAGCTCACCGGCTGGATTGAGGCGTTGGCGCCGGTCCGGCAGGTGATCGCCGTCGACATCCGGGGCCACGGCGACAGCGACAAGCCCCACGACCCCGAGGCCTACACCTACGCCGCCATGGCCACCGATGTCACCGCCGTCATGGACCACCTGGGTGTCGAGCGCGCCGACTTCGTCGGCTACTCGCTCGGCGCGTTCGTCGGCGCTCACCTGCTCGGCCATGACGCCGACCGCATGGTCTCGGCGGTGCTCATGGGCATCGGTGACGAGGACGACGAGTCGCTCGCACTGGCACCGCGGATCGCCGCGGCCCTACGGGCGCCGTCACCGTCGGAGATCACCGACCTCGAAGCGGCGGCATACCGCTCGATCGTCGACCTC
>JAGQSS010000605.1 GCA_020439405.1 Ilumatobacter sp. | reverse complement strand
TCGCCCCGGCCGAGCCACTCCTGGAACGACGCGTACACGGGCACATTCATGTACGCCGCGATCGCCCGTCGTGCCCCGGCCCGCACCACGTCGGCGTTCTCGCTCGGACACACGAAGATCCGGGCGACCAGCTCACGATCGTCACCACCGGCGCCTTCGCGCACCGCCGCGGCAACCATCGGGACGTCGTCGGGTCCGAGCCAGTTCGTGATCGCACCGTCGGCCTCACGGCCCGCCATCTTCAACATCCCCTCGCGCAACGCGGCGACAACGATCGGCGGCATCTGCTCCGGGCGGATGCCCAGCCGGAACCCCTGGATCTCGAACGTGTCGTACTGCTTGGTCACCTTCTCGCCCGAGAAGGCGTCGCGCAAGAAGCGCACCACGTCGCGCACCTTCTTGTACGGCTCCTCGAACGGCACGCCGTTCCACCGTTCGACGATCACGTTCGACGACGATCCGATCCCCAGCACGAAACGCCCCGGGGCCGCGTCGGCCATCGACGCCGCACTCTGCGCCATGCACGCGGGCGTCCGGGTATAGGCCGGCAGGATCGCCGTGCCGAGCCGCAATCGTGGCTCCCACACCGACGTCAACGCGAGCGGCGTGAGCCCATCACCGGCATCCGATTCCGCCGACCACACGTCGGTGAACCCGAGGTCGGCCAACTCGACGATCCGATCCCGCTGGGCGTGCAGCGGTCCGGCGAGGGGCACGGTCATTCCGGGGCGGCGAGGGAGGCTCATGGCGGCGACTGTACGGGCCGAGCACTACCGTCATCGACATGGGGACCCCGAACGCACCGAGCGGTGACCAGCCGTGGCAGGGTGACGCCTGCTCGCTGGTCGACGCCTTCCGATCCGGCGAACGCACGCCGACCGACGAACTCGAGGCGGTGATCGCAGCCATCGATTCGTCCGACCTGAACGCGTTCAGCCACCTCCACCTTGAGCAGGCATGCGAGGCAGCCGCGAACGCCGACGTGACGAAACCGTTCGGCGGTGTTCCCATCGGGGTCAAGGAACTCGATCAGGTCGAGGGCTGGCCCGATACCCACGCCTGCCGACTGTTCGCCGACGAGGTCGCACCACACACCAGCACCAACGTCGCCCGTGCCCGCGACCTCGGTGGTGCCGTGCTGGTCGGCCAGACGACGGCGTCGGAGTTCGGCGGCGTGAACCTCACCCGCACCCTGCTCAACGGCACGACCCGCAACCCCTGGCGAACCGACGCGACCCCCGGTGGCTCGTCGGGCGGGACGGCGGCGGCGGTCGCCGCTGGCATCGTCACGCTGGGCACCGGTGGTGACGGCGGCGGCTCGATCCGCATCCCCGCAGGATTCTGCGGCCTCGTCGGGCTGAAGGCGACGTACGGCCGCATCCCGATGACACCAGGATCCCGACTCGGCGCGATGACCGTCACCCACGGCTGCCTGTCGCGATCGGTGCGCGACACCGCCCGCT
>JAGQSS010000604.1 GCA_020439405.1 Ilumatobacter sp. | reverse complement strand
CGCAACTACCAGGCGCGCAACTTCCTCCGCGAGATGAAGCGCGGTGATCGGGCGATCTTCTACCACTCGAACGCCAAGCCGCCGGGTGTCGCCGGCATCGCGAAGATCGTCAAGGGCGCCGAACCCGACCCGACCCAGTTCGATCCCGAGTCGCACTACTACGACCCGAAGTCCGACCCGGACGACCCGCGGTGGGACTGGGTGACCGTGGCGCCCGACCGTGCACTGCCGTTCGTGTCGCTCGACGAGTTGAAGCGCATGCCGGAGCTGGCCGATTGTCGGCTCCTCGCGAAGGGCAACCGGCTGTCGGTGATCCCGCTCACCGACGACGAGTTCGACGCGATCGTTGCGGCCGCCGAGGCCAAGCGGGGCGGAGCGTGAGCGAGGCCGAACACCGGCCCACTCGCATCGTCCTGGTCCGGCACGGCGAGTCGGTCGTCACCGTCAACCGGGTCGTCGGCGGTCCGCGTACCTGCAGCGGCCTCTCGGAGCTCGGTGTGCGCCAGGCGGACCAGTTGCGAGCGCGGCTCGAACGCACGGGCGAGATCGACGCGACCGCACTGGTCAGCTCGGCCTATCCGCGAGCCCGCCAGACGGCCGAGGCGATCGCGCCCGCGGTCGGGCTCGACGTGACCGTCATCGACGAGTTCGGCGAACACGACCCGGGACCGGAGTGCGACGGCCTGACCTTCCAGGAGTTCATCGACCGGTACGGCATGCCCGACTGGGAGGGCGATCCGTACGCGACCACGTTCCCGGGTGGCGAGACGATCGCCGCGTTCCATCATCGGGTTGGCGTCGCGCTCACCGATCTGGTCGAGCGACACGAGGGCGGCACCGTCGTCGTGGTGTGCCACGGCGGGGTGGTCGACGCGGTCATCCGCCGCACCCTGCGCACCCCGATGACCGGCGACTTCGACCTGCACACCAAGAACACCTCGCTGACCGAGCTCGTCCTGGGTCGGCCGGGCCGATGGCGCCTGGTGCGCTACAACGACGCCGCCCACCTCGAGGGGCTCCCCGACGAGACCCCTCGCATGAGCGACGGGTGACGTCATGACCCGCTGGGTGGTCGTCGGCGGGGGAGCGGCGGGCTGCGTCGTCGCCGCACGTCTGGCGGAGCGGGCGGATGACGAGGTGCTCCTCGTCGAGTCGGGCGCGCGTCACCTCGGCGAACCGTCGCCGCCCGGGTCCGATCTCGGGCCGTACCTCACCGACCCGTCCCGCCTCCTGCCGACCGAGGTCGTCCGCCGGCCGGGCCGCGAACCGGAGCCGTACCTGCAGGGGCACGGCCTCGGCGGGTCGTCGCTGGTGAACGGGTCGATCGTGACGGGTGACGATCCGGGCGGTCACCGCCTGCCGCTCGAGCCGCCGTGGGCGCACGGCCCGCTGTCGACGGCCCTGCGCGCCGCCGACCCGGGGGCTCGACCCGTGCAGCTCGTCCGGCGAGACCGCCGTCGTGTC
>JAGQSS010000603.1 GCA_020439405.1 Ilumatobacter sp. | reverse complement strand
GACGCGAACTCGGGGGGTATTGCTACCGGGTCCTCGGTTCGGCATCGGACGCCGAGGATGCCGTGCAGGAGACCATGGTCCGGGCATGGAAAGGTGCCGATCGGTTCGAGCAGCGGTCGTCGATGAAGACGTGGATCTATCGCATCGCCACGAACGTCTGCCTCGACATGCGCAAGGCGCCGCAGCGTCGAGCACTGCCGATGGACCTCGGCGGGCCGGCGGCGCTCGACGGTGGTACACCGAATCTGGCGACTCGCCCGGCCGAGGCGTGGATCGGCCCGATCCGCACCGATCGGCTCACGGACGATCCGGCCGACGCCGCGCTGCTGCGTGACTCGGTCGGCCTGGCGTTCCTGGCGGCCCTCCAACAGCTCCCGCCGAAACAGCGGGCGGTCGTGGTGTTGCGCGACGTGCTGTCGTGGTCGGCGGAGGAGTGCGCCGCCACGCTCGAGACCTCCGTGGCGTCGGTCAACAGTGCGCTCGCGCGTGCCCGCTCGACGCTCGCAAAGGCCGACGCCACGATCGAACGGCGCCCCGCTGATCCGTCCGAGACGCGGGTGCTCGAGCAGTATCTCGCGGCGTTCGAGGCGTACGACGTCGACCGACTCGTCGCCCTGCTCGCTGACGACGTCGTCTTCTCGATGCCGCCGTACGAGCTGTGGCTGCTCGGTGCCGGGCACGTCGAACAGTGGTGGCGTGGGCCGGGTGAGGTGTGCCGGGGTTCGATCGGCGTGGTGACGTCGGCGAACGACCGACCAGCGATCGGCGTCTACCACCCTGCCGGCGACGACCGGTGGGAGCCGTTCGCGTTGCACGTCCTCGACGTCGCCGACGGACGGCTCCGGGCGATCACCCACTTCATGGGACCGGAGGTCTTCGCCGAGTTCGAGCTGCCCGATCACCTGACGTCGGCGACCCGCTGACACCGCCGTCGCCGACGTCGGCGGATTTCTCGACCACGACCGATCAGTTTCCGATCGCTGCGTCGCCGATATGTCTGAGAGCGTCGCAACAGGCGGCCTCGACCGAAAGGAAACCACCATGACCCGATCCGTCACCGCTCACCTGTTCAGCTCCGTCAACGGGGTCAACGAGTCGCCCCACCTGTTCCAGTTCGACGCCTTCGGCCCCGAGGAGGGCGAGGCGATGGGCAAGGCGCTCGCCGGGGTGACCGACGTGGTGATCGGCCGGACGCTCTGGTCGGAGTGGTCTGAGTACTGGCCGAACAGCGCCGACGACGGCTTCGGCGACTTCATCAACCCGGTGCGCAAGCACGTGATCTCCTCGACCCTCGGCGGCGATCTCGGGTGGAACAGCACGCTGGTCGAGGGCGACCCGGTCGAGTACGTGCGTTCGCTCGCCGCCGGTGACGGCGGCGGCATCACGGTCGCCGGTGGCATCGAGACCGTTCGGACGCTCTTCCTCGGCGGCGTCGTCGACACGCTCACCCTGACGATGCACCCCGCCGTCACGGGCGAGG
>JAGQSS010000602.1 GCA_020439405.1 Ilumatobacter sp. | reverse complement strand
GCCGAGTTGCTCGCCTCGCTCCCACCCCGCAAGGTGCCGCCGAAGACCGAGCCGCCACTGCGGCGGATCGCCCGCACCGGCACGGTCTGAGCAGCCCCCGCCACGGGGACGAACGGCCCTGTTCGGTCGGGAACCGTCGGCGCACCATGGAACCAGGCCCAGCCGAGGGAGGTGCCCGATGTTCCAGCAAGTGGTCGTCCCGATCGACGACTCCGATGCCTCGTGGCGAGCGGTGTCGATCGCCGCCCGTTACGCCGCAGCCGTCGACGGCAAGCTCGACGTCATCACGGTCGTCGATCGTCTGAGCGAGGTCGAACCGGAGTTGCAATCGCTCCGCGCCGGTCTCGAACGACTCGGGCCGCTCGCCGTCGAACCGACGGCCGACGTGCTCGCGCACGACTCGATCGCCGCAGCGATCGCGGCCCACGTCGAGGCGCTGAACGGGGCGATCGTCGTGATGAGCTCGCACGGTCACGGGCGGTCGGCGAGCGTGCTCGGCAGTACGACCGACGACGTCCTGCGCGAGCTGTACGGCCCGGTCATCGTCGTCGGACCGCACGTCACCGACGACGCCGGCCGGCTCGACGGTTCGTACGTCGTCCCGCTCGACGGATCCGACCTGGCCGAGACGATCCTCCCGATCGTGACGGCATGGTCGGTCGAGTTCGACGGCGCGCCGTGGCTGCTCGAGATCATCGACCCCGACACACCGACACCGTCCGACATGCAGGATTCCGCCTACGTCGCTCGTCGTGCCCGCGAGATGCACCGTTCGACCGGACGCGACGTCCAGTTCGAAGCGCTCCATCACGCGCACCCGGCTCGGTCGATCACCGACTTCGCCGACAAGGAACAGGCGTCGCTGGTGTTCGCGACGACGCACGGCCGCTCGGGCATGGCGCGTCTCCGTTCCGGTTCGGTGACCGCCGAGGTCGTGCGCCACGCCCACTGCCCGGTCGTGCTGTACCGGCCGCCGGCGCTCGTCGACTGACACGCGAAACCGCCGCGGGAGTGCGTTCGGGCGGCGCAGTACCGTGTGGCGCATGACGTTCCAGGCGCCCGAGGCCGAGTGGCCCGACCGCGACCTCGACGAGCGCGCCACCCTCGACGGATTCCTCGAGGGCTATCGCGCCGTCCTGCTCCACAAGGCGACGGGCCTCGATCGCGTCCAGCTCTCGACCGCGCTGGCGCCGTCGACCCTCACGCTCGGCGGGCTCGTGAAGCACATGGCGCTCGTCGAGGACATCTGGTTCACCCAGCGGATGGCCGGCGAGCCGCCGCCCGAACCGTGGGCGTCGGCCGACTGGGAGGCCGACGAGGACTGGGACTTCCACTCGGCACCCGACGACGAACCGGCCGACCTGCGAGCGTTGTTCGACACGGCAGTCGATCGATCACGGGCGATCGCAGCGGCGCACGACCTCGACGACGTCGCGGCCCACCGCGGGGCCGACGGAGCGCCGTGCACGCTGCGGTGGATCTA
>JAGQSS010000601.1 GCA_020439405.1 Ilumatobacter sp. | reverse complement strand
GCGTTGGCGGAGATCGGTGCCGACGGGGAGGTGTGTTTCCACAACAGCGAACATGCCGAGGTCGATCTCGTCGCCGACCGCATCGCCCGGCTCGCCGCCGAGTCGTTCCGCCCGAATCCGGGTGATGGCGGTCCGGTGCGGGTGGCCGATACGCGGGAGGGGTTGGCGGGTGATCGTCTGGTGCCGGGTGAGCGTCGGTGTTTCGGTGTGCCGGGTGTGCCGGGTGATGTCGTGGTGGTGAACCTGACGCCGGTCGGTGCGTCGGGTGCGGGTCATGGTGCGTTGACGTCGTCGGAGGTGGTGGAGTTGCCGGCGGTGAGCAATGTGAATTTCTCGGTCGGGTCGGTCGATCCGAACGTGGCGTTGGCGGAGATCGGTGCCGACGGGGAGGTGTGTTTCCACAACAGCGAACATGCCGAGGTCGATCTCGTCGCCGATGTGCTGTTGACCATCCGGGCCGATGCCTTCACGTCGGCGCCGTACCTGTCGCGACTGGTCGACACCCGCAACGAGCGACGCGACGTCGTCGAGTGCGTGACGGCGACCCGTTGCTATGCGGCCGGCGACCAGTTCTATCGCTCCGACGACGGCGGCGTCATCTGGCGCCTCAGCGAGTCCGTCGCCTACCTCGACCGGTACGACGACGACGCGATCCACTGCTTCGACACCGACGTGTGTCGGTACTTCGGGTACTGGTACTACGGCAGGCAGAGCGCCGGGACCTCGTACATGACCCTCGATGGAGGTCTGAACTGGCGCCGGGTCGGATCGCTCGAGTGGCTGGCGGGACTGGCCTGTCCCGAGGCCGACACCTGCATCGCGGTCGGTTCGTACTCGAACCTGATCACGCTGAACATCACCTTTCGGAGCGCGGCCGTCACCGACGACGGTGGTCGGACGTGGCGCAACATCTCGCTGCCTCCGGCGTCGGGTCCCGGCCGTCTGACCGGCATCACCTGTTCGTCTGCGACGCGGTGCGAGGCCGTGTCGGTCGTCGGAACCGTCGGCAACGAAGTGACGACGCAGATCGTCTTCGAGTCGACCGACGGCTGGGACACCGTCACCGTCATCGACCCGTGAGGGCACGGATGTGGTCAGACCAGGTCCGTGCCGGGGGGCGTCGGTCATCGCAGGTCGTGAGCACGGACCTGGTCTGACCACATCCGTCTCAGAGGCCGGGGGGCAGCAGGCGGTTGACGTTCTGGAAGAAGAAGTAGAGGGCGACGAGGAACGGCAGGATGCCGACCATGAAGCCGATCGAGTCGTGGCGGGTCTTCTTGCTGAGCTGGTAGGCGAGCAGGGAGATGACCGTCAGGACCGAGCCCCAGAGCGCGATCTGCGGCCAGGCCTCCTCGTCGTCGAACCAGCCCTCGCTGAAGGCGTCGATCTCGGCGTCGTCGGGGTCGACGACGGCGACCTCCTCGACGTCACCGTCGGTCTCGGTCCCCGTCTCGTCGCCAGTCGTGGTCTCGGCGACGGTGTCG
>JAGQSS010000600.1 GCA_020439405.1 Ilumatobacter sp. | reverse complement strand
GCTGGTGCGCGCCGTCGACGAGGAGTGCTGGGAACGCGGCGGCAATCTCTGCACGTGGGTCTACGAACGGACCAACGAGAACGAGACCGCTGCAAACTTCGCGAGTTGGTTCGTCGACACGCCCCTGCGTGTCCTCATCATCCTGACGATCGCGTTCGTCGCGACGCGGCTCACCAAGCGGTGGATCAAGGGACTCGTCGCCGGCGTCATCGCACCGAAGACCACGCCGACCCAACGCCTCGAGAAGCTCGGGATCGACGTACCCAGCCATATCGCCGCACAGCCCTCGGCCCGGAAGGCCGCCCGCGCCGAGTCGATCTCGACGCTGCTGACCAGCACGGCGGTCGTGATCATCTGGACGATCACGTTGTTGGTGATCCTCGGCGAGTTCGGCGTCGATCTGGCGCCCCTCATCGCCGGCGCCGGCATCGCCGGTGTGGCGCTCGGTTTCGGTGCGCAGCAGTTGGTGAAGGACTGCATCTCCGGATTGTTCATGCTGCTCGAGGACCAATACGGCATCGGTGACGTGATCGATCTCGGCGAAGCGACCGGCACCGTCGAGAGCGTGTCGCTCCGCACGACGGTGCTGCGCGGCGTCGACGGGACCGTCTGGCACGTCCCGAACGGTGTCGTGCAGCGGGTCGGCAACCTGAGCCAACTGTGGTCGGTTGCGCTGGTCGACGTCGACGTCGCCTACGACACCGACCTCGACCGGGCCCGCGAGCTGCTCGAACGTGCCGCCGTCAACGTGTGCGAGCGCGAGGAGCACGCCGACAAGATCATCCAGGCGCCGAAGGTGCTGGGTGTCGAGGCGCTCGCCGCCGATGGCATCACGCTGCGGGTGATCACCCGCGTCGAGCCCGGCGCCCAGTGGGAGCTGCAGCGAGCGATCCGGCAGGAGATCAAGCACGTCTTCGACGCCGAGCGGATCGAGATCCCGTTCCCCCAGCGCACCGTCTGGATGCGCCCGGACGAGCAGGCCGCCTCCACGGCGAGCGACGGGTGATGCTGCTCGCCGCGATCTTCGAGCGCCCGTCGACGGGCACGCTCGCCGTCGCGATCGTCTGCGCCGTGGTGGGATGGGCGCTGCACTGGTGGTTCGAGTACTCGACCCGTGCACCACGAGCCGATCCACACGGCGAACGTCGTCCCGACCCGGTCGACGGCCAGTCGCTCGAACCACCCGCCGTTGTCGGGCTGATCACCAACGAGTTCACGGCACCGCAGAGCGCCGTGACCGCCACCTCACTCGATCTGGCCGCACGCGGCTGGATCCGACTCACCAGCACCGACGGCGAGTTGGTCGTGGTGACCCGCGGCAACCCGGCCGCCGGCGACTCGCTCCTCCCGTTCGAACAGCAGGTGCTCAACCACCTCGCATCGAGAGCGTTCAACGACGTCAGCTCCGCCAGCACGCTCGCCCTGTCACACCATCGCCTCAACCGGCGCTGGTGGCTGAGGTTCCAGCGCGCGGTCGGCGACGAGTC
>JAGQSS010000005.1 GCA_020439405.1 Ilumatobacter sp. | reverse complement strand
GAGCGCCAGGTGACCACCGGCAACGAGACCCGACCGGTGCCGAGCCCGTTCGTCGTGATCGCGACCCAGAACCCGATCGAGCAGGAGGGGACGTACCGACTTCCCGAAGCCCAGCTCGACCGTTTCCTGATGAGAACCAGCCTCGGCTACCCGGATCACGACGCCGAGGTCGACGTGCTCCGATCGATCGCCGACGGCGTCGACCCCAGCGGCATCCAAGAGGTCATGAGCACGGACGACGTCGCGAAGCTCGTCGAGGTCGCCGGTCGCGTCCACCTCGAAGACCCGATCCGCAGCTACATCGTGCGCCTCGCCGCCGAGACGCGGACGATGCCCGAACTCCGACTCGGTGTGTCCACCCGCGGCTGCATCGCGCTCATGAAGTCGAGTCGCGCACTGGCGGCGTCGCAGGGCCGGATCTACGTCGTGCCCGACGACGTGAAGTCCGTCGCGCATGCGGTCATGGAGCACCGCCTCCTTCTCACGCCGGAGGCCGAACTCCGCGGCGTCCGCACCGACGATCTCGTCGAGCAGGTCCTCGAACGCGTCGACGCACCCACCACCGTCCGGACCGCCTGACCCTGCGCCCATCGACGTCCGCCGATCGACCCGTGCCACAAATCCCCCGCATCCCGCTGACCGCCGCCGGCGCACTCGTCCTCGGCCTCGGCGTGGTCGGGTACGTCGGCGGCTGGCAGCTGGGGTGGGTGGAGCTGATGGTCGTGGCTGCTGGCTGCCTCCTCGCAGCGGCGATCGCACTGCCGTTCATCGTCGGTCGGATGCGGGTCGACGTCTCGCGGTTGCTCGACCCGCCGAGGGTGATGGTCGGCGACCGTGCGGTCGCCGTGCTCGACGTCGCGAACCCGACTGGTTCGCCGCTGCGAGCGCGCACGATCGAGGACGCCGTCGACGATCGGTTCGTGCGCGTCGACGTCCCCGGTCTCGCCGCCGGAGCGAGCCACCAGACGGTGTACGGGCTGCCGACCGACCGGCGCGGCGTGATCACGGTCGGACCTGCCGTCATCTCGCGCCACGACCCACTCCACATCATGCGGCGCGAAGTCCGCCACGCCGACGCGCAGCCGTTCTACGTCCACCCGCGTTACGAACCGCTCGCCCCGCTGCCGGTCGGCTTCGCCAAGGACCTCGAGGGCCCGACATCCGATGCCTCGCCGGCCGGCGACGTCGCCTTCCATGCACTGCGCGAGTACCAACCCGGCGACGACTTCCGCCACATCCACTGGATGTCGACCGCACGTGTCGGCAGCCCGATGGTTCGTCACTACGTCGACAACCGTCGACCCCAGCTGCTCGTGGTGCTCGACGACCGTCGGACCAGTCTCGACGGCCCGACCTTCGAGGTCGCGATGGAGGTCGTGGCGTCGCTCGGTGTGTCGTCGTTGCTGCACCAGGAGCCGTTGGCGATCTGGACCACGTCCGGCCCGCTCGTCGGACGGTCCAAGCCGGGCGGACGCGACGACATCCTCGACCGCCTCGCCGGTGCCGAACCGGTCGACGACGGCGACCTGACCGCCGCCGTGCTCACGGGCATCCGCGCCGAGGCGGGGACGTCGGCGGTGGTCGTCGTCACCGGTGGGCTCGCGCCCGTCGACCTGCTCCCCGTGGTCTCGCAGGCGCGTCGCCGTGCGCGCATCATCGTCGTCCGCACCTGGCCGACGGGCACGATCGACGTCGGCGCCGTCCCCGGCGCCCGCATCATCGACATCGACGACCTCGATGGCTTCCGGCACGCCTGGGGACGGGTGGCGAGGTGACCGATCCACGACACGACCTCGTCCCCGCGACGATCGTCACCGTCATGTCGTTCGTCGCGGCGCTCGGCTTCCAAGGCGTTTTCAGCGACTGGTCGTTCCTGCCGGCTGCCGCGATCGGCGCGATCGGCGCGACGCTCGTCGCCTTCGCCGGTCGGGCGCTCCGGCTCTCGGTGCCCGAGAGCATGCTCGTGTCGCTCGTCGCGTTCGCGGTGCTCGGTGCGGTCGCCGCCGAGGGGGTACCGACCCCGTCGGCGTTCGTGACCTTCGCCGACGGATTGATCAACGGGTGGGCGCAGGTGCTGTCGTCGAGCCCCCCCGCCGACCTGACCGCCGAGTTCCGCGTGCTGCCGTTCACGGTTGCCTGGGTCGGTTCGATGGTCGGTGGTGAACTCCTCCGTTCGGACCGAACGCCCGGCCTGGCCGCGCTGGGTCCGATCGGTGCGCTCGCCTTCTCGTTGCTGATCACGCTCGAGGACCGTACGGTCGCGCTCGCCCAGGGCATGGCCCTGGTCGCCGGCGCACTGTTACTCGGATTCGTCCAGCAGCGGCGCCGCACCGAACGGGAGGTGATGTCGGACGACCTGACGGTCGAGCCACGTCGGCGGTCCGGCGGATCGGTCGCGGCACTCGTCGTGATCGCGCTCGTCGCCGTGCTCGCCCCGGTCGTCGGTCCACGCCTGCCGCTCGCCTCGGCGAACGACCGGTTCGACCTGCGCGAGTTCCAGGTGCCGCCGTTCGATCCGCTCGAGGAGCCGACACCGTTGGTCCAGGTGAAGGCGGCACTCCAGGACGCGAACGCCGACCGGGTCGTCTTCACCGTCACCTCCGCCGATCGGCCCGACCGGTTCGCGCTGGCGGTGCTCGATCACTACAACAGCGAGTTCTGGGCCGTCGCCGACGAGGACGGCGACGCCGGCGGCGAGTTCCGTCCGGTCGATACGGTCTTCCCGCCGCCGACCGACGGCACCGTCGAGTCGTGGCGCCCAGTGACGACCACGATCGAGATCGTCGACCTCGACCGACTGGCGGGTGGTGATTTCGATCCCGTGTGGATGCCGCTGCCCGGATGGCCGGTCGAGATCGACAGCGACGCCGACCTCGATCTGCGGTTCAACGCCGACACCGGCACGTTGGCGCTGCCGCCGGACGGGCCCGACCCCGGCCTCGTGTACGACGTCGACGCGGTCGTGCCGCCGTCGATCGGCGAGGTCGACCTGCGTGGCGCCACCGTCACCCTCCGACCGCCGGTCGACCTCGCGGCACCGCAGCTGCGGAGCTTCGCCGGCGATGTGCTCGAGGGCGCCGACGTCGGCTGGGAACAGGTCGAGGCGATTCGCACCGCGCTCGTCGACGGCGGCTTCTACGACAGCCGCGAGAACTCCGAAACCGGTCGGTCCGGTCATCGTCTGGCCCGTCTGGCCGAGTTCGTCGACGACCCGGAGCGGATCGTCGGCTTCGAGGAGCAGTATGCAGCGACCGCCGGGCTCCTCGCCGGCAGCGTCGGGCTGCCCGCCCGCGTGGTGGTCGGCTACCTCATCGACGACGACGACACCGACGGTCGCTGGGACGGTGACCGACTCGACGTCGTGGCGGACGACATGGGCGCGTGGATCGAGGTCGAGTTCGACGGAATCGGTTGGATCCCGTTCGACGTGACGCCGCCCCGTGATCGAGAGCCCGAGGAGACGCAGGAGGGCCGCTCGCAGCGTGAGGTCGCGGTCCCGAACCCGCCACCCGACCCGCCGCCGCCCGTGCTCCCTCCGGAGCTCGATCGCGACACCGACGTCGACACCGACGAGGAGGACGACGACGCCGCGGACGACGATTCGGGTGGAGCCGGCATCCCGGTCGGCGCGATCGCGCTCGGCGTCGGTGTGTCGCTCCCGATCGTGGCCGTGGTCGGCGGCGCGTTGCTGGTCGTGGTCCTCAAGCGTCGGCGCACCGATCGTCGTCGACATGCGCCGACGCCGTCGCGTCGAGTTGCGGGCGCCTGGTGTGAGGTCGTCGACCGGTACAGCGAGCTCGGCGCCACGCCGCGCACGAACGCGACCACCAGCGAGTTCGCCCGTGGTCTCGCCGCCGCCGACCTCGTCGACCCCGACGACGGCGCCGTTCTGCTCGCCCTCGCCCATGATGCCGACCAGGCCGCGTACCATCCCTCGCCCGCCGACGACGCGGCAGCGGTGGCGGCCTGGTCGAAGTCGGACGCCCTGATCGACCAGATCTCGAGACGGCAGGGTCGGTGGGCACGGCTGAAACACCGCGTCGACCCGCGGCCGCTCTTCCTGCACGATCCGCTGTCGGTCGACGAACCGACCGGTCCGACCGGCCCGACCGGCGACGGCGCGGTCTTGGTCACCGCCGGACCGGATCGGGCCATGATGGACGACACGATGAAGGATGCCGATGACTGACGACGACCGCACGGTCGACGCCGACGACGCGACGATGGCCGAGCTGCGACGACTGGCGGCCGACGTCTCGGCCCGCAACGCCGGAGCGCCCGACGACGACGCCGACGACGTCACCGTCGGCGCCGACGACACATCGCTCGAGGAACTCCAGCGGTTCGCCGCCGAGGCGCGCGCCCAGCGCGACGCCCGCGCGGCCGCCGGCAGCAGCACCGACACCAACACCGGTGCCGACGACGACCGGACGGTCGGTGCCGACGATGCGGCACTCGACGAGGTGCGACGGCTCGCTGACGACGTGCGAGCGGCTCCTCGGCAACCCGCCGCACTGCCACCACTCGAGGCTCCGGTGTCGCCGCCTACCCCGTCGACGGCGACCGCCTCGACCCTCGCCGACCTCCCCGCACCCGAGTCGCGATCGACGCCGGCAACACGGGTAGAGACGTCTGCTTCCGACGACCCGACGCCGTCGCTCGCCGGCGCGGGATGGCGGCCGCCCCCGAGAACGGTCATGCCGACCGAACCGGAGCGTCGCCAGGAGATCGATCACGGGCCGTGGCGGGCCATCGCGATCGGCTTGGGAGCGGCGTTGGCACTCGTGACGATCGCCTTCGCCGTCTGGGTGTTCGTCCTCGCCGACGGCGGATCCGACGACCCGGGGCCGACCGAGCCGACACCGCCCCCTGCGGTCGACGATCCGCAACCGAGCGATGTGGGAGGCGGCACCGGTGGGAGCTGAGGTCGACGAGGACACGACACCGACCGAAGAGGACGGCGTGCTCGCACAGATGCGACTCGACGGATCGCTCGGACCGTTCCGCGTCGTCGACTGGGCGGGCGACTCCGACATCGGGTCGGTGCGCGCCGCCAACGAGGACGACTGGGCGGCCGTCGACGACCGTCTCTTCGTCGTCGCAGACGGCATCGGCGGCAACGCGGGTGGGGCACTCGCTGCATCGACGGCCGTCGCACACGTCGCCGCGACCGTCCGCGACGTCACGGAGGGTTCGGCTCACGACGTCCTCGCCGCAGCGAACGCCGAGGTCGTCGTCGCCGGGCGCGCTGCAGGGACGCCACGGCTCGGCACGACGTTCGTCATGGTGTCGGCGCATCGCAGCCACGTCGTGGTCGTGAGCGTCGGCGATTCGCGCGTGTATCGCTCGCGTGACGGCGCCCTCGAGTTGCTCACACGCGACCACACGATCCGCAACGAACTGCTCGCGTCCGGCGTTCCGCTCGAGGCCGTCGCTCGCCGCCGGGTTCGCCTCGACGCGCTCACGTCGTTCCTCGGCCGATCGTCCGGCGTCGGAGCGTTCGACGCACTGTCGTTCTCCATCGCCGCCGGTGACCGACTCGTGATCTGCACCGACGGTGTGCACGGTCAGCTCACCGACGCGCGCATGATCGAGGCGATGAGCGCCCCGACGTGCCGAGAGGTGGTCGACGACCTGCTCCGTGCGGCGAGAGGAGAGGGTGGCCGCGACAATGCGACGGCGATCGTCGTCGAGTTCGATCGTCTGGCGGAGCACACCGAGCGCCTGGAGGTTCGATGACGATGCCGAACAGTCCCGAGCAGCGGGACGCCGACGGTCCCGAGGTCCGACTCGTCGCCGGCCACGGTCTCGTGGCCCGACGCGACCGGGCCGTCCTGTTCCTGCCCGACGCCGACGGCGCCGTGGCTGCGACCTTCGTCGCTGCGATCGCCGGGAACGAACTCGCCGCCGTGACCGCGGCGGCCGACGCCGCCGACGCCGATCTGCGCTTCGTCGCGATCGACTGGTCCGATCGAGTGCGGCTCGTGGTGTGCGGCGATGTCGAGGTGTCGACCGACTTCTCGACGCTGCCGCGTCTGTCGGCGCGCGGTGCCGGCACGTGGGTCGAGCGAACGCTGTCGGCGCCCGTCACGCTGTCGGTCGGCGCCGAGGCCGACGATCTGACCCGACTCGGTGACGGCCTGGTGCGCGCCGGGGGATTCGAGCTCCGACTGCCGGTGTCCGACGTCCCACACGAGGAGACCGTCGACGAGCGACCCGCGCCGAGTGAGCCGAGCCCGCCGATCGTGGACGTCGTCGAGCCGACGGCCGCCGTCGATCGGTTGGCGTCGGAGGTGCTGGGGACACCACCGACCGATCGCTTCGCAGCCGGCCCGGACGACGTCACCATCGTTCCCGACCTGCTCCCGCCGCCGTCGGCACCTGCGCCGGCCGCGGACTCGGCTGATGCGCGCTGGCGCCTCGACTTCGCGGACGGCGACAGCGAAGTGGTCGACCGCACCGTCGTCCTGGGACGCTCTCCGAGCAGACGCGACGGCGAGACGGAAGACAGCACTCGGCTCGTCCGGGTCGAATGTCGACAGGTGTCCAGCCGTCACCTCGCCGTCCGCCCCGAGGCCGACGGCGTCACCCTCGTCGACCTGGGATCGAGCAACGGATCGTTCGTCCTGACGACCGGCGACGGCCGACTCGTCCGGCTCGAGCCCGGCGTCCCGCATCCGGTCGACGCCGGCGCGATCGTGCAGATCGGCACCCGCCGGTTCACCGTGCGCCGTGCCGGGTGACGGCATCACCCGGCTCCGATAGGGGGTCAGTCCCTATTTCGACACGGGCGGACCACGCGTACCGTGATCATCACTCGACCCGACCACTTCCCGAGGAGGAAGCAACATGAGTGCAGAAATCAAGCTCCGCGCCGATGAGGCCCGTTCCCACGCCGACGACGTGCGCAAGACCAAGGAAGAAGCGCAGCAGTTGATGGACTCGCTCCGCAACCGCATCGACGGCCTCGTCGACTCCTTCACCGGCCGCACGCACGACAAGTTCATCGAGCGGATCGACGAGTGGAAGTCGTCGAACGACGAGATGAACGAGGCGTTGTACAACCTCGGTCAGTTCCTGGAGACCGCCGCCAACACGATCGAGCAGGTCGACACCGACCTCGCGAGCCAGCTGGGCTGATCGTGGCCTCCGCTGCGCAGATCCGAATCGTGCACGCCTACCTCGACACGCTGGCGTGCAACGCCCGGTCGGCATCGAGGTCGATGGCAGAGCACTCTCGGCTCGAGCAGCTCGACTTCGGCGGCAATCCCGACGTCCAGCGGGCCTTCGACGGCCGGCTCGACGAGTGGGACCGGCACCGTCACGAACTCAGCGACGGCATCGGTGCCGCCGCCGATGCGCTCGACGCCGTGCGACAAGCCTTCGAGGCCGCCGAAGACCAGCTGGTGTCGGCACTCGACGACGGCAGCTGACGTGGCGAACGAGACGGGGCGATCGCCCCGACGACGCAGGAGAATGACGTGAAAACGTGGGCCCAGCTGTTCCCCGGCACCGGGGACCCCATCAGCGGTGCATCAGCCGACTACCGGCGTGGTGCCCGCGTCGCCGACGGTGTGGCGACCTCGACCACGGTCGTCGCCGACGAGTTCGCCCGGGTCCGCCAGTCGGGCGAACTCGGTGAGCTGGAGGGCCAGGCGGCCCGACAGCTGGTCACGTTCGTCACGAAGGTCCATTCCCGGCTCGACGACGTGCCCGGGGTGTTCCGGACGCTGCACGACGTCCTCGATCACCACGCGACCGAGCTGAAGGCGCTCGAGAAGCGGGCCGCCGACGCCCTGGCGGTGGCCAACACGCGCTGGAACGCCGTCGAGACGGCCGAGTCGGAGCGCGACTCGGCCCAGTCGGCACTCAGCCTGATCCAGGGACAGATCCGAGCGCTCGACTGGTCGACCGAGGACCCCGAGGTCGTCGACGCCGAGCGGACGGCGTTCGAGCGGTCGGAGCGCACGCACCAGACCACCCTCGGCCAGCGGAACACCGACCTGACCACCGCTCGGGGCCTGCTCGACGACAGCCTCACCGAGCGGAACGACATCGCTGATGACGAACAGGCCCTCGTCGAGGAGACCGCACGCTCGCTGCGCAGCATCGAGATCGGCGAACTCGACGACCCGAACGCCGTCCTCGACTGGATCTCCGATCGGCTGGAGGACGTCGGCGGCTTCGTGAACGGCATCGTCGACAGCATCGTCGGCTTGGTCGAGGCCATCATGGAAGGCGACTGGGGTGCGATGTTGTGGCACCTCTCCGACCTGCTGGAGGCCGCGCTGACGGTCCTCGCGATCGTCGCACTGGTCGCCGCGGTCGTGTTCACCGGCGGTACGGCGCTGGCGATCATCGGTCTGGCGTTGGGCGCGGCGAAGCTGCTGATCGACGGGGTGCTCGCCCACACCCAGACACCCCACCCCGAGACCGGCGAGACCAAGTCGTGGGGCGACGTCGCGATCGACGCTGCGTTCCTCGTCGTCGACGTCGCCCTGTTCGGGGTCGCGTCACGCGGCGATGCGTTGTTCGGTGTCGTCGGCGATCACAAGCGTTCGGTGCTCGGCAACCTCCGCCAGATGCAGCGACCGGTGAGCGGTGCCGGTGACGCCTTGTACGGCGCGGCTCGGCAGTCGACGTTGCTCCGGTCGCAGCGCGAGCTCAGCTCGGCGGCGTGGGACTTCGTGGAGGGCGAGCTCATCAGCGGGACCAAGGACACCGTCGCCACTGCGGTGCGCGACGGCTGGGACGACCCTGGTGTCACCACCGACACCGGCGCCTGGACGAGCGGTGACATGGTCGGCTTCGTCGAGTCGTCGCCGTTGGCCCCCGACCTGCAACGCCGGATCTCGCTGCAGACCGCGTCGGTCGGAACACTCGGGAACACCGGCCCGTCGTTCGGACCGGGCGCTGCGTCGTACTGTTTGGCGACCCCATGACGAACGCCGACACCTCCCACCGTCCGACCACGACCGACGATGCCGTCGACACGTTCGGCATCGCCCTCCCTCCGCAGTGGGTGCGATTCCCACTCGACGACGGCCGCGACTTCGACGAGCTGGTGCGTCAGCAGCGGGAACGACTGGTGGCCGACGGAGCGCTGACGCGAACGGCGTCCCGGCGATTCGAACTGCTGATGCACACGGTCCGTGCCGACTGCCGTCGCAGCAACGTCCGACTCGTCGCGACGATGGCCGACTCGTTCGAGACCGACGAGTCCGAGACCGTCCTCGGGGGCGGTCGCGACCTGTTGTCGGCGGCCTGCACGATCGCCGTGATCGACCGACGCGAGATGGGCAGCGACCTCCCACTGACCGCATCGACCATGGTCGTGGCCCTCGGACGGGAGCCCCGAGCCCAGAACGGATCGGAGATCACGAATCTCGAACCCGCGTCGATCGAGGAGTTCGAGGTCGGCGAGGTGGTCAAGGTCGTGCGGCTCCACACGTTCGATCCGCCCGAACCGACGATGGAACGACCGAAGATGTTCGTCCTGCAGTACCTGGTCCCCGTCGACGGCGGCGAACGCGCGACGGTCGTGAGCTTCGCGACCCCGAACGTCCGCCACGCCAAGCCACTCGCGGGGTTATTCGCGACGATGATGTCGACCTTCCGGACGTTCCGCGGCGACGACCCGACCGATCCGGCACGGCGTAGCGACCGACGATGACGGGGATGCTCGGTCCACTCATCGGCAGCATGGCCACCGACTCGTCGGCCGAACCCGACGACGCCCCGATCGCCGCCGTCGATCGTGCCGATCCGTCCGATGACGGGGCCGGCGTACGCCCTGTCGGGGTTCGTCCGATCGACGGTCGGGTCCTCGAGGTGGCCGACGACATTCTCGGCCGACGACCTGCCGATCGAGTTTCGGTCGCGGTTCGTGTCGGTGACGACGTCCACGAACTCGTCGACCGTCCGCTGGTGTTCGGCCGGCGACCGGACCGAGACGTCATCGTGGTGGCCGACGGCCGGGTGTCGCGACGCCATGCAGCGGTCGAACGGCGCGCCGGGACCCCCGTCGTCGTCGACGCGGGCTCGACGAACGGGACACAGCTCCGACGCGACGGCGTCACGATCGTCGTCGGTGCGGAGGCGGTGCCGCTCCGGATCGACGACGTGATCCTCACGATCGACGGCGTCGTGCTCGGTACCGTCGTCGCCGTTCCCGGTCGGTCGGCCCCGTGACGACGTCGTGGCGGCTCTCGGTCGAGGTCGGTGAACGAGACCGTCGCGACGTGGTGGTCGACACCACCGACGACGCACGCGTCGGCGATCTCGTCGACGAGCTCGACCACCAGGGATTCGACACCTACGGTCTGAAGTCGGACGGCGTCGTCCTCGCCGCCGGTGAGTCGCTCGTCACCTCGCCGATCCGCCACGGTGCGGTGCTCGGTCGGAACGTCCCCGATCCGGCTCCGGGTCCGGGCTGGTACCTCGTCTCGGTCGCCGGTCCCGACACCGGTACCTACCACCGGATCGCCGGAACCCCGATCTCGGTCGGCCGCGCCGCCGGGAACGACCTCGTCGTCGCCGACTCGTCGTTGTCGGGCCGGCACTTCACGGCATCGGTGACCGACGACGGCGTCGAGATCAGCGACCTCGGCAGCACCAACGGGACGACGGTCGAAGGCGACGACGTCGACGGCACGGTGACCGTCGCCGACGAGGCGTACGTGCACGCCGGCGCGACCACGTTCGGCATCGTCCGGATCGACCCCGGCGCCATTCCGAGCGAACCCGCCAAGAACGGACCCAGCGTTGCGTTCCAGCGACGGTTCCGCGATGCGGAGCGACGACTCCCCGACGCGTTCAAGCACCCGACCGAGCCGCGCGAATCGAAGGAGTCGTCCCGGAGGCCGTTGATCAGCTTCGCGATCCCGATCGTCACCGCCGTCGGCATGGCGATGATCACCGGACGATGGATCTTCCTGCTGGTGATCGGTCTGGGTCCGATCTTCTACGCCATCGACGGCGTCCGTCGCCGCAAGCTGCAGGCGCGCGAGTTCGACGCCGAGGTCGTCGACTACCAACGCCGACGGGACCGTCTGATCGCCGACCTGGGCGAGGCCCGACGCGAGGAACTCCGCCGCGACCGGTGGACCGCCGCTCCCGCCGGTCTCGCCGCGCTCCTGGCAGCGTCGCGCCACGAGCGGTTGTGGGAGCGCTCGGTGAACGACGACGACTTCTGCGAGGTGGCGATCGGACTGCACGACCGACCATCGTCGATCACCGTCGACGGCCGACCCGACGACGCGACCTTCCCGATGGACACGCAGTGGTCGGCGGTCCTGCGCCACTCGCTCGTGCGCGAAGGCCCGCTCGCCGTGCGCGGCGGACTCGACCGGGCACGAGCATTGGGCCGATCGATCCTGCTCGACCTGGCGACGTCGCACTCGCCGAACGACGTCAAGCTCTGGCTCCTCACCGACGAATCGCTCGCCGACGACTGGAATGCGGTGCGCTGGATGCCGCACACGTTCCTCGGCGACGGACAGAACCGGATCTTCGCGACACCGGCGGCACGCGCCGCTGCGCTGTCGCTCTTGCGATCGACGATCGACGAACGCCGCCGCGAGGCCGACGGACGCAGCGCCTCGGCGCTGCCCGTCCACGTCGTCGTGATCGACTGCGTCGAGGCACTCGACCCGGCGGAACTGACCGACCTGCTCGTCGACGGCGCCGCGGTCGGCGTGGTCGGCATCACGATCGACAGCAAGGTCACGCCCGAGGGCAGCAACGCCGAGTTGAGCCTCGGGCGCTACTCGGACGAGGCGACCTTCGTGAGCCAGACCCGACCGCGCGTCGATCGCATCCGCAGCGTCGAGATGTCGACAGCGGTGTTCGAGCGGCCGACTCGCGCCATGTCCGGATGTCGCCCGGCGGGTTCGGCACGCGACGACGTCGCCGGGTCGGAGGTGATCCGTCTCGTCGACCTCATCGACGCGGAGACCGATCCCGCACGGGCGGACGAGGTCGCTCGACGATGGTCGATGTCGAGCGGGACCTCCCGCATCCGAGTCGGTGGTCTGGGCGACCTGGTCACCGAACTCGACATCGTACGCGACGGCCCCCACGGGCTCGTCGGCGGCACCACCCGGTCGGGCAAGACCGAGTTCCTGAAATCGCTCATCACATCGCTCGCGGTGGCGAACCATCCCGACGACCTGTCGATCGCGATCGTCGACTTCAAGGGTGGCGTCGACCACGAACTGTCGGCTCGGTTACCGCACGTGATCGACCTCTCGACCAATCACGACGTCGACTCGTTCGTCCGGACCGTGCGGCTGATCGAAGCGGAGATGCAACGCCGCCAGCGGTCGTTCAAACAGGTTGGCGCACCAAACTTCGACGCCTATCGAGCAGCGCGCCGATCCGACCCGTCACTCGCACCGGTCCCGCGACTGCTCGTCATCGTCGACGAGTTCTCCGAGCTGCTGAGTTCCGAAACTGGCAAGGAGAACCTGTCGTCGCTCGAGAGCGTGACGCGCGTCGGCGGCGGTCTGGGTGTCCACCTCCTCCTCGTCACGCAGAACTTCGAGAACCAGCTCCCGAACCAGATCGCGGCGAACGCCGGGATGAGGATCTGCTTCCGCGTCCAGGAAGCAGCGCACAGCAAGGCTGTCCTCAACTCGCCCGAGGCGGCGACGATCCCGAAGGAGCGGATCGGCCGTGCCTTCCTGCGTTCGCACGGCGGCAGGGCGATCGAGTTCCAGGCGGCCCGCGTCGCCGGGCCGCGCCCGGGTAAGGAGGTCGTCGCCGCTGCGGTGCAGGTGCGTCAGGTGCCGTTCGCATCGCTCGCCGACGCCCCGCCGACCGAGGCGATCGTCGACGTTCCGGCCGAGGACACCGACATGTGGGCCGTCGTCGAGACGCTCCGAGCCGCTGCGGCGGCGTCAGGATGGACCGCACCCGCCGTCCCATGGCCGAAGGAGTTGCCGGCACAGGTCGGCATCGCCGACGTCAACCGCTCGCCGACGGCGACGTGGCCCATCGGCCTGGTCGACGAACCCGAACTGCAGCGGCAGTCGATCGTCGAGTTCGAGCCGTTCGGTCCGCACGTGTTGTTGCTCGGCGGCGACAGTTCGGCGCTCGCGGACGTCGTGCGCGCCCTGACGGTGTCGGGCGCTGCGCGCCGTGGCCCCGACCGACTTCAGTTCTACGTGCTCGACCAACTGGGCCAAGGGCTCGGCGGCCTGTTGGCGTTGCCACACGTCGGCGGTGTCGCCGAACGCAACGAGCCGCTGGCTCTCCGCATGCTGCGTCACGTGGCGACCGAAGTGAGCCGCCGCAAGGCCAAGCTGTCCGACCTCGGCGTGTCGAACGTCTCCGAGTACCACACGGCCACGGGCGAGACCCTCACGGAGGTGGTGCTCGTGGTCCACGGCGCCGATCGAATCCTTTCGCTCGGCGAGTCGAACCAGAGTCTGCTGCTCGGTCCGCTGATCGGACTCGTGTCGGAGGCGGCCGGAACCGGCGTCCGGGTCGTGATGACCGGTCCTGCGAACATCGCCCACCACCGGATCGGCTCGTCGATCGGCCGCCGGTTCGTGTTCGAGCTGCCCGATCGACAGGAGTACACCGCGGTCGGGGTGCCACGTCTGCTGCACGGATCGATCCGGGGCACGGGTCGGGCCGTCGACGTCAACCGCGAGCGGCTCGTGCAGTTCGCGCTCGTCCCGTCGTCTCCCGATGCTCCGGCATCGGAGGTGGTGCGGGCGATCGGTCACCGGCTCACGAGCGAATACGTCGGACCGACCGACGCGCTGCCCGTCCGGTTGTCGGAGCTGCCGTGGCCGCTCCCGATCCGTGACGTGGCGGCGTCGACACCGCCCGAGGGCGTCCGACACCCTGTCGTGCTCGCCGTCGACACCGAACTGGGCGAGGTCGCTTGGCTCGACGCCGAAGAGGACGGCCCGACCTTCGTCGTGACCGGACCCACTCGCAGCGGTCGCAGCACGACACTCCTCGCCGCGGCCCACCTCATGCGGCGTCACGGCTGGGGCGTCGTTGCGTTGCCGGTCTCCCGTCGGTCACCGTTGACCCCCGGGACGTTCCCCGGCTCGGTCACGACCCCCGAGGATGTCAAGACCCTCGCCGAGTCCCCCGGCCCGGTCGCGTTGTTCATCGACGATGCACACCGCTGGACAGCACCGGTCGACGGCCTGCAGGCGTTCCTCGACGGGCCAGGGCCGCGCGCGGTGATCATGGCCGGTCCGACCGAGTTCTTCGGGTCGCGAGGCGACCTGACACGGGCACTGCCGGCCCGGACGGCATTGCTCCTGACCCCGAAGTCGGCGATGGATGGTTCGAACTTCGGTGTTCGACGCATCGCCGACGAGGTCCTCCGCGACACGCGAGCGGGTCGAGGAGTGCTCGCCGTGGCCGGTGAGGTGATCGGGGCCCAGGTGCCGTTCGTCGAGTGAGGCCGGGGAAGACCCGCCTGGTCTCAGCGCCGGCGGACGGCGTCGATCGCGGCTCTGATCGGTCGGGTGAGGCGCCAGCAGGTGCTCTGCCGCATCTCGGCCAGCTCGAGCTCGAGCCGCTCGTGTTCGGCGTGGGCCTCGGCGAGTTCGGTGTCGTGTGACGATCCGGCGGCCCTCATCTGCTCCGTCAGATCGTCGAGTCGCCGGTGCAATGCCGCGACCGCCGCGTCCCGCTCGTGCTCGCGTGACCGGGCGTCGTCGAGTTCGGCACGGAGCGCCTCGAGTTCGGCTTCGGCGTCGTGGCGGCGGCGGAGGCTGCGACGGACGAGGTCGGGCATCGTCGGGTCGTCGAGCAGGGACGCCGCAGGCGCAGCCGAGGCGGCCGGCCCGGCGGTGCCGGCGAGCACATCGTCGAGCGACAGGCAGGCCAGGTGCTGGTACGCACTCGACAGGACGACCGCACCCTGATCGCCGAGGACGGCGAGTCCCTTCGGGCCACCCTCCTGCGGGTTGTAGCGCGCCGAGTTGAACGTGTCGTCGTCCATCACGCGCAGCGTGCGGGCCGGATCGCGCACGCCGGTCCAGTCGGCGTCGCCGGCGCGGAACACGTACAGGTACGGCAGGCCGGCGTCGCCTAGGAGGATCGCCCGATCGTCGTCGACGAACCGCACCCCATGGGGGAAGTTGGCGCCGCGCAGGGTGCCGACCTTGCGGACCGGCGACTCGGCCTCGGGTTCGTAGGCGTAGACGAACACCTCGTGCGTGTCGTGGTTCGACACGGCGATCCATCGGCCCGATGCGCTCACGTCGACACCGTCGGGCGTCGCCAGGCCGTCGCCGATCAGGACCTCCCGGTCGATCACCCGGAGGTCGTCGACGATGTCGAACAGGTACCGCGTCACCGTGTGCGAGTGGTTGTTGCACACCAGCACGTCGGCGAGACCATCGGAGCGTCGCACCGACAGCGAACTCGGACCGGCGACGGGAGCCGGGTCGTGCTCACCGACGAGCACCCGCCCGGTCCGGAACACCGTGCTCGGGCCGGCACCGCGGGGCGGCACGTCGATCGCCATCAGTTCGGCGCCGCGATTGGCGACGAGCAGGGTCCGGTCGTCGAGGAACGCCGCGCCGTGTGGGTGACGGAGCTGCTCGCACTGCACGATCGACGCGCTGCTCACGTGCAGGGTCGGGACGTCGCCGTCGCGGTCGACGTCGAGATCGGCGAGCACGGCGTGGTCGCCGAAGAAGCTGGGGATCGCGACTCGCCGGCCGTCGGGGGCAACCGCGACGTCCTCGGTGCGGTACAGCGATCCCAGCAGCTGGGCGGCGTTCCCCGCCATCTCGACCGCCATCGGCGACGGTGCTACGGCGGCTCGCGCCGTGCGAGCCATGGCCAGGTCGATCGGTTCCGGTCCCGCTCCGTCCACGATCACGACGTTACCGCCCGTTCCCGACGCCTCGTCCAGGGCCGGTCAGTGGCGGCGGTCCATGACGAGTGCGCCCGTGATGCCGAGCGTCACCGCGACGGCGCCGACGGCGAAGGTCCTCGCGAAATCGGCCGGGTCGCGGCCCTCGCCGAGCACGGTGAACATCACCTGGATGCCGGTGAGCATGCCGATGTTCATGAGCGTCGAACCCATGCCGTTGGCGATGCCGAGGTCGGACGGCTCGACGGCGTTGGCGATCGCCGTCTGGTACGACGGCGATGACAGCCCCATCGCCAGGCCCGACAGCAACAGACCGAGGATCACCAGCCACAGGTCGACCCACCACGCGGCGAACACCCACGTCACCATCGAGGCGACCATCAGCGCGGTGCCGACGATCAGCATCGGGCGCTCGCCGACTCGGCCGGCGAGCTTGCCACCGAACGGCGACGACACCGAGAACGCGGCGGGCCGGAACAACAGGATCAACGCGACCGTCGCCACCGAGTAGCCGAACGACTCGTCGAGCATGATCGGCGAGATCAGGAAGCTGCCCATGTAGGCGAACTGACTGAGCGGGTGGTTGATCAGCGGACCGGTGAAGTTGCGGCGACGGAAGTAGTCGAGGCGCAGGAGCGGGAACTCGACCCGTCGTTCGACCTTCACGAACACGACCAGTGAGATGGCACCGATCGTCAGGAGTGCGAGCGGGACGAGGGTCACCAGGCCGTCGGACCCGCCGACCTGCAACCAGAGCAGGAACCCGAGCGTCGCCGTCGCGAGCGAGACGGCGCCCTGAACGTCGATCGGCACCGGTGTGCGCGACTCGCGGTCGTCGGGGATCACCTTGATCGCCACCGTCAGTCCGACGAGCGCGAGGGGGAACAGGATCGCGAACACCGACCGCCACCCGAAGGCCTCGATCAACGGGCCGCCGATCACCAGACCGAGCACCGGCGCACCGGTCATCGCCATCTGGAACCAGCCCATCGCCTCGCCGCGCAGCGCAGGCGGGTGGGCCTCCATCACGATCGCGATCCCGTTCGGCATCGTCGCCGAGATGCCGAGGCCGACCACCATCCGGGCAGCGACGAAGGTGATCGCCGTCGGTGCGAGCGCACAGGCCAGCGTGCCGGCGGCGAGGACGAGGGTGCCGGCGAGGAAGATGCGTCGGTGTCCGTGGCCGTCGCCGAGCCGGCCCATCACCGGCGTGCTCACGCTCATCACGAGGAACAGGCCGGTGACCGCCCACGAGAGCAGCGACTCGGTGGAGTCGAGATCGTCGGCCATGGTCGGCAACGACGCCGAGACGATCGTCATCGACGAGCTGAAGACGACGACGCACGACAGCACCGTGAGGAGCACTCGCCGGTCGAGCCGCTCGGGGCGACGGTCGGCGACGGTGGGGGAGCCGTCGGTCTGGGCCACCCACCGACCCTACGGGCCGAGGCGCCACCGGTCGGAACCGAACCGATCGTGTGCGCCGGGCGCGCCTAGTATTTCCACCGTGGCGGGGAGAAAACCGGAGCGCGGCGCGGCCGCATCCTGGCTGCGGGGGCAGACGGGTGATTCGCTCACATCGATGGTGCGCGTCTCACCGGCGACCGACCGAGTGGCCGGCATGCTCCACCGTCCGCTCGACGACGCCGCACCGGTCGTCCTGACGTCGGCGCTCTTCCTCCTCTCACCCGATGCCTTCCGCGTCGCCGAGATCGGCCGATGGCGGGGCCGCTGTCGCGGGATCGTGCTCGCCTGCCCGACCCACGGACTGTCGGTCGGCTACCGCGACATCGACCTCGACGCAGCGTCGTCGACCCGTCTGCGGTGCTGGGTCGTCGACCTCCCCGACGGCCGGTGGTTCGCCGCCGAGACCGAGATCGCCCGCAAGGGAACCGAGACCCACTGGGCCCGAGACGCCGCCGACCTCGTCACCACGCTCGGCCGAGCACGCGCCCGCGCTTGGTGACGACCCGCGTCAGGGCCACATCGCCGACAGGTCGGCGGCCTTCGCGGTCAGCCCCTGGTGGCCGAACCCCATCGTCGCGAGGAACTGCTCGGCCTCGAGCAACCCCTCGGTGATCGCGTCCGATTCGGCGTCGGGGCCGTTCGCCCGGATCTCGTAACGGAGGTTGAAGAACAGGATCCGCTCGTCGTAGGTGAACGTGCCCTCCGGTGTGTAGGCCGACACGAAGATGTCGTGCTCGGCCTGGGCGCCGACGAGATACGCGCGGGCGCGCTCCGACAGCTCGTGGAACCGTCCACGCACCGTCACCCGGAACACCCTGTCGTCGCTCACGGATCGGAGCGTAGGTGGTCGGCCTCGACGGTACGGCGTGGGATCGGGGCGTGCCACCCGAACCGCAGTGCGCCCATCCGCAGCACGAACGTGACGATGACGGCGACGACCTCGACCGGGGTGACGGCCAGACCGGCCTCGTCGCCGAGCACGACGATCGAGGCGCCGATGGTCGCCGGGATCGCGTACAGCCGACTGTCGGCCGAGAAGATCTGAGGGACCTCACCGGCCAGCACGTCGCGCAGCAGCCCGCCGCCGATCGCCGAGATCGCCCCGACCAGCACCGCGGCCGGCACGCTCACCGGCGCGTCGACGGCCCGCGACGCGCCGACCGCGGCGAACAATCCGAGCCCCGCGGCGTCGAACACGAGCACCGGATGGTGCAGACGTTCGACCAGGCGGGGCATCAACGCGACGACCACCGCGGCCACGACCGGCACGATCAGCCACTCCCACTCACGCAGGGCGACCGGCGGTATCTCACCGATCAGCAGGTCGCGGGTGATGCCGCCGGCGAGGCCCGTCACCGTGCCGAGCGCGACGAGGCCGACGATGTCGAACCCGCGGCGGACGGCGACCACGCAACCCGACACGGCGAACACGAAGATGCCCAGCAGATCGAGCGCATCGGTCATGCGCGCAACGCTACGAGCCGCAGGCTCCGCCTCGTCGAATGCTTGGCCGATACAACAGACTCACGGCATGACCGAGCGGAAGATCATCACCGTCCTCGAGCCAGAGGACGAGTATCCCCACGAGCCCGACGCCGCCGAGAACTACAACGAGTCGATGTACCTCAACGCGTTCGATCTCGAGCGCGAGGTGGGCGGCTGGTTCCGACTCGGCAACCGGGTCAACGAGGGCTACGCCGAGATGACCGTGTGCGTGTACCTGCCCGGCGGTCGCGTCGGCTTCATGTATCAGCGGCCCAAGATCGACTCGAACGACGCGATGGACGCGGGCGGGCTCCGCATCGACGTCGTCACCCCGTTCGAGGAACTCCGCATCACCTACGACGGCAAGCTCTGCCTACTCGACGATCCGCTGCAGATGGCCGACCCGCGCCAGGCGTTCCGCGACAACCCGCACGTGCCGTGCACGGTGAACCTGACCGTCACCGGCATGTCGCCGATGTACGGCGGCAAGCCGCAGTACGACGACGGCACCGAACTCGAGACCGACCCCGAAAGGAGCTTCGCCAAGGCCCACTACGAACAGCACATCACCGTGCAGGGCGAGATCGTGGTCGGCGACGAGGTGCTCACGATCGACGGCTACGGGCTGCGCGACAAGTCGTGGGGCCCCCGCTACTGGCAGGCGATCTCGTGGTACCGGTGGCTGCCGATCATGCTCGGCCCCGACCTCGCGATGATGCTGTCGGTCATCGACGGCGGCCCCGATGCGCCGCCGCGCCAGGGCGGCATGGTCTACAGCGACGGTCGCTACCGCAAGCTGAAAGAGGTCGAGATCGACAGCGACTTCGACGAGCACGGCAACCAGACCGCGATGCGGTGCCGAGCCGTGACCGACGACGGCGAGACGTACGAGGTGACCGGCGAGGTGATCTCGCTCATCCCG
Source organism: Ilumatobacter sp. (assembly GCA_020439405.1). Lineage (GTDB taxonomy): Bacteria > Actinomycetota > Acidimicrobiia > Acidimicrobiales > Ilumatobacteraceae > Ilumatobacter. The sequence continues at coordinate 26,493 of JAGQSS010000005.1, read as the reverse complement.
CTCCGCAACCGGCGGGCCAACCCCGACGGCGAGTTCATGACGACCCGCATCACCGAGGCGATGACCCGATACCAATGCGGCGACCTCACCGGCGTCGGCATGTCGGAGTACCTCGACCAGGTCGTCGACGGGCGCCCGATCGGCCCCGACGTGCCGCCCGCCTGACGCCGGCGTCACCGCTCGGTCGGGGGACTCGTCCCCATTCCGTGCTCCGACGGCGATCCGTACCGTCGCTCGTGTCCACCACGAGCGGCTTCCGATGCGGCGCCGACACGAAGGAGCACCCATGACCCTCATCCGAGTCAACCCCGCCAGCGTCCGTGCCTACGGCGCGACGGCCCAAGGCGAGTTCGACGCGATCACCGCCGAACTCGGCCGCCTCGCCGACGACGTCGTCGCCGTCCGCTACTTCGGGCCCAACGCCGTCCAGTTCAAGACCGAGTGCGGCCGCCTGGCCGAGGAGTTCGGCCGCAGCCTGCACCGCAGCATGGGTGCCATGGCCGACGCCGTCCGGGTGTCGACGTCGAACATCGCCGCCAGTCTCGGCGGCGCGCCGCTCGACATCACGCTCGCCGACAAGCCGATCGCCGCGCCGGCGCCGGCGGTCGTCGACTACGTCGACGTCGACACGGCGGCGCTCGAGGCGCTGATGCCGGTCGTCGACGCACACTTCGCTGCGATCCGTGAGGCGATGCAACGACACCTCGGCGCTCTCCAGCGCACCGACTGGGAGGGCAACGCGAAGCAGAACGCCGTCGGGGCCGTCCAGGCGCTGACCGGCAACGCGACGTCGACGTGCGACGAGGCGCGGGCCCAACTCACCGGCTTCATCCGCACCCAGATCGACAGCGTCGTCCTCGCCGACGTCTGAGCCGGATCCGCCGCATGTCCACCGATGTCCCAACCCGTCGGAGCGACGTGCGTGTCGGCGTGCCGACCGGCGCCGCACCTCCCGCCGCGGCGCCGGTCGAGCACGACCTCCCCGGTGTGCCGCTCGGTCGTGCCCACCGACCCGGCCCGAGCGGCGCATTCGGCCCCGGCTTCTGGTCGTCGGTCGACATGGCGCTGGTGCCCGCCGAGGGCACCGTCGTCGCCCACCTCGCCGACCGTCGTCTGCGTTTCGTGCCGACGTCGCACGGCTGGGTCTGCTCGGCCGGCCCACACCACCGGCTCACGGTCGCCGACCGGACGTGGCGGCTCGAGGTCGGCACCGGCCGCCGGACCGCGTGCGCCACGTTCGACGGGCACGGTCTGCTCTCGACCTGGAGCTCCGACAGCGGATCGCTCCGTCTCCGCCGCGACGCACGCCGCCGCGTCATCGCGATCGATCACGACGCCGGTCGACTCCAGCTCGACTGGGCCGACGACCGCGTCGTACAAGTCGCGGCGTCGGACGGTCGCGTCGCGACCTACACCTACGGGTCGCACGGCGCCTCGACCGGACGGCTCGTGAGCGTCCGACGACCCGACGGCGTCGTGTCGTATCGATGGGCGGGCGAGCACGCGACCCGTCGGCACCTCGCCGCCCTCTGACGCCGCTCGATCTCCGGGGAGTCGTCCCCATTCCGCCGTCCGGCATCCGTCCGTACGGTCGATCCCGTGCACGACATCGCCCTCCGTCTCGCCGGGTCCGATACCTCGATCGACGTCCTCGTGACCGTCGACGACCACCACACCGGTGCCGACCTCGCGGCGGCGGTCGGGGCCCATGTCGGCGTGTCGACCCGGCACCTCGTCGTCGAACGCACCGGCCAACCCGTCGACCTCGACCGCCCGGTCGCCGACCTCGATCTGCTCGCCGGAGACGTGGTCCGCCTCGACGGGCTCGCGTCACCGCACGATCCGATCCCGCTTCGAGCACTGGCGCTCGACGTGGTGAGCGGGCCGGCCGCCGGCGACTCGGCCATCCTCCGGACCGGCGCCAACACGATCGGCCGCAGTTCCGGCGCCGACATCACGATCGCCGATCCGACGGTCTCCCGGGTCCACGCCACGCTCACCGTCGGTACCGGCGGCACGACCGAACTGACGCCGGCGCCCGGTGCGGGCAACGCCGTCCGCGTCGCCGGGGTGATCGTCGCACCCGGCGCCACACGCCGGATCGACCTGGGCGACTCGATCGAGATCGCCGGCACCCGCCTCGTCGTCCGGCGGTTCGAACGCCAACCGTGCGACGACCGCGACCGACTCGGCCAGGTCGCGTTCCACCGCACGCCCTACCGTCCGCCCTGCCTCCGACCGGCCGACGTCGAGCCGGTCGGCCCGATCCCGGCCCGGCCCGAACCACGTCGCCTCCAGCTGGTGGCGGTCGCCGCGCCGGTCGCCGCCGGCGTCGCCATGTACTTCGTCACCGGCCAGGCGATGTTCCTCCTCTTCACGCTCGTCTCGCCCGTCGTGATGATCGGCACGGCGGTCGACGACCGACGGTCGGGCCGCCGATCGTTCGCCGACGATCTCGCAGCGTTCCGCTCGATGGTCGCCGATCGACGCGCCGGGTTCGACGGCCTCGCCGCGACCGAAGGTCGGGTCCGCCACGCCGCCCATCCCGACACGGCTCAGCTCGTGCGTCGAGCCGAACTCCGCACGATCGACCTGTGGCCGCGCGGCCGCGACGCTCCCGACGTCCTCCGGTTACGGGTCGGACTCGGCGACGACACGGCCGCGTTCGAGATGCGTCTGGCCGCCGGTGGCGACGACGACCTCCGCGTCGAGGCCGAGCGCCGACTCCGCGGCGCCGATCGGCTCGTCGCCGTGCCGATCGCCGTCGACCTCACCGAACGGCACCTCGCCGTCCACGGTGATCCGCTCCTCGTCGACGGCACGGCGGCGGCGCTCGTCGTCCAGGTCGCCACGCTGCACAGCCCGGACGACGTGACGCTCGTCGGTGCGGTCGACCCCGACCGCAACCTCGACGCGATGAAGTGGTTACCGCACTGCCGATCGGTGACGTCGCCGCTCGTCGGCGCGCACCTCGCCGAGAGCGCGAGCGCGGCCGACGACCTGATCGCACGACTGCTCGACCTCGCCGAACGACGGGTCGGCGAGACCACCGTCGGCCACCAGCGGGCCGTCGCCTGGCCGCGCGTCGTCGCCGTGCTCGATGCGACTCTGCGGCCCGACCCGGCACCGTTGGCACGGCTGCTCGATCTGGCGCGCGACGCGTCGATCAGCGTCGTCTGGCTCGCCGACCGCGCCGCGGACGTCCCACGCCAGGCGGGCGCCGTGCTCGCTGTCTCACAGGCCGACGGTGCCCGCCTCGTCGGGCGACTCTGGACGACCGAACCGACCGAGCCCGACCACGACGTCGAACTCGACCACGTCCGCCCGACGGTCGTCGACCGGGTCGCACGGGCGCTCGCCCCGGTACGTGATGCGTCGGGCTCGTCGCTCACGACGTCGATCCCGCGTACGGTCGGCCTGTTCGACGTGGTCGGCCACCCCGACGTCGACTCGATCGCGGCAGCGTGGCGACGCGGTCGCGGTCCGGGTCTGCCGTTCGTGATCGGCGTCGGCGCCGACGGCCCGGTCGAACTCGACCTCGTCGCCGACGGACCGCACACCCTGATCGGTGGCACGTCGGGCTCCGGCAAGAGTGAACTGCTCCAGTCGACCGTCGCGGCGCTCGCGCTCCGTCATCCGCCCGAGCGCCTGAACTTCCTGTTCGTCGACTACAAGGGCGGTGCGTCGTCGCAGGTCTTCGAGCGATTGCCGCACACGGTCGGGTACGTGACGAACCTCTCGGCGAGCCTCGCCCACCGGGCGCTCGTCTCGTTGCGGGCCGAACTCCACCACCGGATGGCGCTGCTCGAGGGCCGCGCCAAGGACCTCGCCGACCTCGCCGAACGCGACCCGGCCGCGGCGCCGCCGTCGCTCGTGATCGTCGTCGACGAGTTCGCGACCCTCGTGAAGGAGGTGCCCGACTTCGTCGCCGGCATCGTCGACATCGCGCAGCGCGGACGCAGCCTCGGGATCCATCTGGTGCTCGCGACCCAGCGTCCCACCGGTGCGGTCGACGAGAACATCCTCGCCAATACCAACCTGCGGATCTCGCTCCGGATGCTCGACCGCACAGAGTCGAACGCCGTTCTCGACAGCCCCGACGCGGCGGAGATCCCGGCACCGCTCCGCGGTCGCGGCCTGGTCCGCCTCGGCCCGCGGCGACTGGTCGAGTTCCAGAGCGCGTACGCGAGCGCACCCGCCGCGGCGGCGACCGAACGCACCGCCGTGACGGTCCGGCCGTTCGATCGACTCGACGGCTCGCCCAGTACCGCGACGTCGACCGTCTCGACGAGCGGCACGATCGGCCGGTCCTGCGCATCGCAACTCGACGTGGCGCTCGATGCGATCGCCGACGCCGCTCGTTCGGTCGCTGCAGCGGTGCCGCGACGACCGTGGCGCGACGTGTTGCCCGAACACGTGCGACTCGCCGACGCGTGGGACGCCCCGGAGTCGTCCCCGGCCCGAGACGAACCGGGTCGGACGATCGTGGTCGGTCGCTACGACGCACCCGAACGGCAGGCGCAAGGCGTGGCGCTCGTCGACCTCGAGCGATCGGGTGGTCTTGCGGTCTTCGGCTCCGGCGGGTCGGGGAGGACGACCCTGTTGCGCACGATCGCCGCCGGTGTCGAGCGCTGTGGCGGCGGCGCGGTCACGCTGGCATTCGACTTCGGGACGCGCGGCCTGGCGCCGTTGCGCTCGCTGCAGTCGGTCGTCGACGTCGCGACCGGCGACGACCTCGAAGCGGTCACCCGGCACCTGCTCGTTCTCGACGCCGAGCTGACCCGTCGCCGGGCCGCTCTAGCGTCATCGTCGGCGGAACACCTGACCGCCCACCACCGCGACCGTCACGAACGGTTCGACCGGATCGTGCTCCTGATCGACGGGTTCGGGGCGTTCGCCGAAACGTTGCTCGACCCGCTCGCCGGCCCGGTGGGTGGGGAGACGTGGAGCGAACTGGTGCACCGCCTCGTCGTCGACGGACGGACCGTCGGCATCCACACCGTCGTCACCGCCGACCGTCGCTCCGCCGTCCCGACGCGACTCCAGTCCGCGATCGGGAGCCGCCTCGTCCTGCGGCACGCCGACCCCCAGTCGTACGCCGACCTCGGGGTGCCGGCGAAGCGCATCGACGTCTTCGACGCGACGGCCGGGCGTGGTCTGCTCGACGGTGTCGAGATCCAGGTCGCGGTCGAGGGCGTCGACCCGACCGCCCGCGGCCAGGCGGAGGCGCTCGGCGCGCTGGCAACCGAGTCCGTCGGTGACCGACGCGTGCCGGTGCCGCTCGTCAGCAGCGCGCTGCCGGAACGGTTCGGCCCGAGCACCGCACGATCGATCGGCGTCGCCGACGTCTCGGGCACGGCGGTCACGGTCGATGTCGACTGGTCGCACCTGGCGATCGTCGGGCCGTCGCGCTCCGGTCGCTCGACCGCGCTCGCTGCGGCCTGGCACGCGCTCGCGACCGACGACTCGTACCTCGTCGGGCCGTCGTCGTCACCGCTCGCGGGCCTTGCGGTGCCGGTCGGTCGTGCGAGGTTCGGGCGGGCACCGGCGGTTGCCGAGCTGCTCGACCGGATCGCCAATCGGGTCACCTCGGTGTCGCCCGAGCGGCCCGTGCTGCTGTTCGTCGACGACGTCGACGCGTTCGACGACCCGACGCTCGATCCGCTCTGGCAGCGCCTGCTCGCCGTCGACGAGATCCGGATCGTCGCCACCATGGAGTCTCGCTCGATGACCGGCTACACGACGAGCGCCGCGGTCAACGAACTTCGTCGGGCGCGTCGGTCGCTGGTCCTCCAGCCGACCGACCCGACCGAGTTCCTGCAGGCGACCGGTGTCAAGCTCTCGCTGCGGCCGGGGCTCCGCATGCCGCCCGGCCGCGGTGTGCTGCTCGTCGATCGGCAACCGACGGTGCTGCAGGTCGCCGACGTGTTCTCGTCACTTCCGGCCGACGTGGCCGCCTGATCGCACGGTTGTTCAGACGGGGTCGGCCGTGGGGAACCGCGCCTCGGTCGCGTACTCCGCCCCGCCGGGCGAGAGCGTGCTCGACACGACGGCGATCTCGTCGACGCGGAACGAGCCGGTGACCGGCACACCGACCAGTGTCGAGCTCGCACCACGTCGCAGGCGTGCGACCGTCAGGTGGCCGACGAAGCGGGCGCGCGGCGGTTCGCCCAGGTCGGCGGTCGCGCGCACCACCGCGGCAGCGAGGGCGTCGACGCCCGCCACCGGCGCCACCACCTGGCGCGGCCCGAGGTGTTCGAGCGTCGGCCCGACACGTGCAGTGACCCGGGGCAGCGCAGTGGACCGCAGGCGTTCGACGACCTCGGCGGTGTCGCACTCGCCGAGGAAACGGAGCGTGACGTGCCAGTTCTCCGGCGGCACCATCCGGACGCCCGGCGACGTGTCGGGCGGGAGCGCACCGAGCGTCCCCGCCACGTCGGGCGACGGCCAGGCGGCGACGAACAGGCGCGGCATGCACCCATCATCCCGCGTCCGGGCCCGACACCGCCCCACCGACCGGCACGTCGTACGGTGGCCACGTGAAGATCGGCATCAACGGCTCCGACCAACTCGTCAATCCCGACCTCGGCGCGATCACCGCCGCCGCGGTCCAGGTCGAAGCCGACGGCTTCGACAGCTACTGGCTCGCACAGACGGCGCTGCTCGACGCCCAGGCCATGCTCGGCCTGATCGGGACGCAGACCTCGTCGCTCACCCTCGGCACCGCGGTCGTGCCGACGTGGCCGCGCCACCCCCACGCGATGGCGGCGTCCGCCCTCACGGCTCAGGCGGCGGCAGGCGGCCGGTTCGTGCTCGGTATCGGCTTGTCGCACCGTCCGATCGTCGAGGACCGCTACAAGATGGCGTGGCACAAGCCGGTGCGGCACATGCTCGACTACCTCGACATCCTCCAGCCCCTGCTCGAGGAAGGCGCGTCGAATCACGAAGGCGAGATCTTCAGCTACGTCGGCGAGGGCACGCGGCCCACGAACGAACCGCCGAAGGTGATGCTGGCGGCGCTCGGCGACCAGATGCTCCGGGTCGCCGGCAAGCGGACCGACGGCACGATCCTGTGGTGCGTCGGCCCGAAGACGATCGAGCAGCAGATCAAGCCGATCATCGACGGTGCCGCCGACGCAGCAGGTCGGCCGACGCCGAGCATCGTGTGCAGCCTGCCCGTTTGGGTGACCGACGATCCGCAGCCGGCCCGCGACTTCGTCGGGGCGATCCTCGCCAACTACGCCGAGCTGCCGTCGTACCGGGCGATGCTCGACATCGAGGGCGTGCACGGTCTGGCCGAGCTGTCGCTGATCGGCAGCCACGACGAGGTCGTCGAGGGGATCGCCGGCATCCGTGCCGCGGGCGCCACCGACTTCACCGCCGTCGTCATGGGTGGCAACCCCGACGAGATCGCCGCCACCAGAGGGGCCCTCCTCGCCGCGAAGTAGGTCGCCGAAGCCGGGAACGGATGTGGTCAGACCAGGTCCGTTCCGAAGGAGTCTGATGCTCGCCGCGTGCTGGAACGGACCTGGTCTGACCACATCCGTTCTCAACCGACCAGGTCGGTGCGGCCGATCTGGGTGAGGAGACTGAGGACGTCGAGGTAGACGCGCTCGTTGGTGATCTTGTCGTCGTCGAAGGAGAACACGGCGATCGTCGGGACCCGGAACGCCTTGCCGGTCGGCGCGCCGCCGACGAACTCGCCGGTGTTCGTGCCGATCAGGTCGAACTCGGCGATGACGGTGTCGTCGTCGGCGACGTGGAAGCGGGCGTTCTCGTGACGCTGGTCGGGGAACGCCGTGCGCTGGGCGCGGTGGTAGGCGAGCACCTGCTCGTCGCCCTCGTGGACGTGACCGAGCGGCACGATCTCGTAGCGCGGCGTGCCGGCGAACGTCGCCAGGCAGGCGTCCCAGTCGTGGTCGACCTCCGACCGGAAGTGGACGTCGAGTGTCGCGAGCCGACGCTCCCGCAGTTCGTCGCTGATCATCCCGCCGACGGTAACCGGCACGGATGTGGTCGGTTGATGTCAGACACGAACCGACCCGGTGGCGATCACTTCAGCGATGGGGTGGTCGGTTCGTGTCTGACATCAACCGACCGGGTGGTGGTCATCCCGGCGATGGGGTGGTCGGTTCGTGTCTGACATCAACCGACCGGGGGATCCGGCAGACTGGGGTCATGGCGATCGTTTCGGAGACCAAGTTGCCGGGGGTGGGTGTCCGCCAGGAGTACGTCACCGCACAGGGCACCACCGTCGGCGTGCTGCAACACCACGACGGTCGGCGCGACATCATGGTGTACGACCGCGACGATCCCGACCGCTGTTCGTCGATCCTGCACCTCGACAGCGACGACACGCGCACGCTGGCGTCGCTGCTCGGCGCCAGCCAGATCACCGAGAGCATGGGCGTCGTCCAGCAGGAGGTCGAGGGGCTCGCGTTCGAGTGGATGACGCTGCCCGATGCCTCGCCCGCCGTCGGCGCCACGATCGGTGACGGCATGTACCGCACGAAGACCGGTTGTTCGGTCGTCGCCGTGTTGCGCAGCGGCACGTCGATCCCCGCACCCGGCCCCGACTTCGCGTTCGAGTCGGGCGACACGCTCGTCGCCGTCGGCACCGCGGAGGGTCTCGACAGGCTGCGGGCGCTGGTCGTCCCGTGATCGCCGCCGGCTCGGCGGAGGCGGCACTCGCCTTCATCGAGATCGGTGCGGTCGTCCTGGCGCTGGCGATCCTGTCGCGGTTCGCGAACCGCATGGGGATCTCGGCCGTCCCGCTCTATCTGCTCGCCGGACTCACGGTCGGGGAGGGCGGCGTCGCCACCCTCGACGTCAGCGAGGACTTCATCTCACTCGCCGCCGAGATCGGCGTACTGCTCCTCCTGCTCGCGCTCGGGCTCGAGTACGACCAGGACGAACTCCGGCACGGTCTCAAGACCGGCACGCGGCCCGGCGTCGTCGACATGCTCGCGAACGCCTTGCCGGGCGTCGTGGTCGGGTTGCTGCTCGGCTGGAGCGTGCTGGCGGCGGTGCTGCTCGGCGGCGTCACGTGGATCTCCTCGTCGGGCATCGTCTCGAAGGTCTTGTTCGACCTCGACCGGCTCGGCAACCGCGAGACACCGTCGGTGCTCAACGTGCTCGTGATCGAAGACCTCGCGATGGCCGTCTATCTCCCGATCGTCGCGGCGCTCGTGGTCGGCGGCTCGCCGTCCGACACGACGGTGAGTGTCGTCGTCGCGGTGACGGCCGTGCTGGTGATCCTGTTCCTGGCGCTCCGGTTCGGCGACAAGCTGTCGAACATGCTCGCCGGCGGCACCGACGAGTCGTTGCTGCTCGCCGTGTTCGGCCTCACCCTGCTGGTCGCCGGCCTCGCCCAGCGGATCGAGGTGTCGGGCGCGATCGGCGCGTTCCTCGTCGGACTCGCGCTGTCGGGTCAGGTGGGGGAGCGATCGATGGAGCTGATCAGCCCCCTGCGCGACCTGTTCGCAGCGACGTTCTTCCTGTTCTTCTCGTTCCGAATCGACCCGGCCGACCTGATCCCGATGATCCCGGCCGCGGTCGCACTCGGCGTCGTCTCGGTCGGCGGCAAGCTCGTCACCGGGTGGTACGCCGCGGGTCGTGCCGGTGTCGGTGCCCGCGGTCGCGTCCGAGCGGGCACCGTCCTGATCGCACGCGGCGAGTTCTCGATCGTGATCGCCGCGCTCGGTACGTCACTCGTCGACGGCCCCGACCTCGAGGCGTTGGCCGCCGCCTACGTGTTGTTCCTCGCCATCGTCGGACCGGTCGCCGCCCGCTACGCCGACTCGTTCCCGATCCCCGCCCGTCTCAGCGGTCGGCGCGCCGCGACCGTCGGCGCCTGATCGGAGCCGTCGCACGGTCGGCGGGTACCGTCGATCCGGTGGACTTCGCGCCCGACCCCGACCACGAACTGATCGCCGACGCGATCGCCGCGCGGTGCGCCGACTTCGACGACGCCTACTGGGCGGCGTGCGACGATGAGCACCGTTTCCCGTGGGAGTTCTACGGAGCGATGGCCGCCGACGGCTGGGTCGGCCTCGCACTCCCCGAGGCGTACGGCGGCGGGGGACGCGGCATCACCGAGGCGGCGATCTTGATGCGCGAGGTCGCCAAGTCGGGCGCCGCGATGAACGGGTGCAGCGCGCTCCACCTCACGGTGTTCGGTCTCGAACCGGTCGTGAAGTTCGGCAACGGCCGACTGAAGGAGACGTTCCTCCCGCGGGCGGCCGCCGGTGATCTGCACGTCGCGTTCGGGGTGACCGAGCCGAACGCCGGCACCGACACCTCGCAGATCGCGACGCGTGCGACCCGTGTCGACGACGGGTCGTGGCGGATCTCCGGCCAGAAGATCTGGACCACGAAGGCGCTCGAGGCCGAGGTGGTGCTGATCCTGGTCCGCACCGGTGACGACCCCGACGACCGGTTCGGCGGCCTCACCCTCTTCCTAGCCGACCTCGACCCCGACCACGTCGAGAAGCGTCCGATCGCCAAGCTCGGCCGCAACGCCGTCGCGAGTTGCGAGACCTTCTACGACGACCTGCCCGTCGACGACTGGCGCATGGTCGGCGAGGAAGGCCGCGGTTTCCATCACATCCTGTCCGGCCTCAACCCGGAACGGATCCTCATCGCCGCCGAAGCGATCGGGATCGGTGAGGCGGCGCTGCGCCGGGCGGTCGGGTACGCGACCGATCGTGAGGTGTTCGATCGCCCGATCGGGGCGAACCAGGCGATCGCCCACCCGCTGGCGGATGCCTATGCCCGGCTCCAGGCGGCGTGGCAGATGGTGCAGCTGGCGGCGTGGCGCTACGACCACGGCCTCCCCTGTGGCGAGGCAGCGAACACGGCGAAATACCTCGCCGCAGAGGCCGGCTATCTCGCCGCCGACCGTGCGGTGCAGACCCACGGCGGCGTCGGGTACGCGAGCGAGTACCACGTCGAGCGGTACTGGCGCGAAGCCCGGCTGATGCGCATCGCGCCGGTCAGCCAGGAGATGACGCTCAACTATCTCGCTCAGAACGTGCTGCGCCTGCCCCGGAGCTACTGACCGTCTCGGGCTCTCCGGTCGTGGGTCCGCCGCGACCGACTGTGCAGGGCCGTGGGGCGAGGCGTAGGTTCGGGGCCGACCGGCAGGGGGCCGGGGGAGGGAATCCGGATGAAGAACTCGACGCGCACCTCGCGCTCGATCGCGATGCTGCTTGCCGGCTCGCTGGTCGTGGCTGCCTGCTCGGGCGACGACGAGTCGTCGTCGACCACGGTCACGTCGGGCGACGACACCGTCTCGACGACGGACGCGGAGTCGTCCGACGACACGACGGGTGACACGACCGCACCGACGACCGACGCCACACCGCCGACGACGGCCGAGACCGCGCCGACCACCGAACCGCCCGCACCGGCGGTCACCGACGATCGCGCCTATTACATCCTCCCGCCCGGCAACTACGGCGGGCTGCCGACCAACGACGACTCGCTCGATCAGCTCGCCCTCTACGACGGGCTGACCCCACTGCGGGGCGACGTCACCGACGCCGACATCGAGTCGTTCTACCTTCCGGCCGACTTCGCCCCGATCGGCGAGACGACCGTCGAGGAGACCGGTCGCGACGGGCTCACGATCGTCTACGACGAGTACGGCATCCCGCACATCACCGGCGAGACGAACGACGACGTGGCGTTCGGTGCCGGATGGGTCGCCGCGCGCGACCGGGCCCTGCTGATCGACCTCGGCCGCGGTGCCGCCCGCGTCGCGCTCGCCGACGTCCCGGGTATCGACGCCTTCTCACTCGTCACGAGTGGTCAGGTGTTCGTGCCGAGTGAGGCGGCAGAGCAGCTCGTCACCGACCAGGTCCAGCTGATCATCGACACGTACGGCGCCGAGGGAGCGGAGATCATCGCCGAGGCGCAGGCGTACGCCGACGGGATGAACGCCTACTGGGCGGCGAACGATCTCGACAAGCCGCCCGCCACCGTCAACGACGTCATCGCGGTGACCGCGTTCATCGGGTCGATCTTCGGTGCCGGCGGTGGCGGCGAGGCGGCCAACGCCGAGTTCCTCGCCGCACTGCGCAACCGACTCGGGTTCGAGGAGGGGACGGCCGTGTGGAACGACCTGCTCCAGACCGACGACCCCGAGGCCCCGACGACGCTCGAGGAACGCTTCGACTACGGCACCTACACCGGCGGTGACGTCACGGGCTCGATCGTGCTCGACGAGGGGTCGATGATCTCGTTCGATCCGCGCGAACCCGCTGCCGATTCGGTGCCCGTGATCCAGGGCGCGTCGTTCGTGTACCCGGCCACCGACGGGCCGATCACGCGCACCGCCTCGAACTGGCTCACGGTGGCACCCAGCGCATCCGTGAACGACACGACGCTCGCCGTGATGGGTCCGCAGCTCGGCTACTACTACCCCGAGATCGTCCAGCAGATCCACCTCGTCGGTCCCGACTACGAGGCCCAGGGCGCAGCGGTCCCCGGGCTGTCGATGTACATGCTGATCGGCCGCACCGCCGACTACGCGTGGAGTCTCACGTCCGCCGGGCAGGACGTCCGCGACGTGTATGTCGAGGTGCTCTGCGAACCCGACGGCAGCACGCCGACGCGCACGTCGGGCCACTACGAGTTCGACGGCGACTGCATCGCGTTCGAGGAGTTCGACGCCGGCACGCTCGGCGACGTCGCGTTGCGCTATCCGGTGTCGGTGCACGGGCCGGTGATCGGCACGGCGACCGTCGACGGACTGCCGGTCGCACTCACCAGCAAGCGATCGACGTTCGGCCGTGACGGGCTGAACCTGGCCGCCCTCAAGGGCATGACACAAGGCGATGCGGCGACACCCGAGGACTTCTTCGAGGTCGCGAACCGCTTCGGTTTCACCTTCAACTGGGGGTACGCCAACCGGGAGACGAACGCCTACTTCGCATCGGGCTACCTGCCGGTGCGCGCCGAGGGCCTCGACCGGCGGCTGCCGACCCTCGGCACCGGCAACTACGAGTGGCAGGGCTACCTCGAACTCGACGAGCACCCCCACGCCGTGAGCCATCCGTCGTCTCGGCTGCTCAACTGGAACAACCAGTCGGCGCCCGGTTTCATGCACGGCGACAACAACCTCTACGGGTCGGTGCACCGTGTCGAGGCGTTCGACCAGTGGCCGGACGAGGTCGATCTCGCCGGGGTCGTCAGCATCATGAATCGCTCGGCGACCGAGGACGAGAGTTCGACCCTGTGGCCCGTGGTGAGCGAGGTGCTCGCCGGCGGCGAAGCACCGACCGAACTCGCGGCCGAGGTGAAGGAGATCCTCGACGAGTGGGTCGCCGACGACGCGCCGCTGCTCGACGCCGACGACGACGGCGACTACGACCAGCCGGGAGCGACGATCTACCCGGCGTTGCTGTCGCCGCTGTACCGGGCGGCACTCGACCCCGTGCTCGGTCAGGTGTACGCCGACGACGTCCAGTTCCGCGGGATCGGCGGCCCGAGCATCGTCGACAAGGATCTCCGGAACCTGCTCGGCCAGGACGTCGAGGGACCCTTCGAGGTGCAGTACTGCGGTGCGGGCGATCTCGATGCCTGCCGCGACGCGCTGTGGGGAGCGGTGGCGGCGGTCGCCGACGAGCTCGCCGCCGAGTACGGCCCCGACACGAGCACCTGGCTGGTGGAGGGTCGCCGGTCGACGTTCACCCCCGGCCTCATCCCCGACGACTTCCGCGCCACCAACCGCCCCACCTTCCAACAAGTCATCGAGTTCGCCCCGCGCTGACCAGATGGGGTCAGGCACCTTCTGGCACGCCGACGTCGAGGGTGAGTTCTCCTCGGTCGGCGCGTCAGTCGACTCGCTGGAGGTGCAGGAGGACGGCCGACTCCGGATGGAGTGCGGGGAGTTGGAGGCCGACGGTCGCCAGGTCTCGGCCGGTGGCCGTGAGGCCGTCGGACCACCAGGCCGGGGCGGTTCGGTTCGGGCCGGGACGCTCCCTCGGGAGCGCTACGTGCTCGACGCGGTAGTGCCGTTCGGGGTCGAGACCAGGGAGGCGGAGCGGGGGCGGTGTCAGACCCGGTGAGGTCGCGACGCGGGCGAACGAGACGATGCCCTCGGAGCGGTCGGTCGCGTAGACGCCGTGCGCGACGAACGCCGGCTCGGTGTCGAACCGCACGACGTCACCACCGTGCAGGAGCGGACGGAGACGCCGGTGCAGCGCGACGACCTCGGCGATCGCGTCGAGTTCGGCGTCGTCGAGCGATCGAAGGTCCCACTCGATGCCGAGGTGCCCGAACAGCGCGGTGGCCGAGCGGAACGCGAGACCGTGACGCCGTCCCGTCGTGTGGGCACGCGGTGGCCCGATGTGGGCACCCATCAGCTCCGGCGGGATCAGCATCGACGCGCCCCGCTGGATCGTCTGGCGTTCGAGCGCGTCGTTGCAGTCGCTCGTCCAGACCCGGTCGGTGCGACGGAGGATCTCGTGGTCGATCCGCGCCCCGCCCGAACTGCACGACTCGATCTCCACGTCGGGGTGACGACGCCGCAGTTCGTCGAGCAGTCGGTACACGGCGAGGGTCTGCGCGTGGGTGCCGGCTGCTCCGTCGGCACCGCTGCCCCCGATGTGGTCGCGGTTCATGTCCCACTTCACGAACGCGATGTCGTGGTCGCGCAACAGCGCATCGAGCTGCCGGAGGACGTGATCGAACGCGTCGTCGCGTGCCAGGTCGAGGACGAGCTGGTTCCGGCCGAGCGGCGGCTCGTAGCCGTCGGTCGTCAGCACCCAGTCGGGATGGGCGCGGAACAGATCGCTGTCCGGATTGACCATCTCGGGTTCGACCCAGATGCCGAACTCCATGCCGAGGCCGGTGACGTGCTCGATCAGCGGAGCGAGCCCGTCCGGGTGGGCGTCGGGCGAGACGATCCAGTCGCCGAGCCCCGACGTGTCGTCGCGACGCGACCCGAACCACCCGTCGTCGAGGACGAATCGTTCGGCACCCACCCGTGCGGCTCGGTCGGCGAGGTCGCGCAAGGTGTCGAGATCGTGGTCGAAGTACACCGCCTCCCACGTGTTGACCAACACCGGACGCGGCGAGGCGGGGTGTTCCGGTCGTGCGCGTAGGCGGCGATGGAACCGCTGGGTCGCCGCGGTCAGCCCGTCGGCCGACCACACCGCCACGACTTCGGGTGTCCGGTACGACTCGCCCGGCTCGAGCGAGCACTCGCCCGGGTGGAACAGCTCGCCGAGTTGGAGGTAGCGCCGACCGTCGGCGAGCCGGTCGGCCAGCCACGAGTGGTTGCCGCTCCACGCCAGGTGAGCCCCGATCACCTCACCGTGCCACTCGCCGAATCCGGCGCGACCGGCGAACAGCAGCGACGGCGTCTCGTGCGACGTCCGACCCCGCCGGTTCTCCGCCGTCACGGCGCCGTGCGGCCAAGGCGCACGTTCCGGATGGAACTCGCGTGTCCAGCGGCCGGTGAAGGTCAGCAGTTCGTCGAGGTGTTCGGCGACGGGCAGGGTGACGGTGAGACCGTCGAGGAGGTACCGGTCGGTCGCGCTGGTGTTGGTCAACTCGATCGCGATCACCAGGCAGTCGGCGACGTCGATCGTCGTGGTCAGTCGCAAGCCGGCGACGGGGTCGTCGGCGACGGCGACCAGACGGCTCCCGTCGACGTGGTGGTCGACCCGTTCGAACCGTGGTGTCCAGCGCCTGCCGCGGCGACGACGACCGAGGAGGCCGGGTCGGCCCGCGAAGCCGCCTGCGTGCTCGGGCACGACCGAGACCGGCGCGATCAGGTCGGGCGAGCCGTGGACGAGGGTCCGTTCGAGCATCGCGACGACCGCGTCAGGATCGTCGACCGGTGCGCCCCAGTGGACGATCGTCGGCGTGCCGTGCGCCAGATCGACCACGACGTCGAGCCCGCTGCCGCGCAGGTGGATCACGGCGCCAGTCTGCCCGACGCGGGCTCCCGCAGTACCGTCGACGGGAGGAGGATGCCGCCATGTTGCCCGTGATCGGACCGTTCGCCCCGTGGGCCGACCCGACCGTCGTCCAGATCGGGCGGCTGCCGGCCCACACCCCGCTGCGCGGGTTCCGCCGGCGTTCGCTCGACGGGACATTCCGGGTCGAGATGTTCGAGTCACCCGGTCTGGTCCCGGCGTCGGCGATCACCGGTAGCCGTCGACGCGCCGTCGACGTCGCCGTGCCCGGGAACTGGACGATGCAGGAACTCGGCGGCTTCGACGATCTGCCGCACTACACCAACGTCCAGATGCCGTTCGATGGCCCACCGCCCGAGTTGCCCGACCGCAACCCGACTGCGGTGTACCGCCGGTCGTTCGAGGTGCCGACGTCGTGGACTGCGGGCCGAGTCGTGCTCGGCGTCGAGGGGGCCGAGAGCGTGCACGCGGTCTACGTCAACGGCGCGTTCGTCGGCTACGGCACCGACAGTCGGCTCCCGAGCGAGTACGACGTGACGTCGCACCTGCGGCCGGGCACCAACGAGCTGGCGATCGCGGTCGTCAAGTGGAGCGCCCACAGCTACATCGAAGATCAGGACCACTGGTGGATGGGCGGTCTCCACCGCCCGGTCTGGATCGAGTCGCGCCCTCCGACGCACCTTGCCGACATTCCGATCAGGACGGCCTACGACGCCGCCACCGGCTCGGGCACCGTGTCGGTCGACGCGTTCGTGTCGTTCGGCGGTGCGCCCGAAGCAGGCTGGACCGTCCGAACCACCCTCGTCGATCCGAACGGCCGGCCGGTGGGGTCGCCGATCAGCGGTGACGTGCCGCACGAGCACGCCCGCCCCTACCGATTCGCCGGCTTCTCGGTCGCCGCCGAGTTCGCCGTGAAGAAGGCCGAGCCGTGGAGCGCCGAGCGGCCCGACCGGTACGAGGTCCGCGTCGAGCTGCTCGACCGACGCGGCCGGAGCCGCCACGTCGAATCGTGCCTCGTCGGGCTCCGCACGGTCGAGACCCGGGATCGCCAGCTGTTGGTGAACGGTCAGCCGGTCTGGATCTTCGGTGTGAACCGCCACGACCACCACCCCGACCGCGGCAAGGCGGTCACGGTCGACGACATCCGTGACGATCTCGTCGCCATGCGCCGCCTCAACATCTCGGCGATCAGAACCTCGCACTACCCGAACCGAGACGAGTTCTACGACCTGTGCGACGAGCTCGGCTTCTACGTCGTCGACGAGTCGAACATCGAATCCCACGGCTACAACCGGTCCCTCTGTGAGGACCCCCGGTACCGGCAGGCGTGGGTCGAACGCGGCGCCCGCATGGTGCAGCGCGATCGCAACCACCCGTCGGTGATCATCTGGAGCCTCGGCAACGAGAGCGGCTACGGCGTCAACCACGACGCGCTCGCCGGCTGGATCCGCCGGGCCGACACGACGCGCCCCCTCCACTACGAAGACGCGGTCCGCATCGAGGGCTGGGACGACGGTGGCCGAGCGGCGACCGACCTGGTGTGTCCGATGTACCCGACCATCGACGAGATCCGCAGCTACGGCGAGCGCGGCGTCGGCGATCGTCCACTGATCATGTGCGAGTACAGCCACGCGATGGGCAACAGCAACGGCTCGCTGGCCGATTACTGGGACGTCATCGTGGCGACCGACGGGCTCCAGGGCGGCTTCCTCTGGGAGTGGAAGGACCACGGCCTCCGCCAGCGGCTGCCGGACGGTTCGACCCGTCTGGCGTACGGCGGACAGTTCGGCGACGTCCCGCACGACGGCAATTTCGTCGCCGACGGCCTGATGTCGGCCGACCTCGACCCGCACCCGGCCGCCGTCGAGCTGGCGTGGGTCTACCGACCGGTCACGGTCACCGGCGACTCCGGGACGGTCGCGTCGTCGGGAACCGTCCGGGTCGAGAACCGCCGGTCGTTCGCCGACCTGCGCGACCTACGCGCGTCCGTCGTGGCCGTCGGCATCGACGGCGAGCTCGCGCGCCGCCGATGGAAGGTCCCGGCGATCGCACCGCACAGCGCCGTCGAGGTCGCTCTGCCGGCGCTGCCGACCGGCGCCGTCTCGGTCCGTATCGAATGGACGACGGCGGGCGACACCTGGTTCGCCGCCGCCGGACACCTCGTCGCGTGGGACGAAATCGTCGTCGACACCGAGCCCGTGGTGCCGTCTCGACCCGGATCGCAACCGCCGGGAGAACTCGTGACACCGACGCTGTCGCTGTTCCGCGGGCCGGTCGACAACGACGGCTTCAAACTGATGCCCGACCTGGCCCGCCGTCTGCGCGTCGGCGGTCAGGCACTCGCCGCTTGGCAGGACACCGGCGTCGATCTCACCGCTCCCGAACAACTCGTCGGTCACACGGTCACCGTCGAGCACGACGCCACCGGCAGCACGTACCGGCACGTCGTCGACGTGCCGACCGAACTGGGTGATCTGCCACGTGTGGGCATCGCGTTCGAGCTCCCGCTTGCGTTCGACCGACTGCGCTGGTTCGGCCGCGGGCCCGGCGAGAACTACCCCGACCGCAATCGCGGTGCGATGCTCGGTGTGTGGGAGCGCGGCATCGACCTGCTGCCGTATCTGGTTCCACAGGAGTTCGGACTGCGCACCGATTGCCGGTGGTTCGAGATCACCGACGCGACGACCGACCGCACGGTCCGCATCGCGGCCGTCGACGCCACGCTCCACGTGTCGGCGGTCGGCTACGACGCCGGGGAGTTGTACGCCGGCGCCAGTGCGTTCGACCTCGAGCCGCCCGAGCGGGTCGTCGTCCATGTCGACGCGGCGCACCGGGGACTGGGCACCGCCAGTTGTGGACCCGACGTGCTCGACCGCTACCGGCTCCCCGCCGGCGTCTACGAGTTCTCGTACCGGGTCAGCCTGATCGCCTGACCGACGCGCCGGCCGAGGGTTCGCAGATCCAGACCTCGGCCGTCAGGCCGTCGTAGTCGTAGCGGCCGACGACATCGGCGACGAACGCATCGGCGTCGTCGGCACGAACGAGAGCAACGGCACAGCCGGCGAATCCGCCCCCGGTCATCCGCGCGCCGAGGCAGCCGGGCGCACGTCGAGCGATGTCGACGATCGCATCGAGACCGGGTCCGGACACCTCGAAGTCGTCGCGCAGCGAGACATGGCTCTCGTTCATCCGTGCGCCGGCTCCGACGACGTCTCCGGCTCGGAGGTGTCCCGCGAGGGCGACCACACGATCGTTCTCGGTGACGACGTGGCGCGCCCGTCGTCGATCGGTCGCTTCGGCCACCTGCCCGAGGTCGTCGAGTGTGGCGTCGCGTAACGCTGCGATGCCCAGCGCGTCGGCGACCCGCTCGCACGACGCTCGTCGTTCGTCGTACGCCGCCTCAGCGAGGACCCGGCGCGTCCTGGTGTCCATCACGGCGACGACGACATTGCCAGGGATCGGCGTGGGGTCCAGCGTCATTGCGCGGCAGTCCATCAGGCTCGCATGACCCTGGATCGCTCCCGCCGAGATGAACTGGTCCATGATCCCGCTCCGGAGTCCGACGACCTCGTTCTCGACCCGCTGGCCCACCCGGGCGACGTCGATCGGCGGCCACTCCACGCCGGCCCGCTCGAGGAGGGCCCGGATCGCCGCCACCTCGAGGGCGGCCGACGAGGACAGGCCGGCGCCCGTCGGGACATCTGTGTCGATGCAGGCGCGCCACCCGCGGGAGGCGATGCCGGATTCCTCCATCAGCTCGATCACGCCGCCGAGGTGCGTGGCCCAGCCCAGGACGTCGCCGCCCGGCACGATCTCGATCTCGCCGAACCCGGCCGAGTCGACCGTGACCGTGCCGGTGTCCGGGCGGCCCACCGATTCGAACGTGATGACCGTGTCGAGGGGCAGTGCCATCGGCAACGTGAAGCCGTCGTTGTAGTCGGTGTGCTCACCGATGAGGTTCACGCGACCGGGCGCCCGGGCGACGAACTCCGGCTCACCCCACGCGCTCCGGTGTCGTCGATGGGCGCGTTGCGCTGCGGTCCACGTCGTCACGATCAGCAGGCTACGGACACCGGGTAGGTTGCTCGGGTCATGGTCGAGCCCGTCGCTGATCCGCCCGATGATCGTCACCGTCCCATCGTCCACTTCACCGCGCGGCAGCACTGGATCAACGATCCGAACGGTCCGATCATCCTCGACGGCCGAGCCCACCTGTACTTCCAGCACAACCCGAACGGGTCCGACTGGGGCGACATCTCCTGGGGACATGCGGTCTCCGACGACCTGCTGAACTGGGACGAACTCCCGGTCGCGATCCCTGCCGCGCCCGACCACATGATCTTCTCCGGCAGCACTGCCATCACCGACGATGGCGTCGTCGCTGCCTTCTACACCGGGCACCGACCCGACGCAGACCCTCGGCGCGTGCGGCAGGACCAGCGCGTCGCGATCAGTCGCGACGGCGGTCTCACGTTCCGACCCTTCGCCACGAACCCGGTGATCGACCTCGACCTCGTCGACTTCCGCGACCCGAACGTGTTCCGTCACGATCCAACCGGGCGCTGGGTCATGGTCGTGTCGCTCCCGGACCGTCACCAGTTGGTCGTGTTCGGTTCGGTCGACCTCGTGTCGTGGGAGGAGTGCTCGCGGTTCGGACCTGTAGGCGCGACCGGTGGCATCTGGGAGTGTCCGGCCCTGTTCGAGGTGCCGGTGCTCGACCACGATGGTCGTGCCGTCGGCCGTCGCTGGGTGTTGAAGGTCGACCACAACCCGGGCCATGTGTCGGGCGGTTCCGGTGGGCAGTACTTCATCGGTGATTTCGATGGGAGCGCCTTCGTGCCGGAGCACCCGACCGACGCTCCGCTCTGGGTCGACCGGGGCGCCGACTTCTACGGGGCGCTACCGTTCGCCGGCGAGTCGAGTACGGCGGAGCGGACGTGGATCGCCTGGATGAGCAACTGGGACTACGCGCACGACACGCCGACCGCTCCGTGGCGTGGGGCGATGACGCTGCCTCGACGCATCGCGCTGGTCGAGCGCGAGGGCCGTCATGTCCTGGTCCAGCGGCCGAGCGACACGGTCGACCGAGCGGCCCCCGTCGTCGGAGGTGCCGACCTGGTCGCCGACGGAGCGACCCTCGAGGTGCCCGACGCGTATCGGTTGCGACTCGTTGCCGTTGGCGCCGACCTCTCGATCCGGCTCGGCTTCGGGCCGGCCGAGGTCGTCGTGTCGTACGACCGCCACGCGGCGACCCTCACCGTCGACCGTTCGCGATCGGGGGAGCGGCCGAACGATCGCTTCACGGGCGTCCACACGGCGTCGTTGTCGACGCCGGTCGTCCGCGACGTCGACCGCGACGTCGACCTCGACATCGTCGTCGACCGATCCTCGGTCGAGGTGTTCGCCGACCGTGGTTCGGTGGTGTTCACCGAACTGTGCTTTCCGCCTCCGGGGCCGCGGACGATCACCGTGAGCAGCCACGATCGGCCGCGACCGTCGGCGTCCCGCATCCGGCTCGACTCCTTGGTGCGCTGACTGCGTCGCGCGACACTGATCGGCGTGTCGGATCGTGTCGCGTTCGTGCTCGGTGGTGGTGGGCTGCTCGGGGCCCACGAGGTCGGGATGCTGCAGGCCCTGCTCGAGGCCGAGATCCTCCCGGACGTCATCATCGGGACGTCGATCGGCGCCGTCAACGGCGCCATGCTCGCCGCCGACCCGAGCCTCGACCAGGTCGAGCGGATGCGCGAGTTGTGGTCGTCGTTGCGCCGCGCCGACGTCTTCGGCGGGTCGTTCTTCAACAGCATCCGGACGCTCGCGAGGTCGCGCACCCACGTCTACAGCAACGACCGGCTGCGGGAGCTGCTCACCGAGGCCCTCGACGTCGAGCGGATCGAAGACCTCTCGATCGCGTTCGAGTGCGTCGCCTCGTCGATCGAGGGAGCGCGGGCGCGCTACTTCGATCGCGGACCGATCGTCGATGCCGTGCTGGCATCGGCGGCGGTGCCCGGCCTGCTGCCGCCGGTCGAGATCGACGGCGAGCACTTCCTCGACGGCGGGCTCGTCGCGTCGATCCCGCTCGACCGGGCGATCGAACTGGGTGCGACCGACATCTACGTCCTGCAGGTCGGGCGCGTCGAGCAGCCGCTGCGGACGCCGGCACAGCCGTGGGAAGTCGCGCTCGTCGCCTTCGAGATCTCGCGTCGCTACCGCTTCCTCGAGGCGCTTGCCGCAGCCCCCGACCATGTGCGCGTGTCGGTGCTGCCGACGGGTGCGCCGAAGGACTTCGACGACCTGAAGCAGTACCGCGACCTCGGTGACGCCGAGCGGCTGATCGGACAGTCGCACGCGGCGACCGCGTCGTACCTGCGCGAGCACGGGATCGCGACCTGATGCCACCGCGCTGGATCCGACGGTTCGTCATCTGGCCGCTGCCGTTGCTCCTCGTCTGGTTCTACGTCGCGTCGGTGCCGGTGCTGCTGATCGTCGCGTTCGTCGTGTCGTACCGGTTGCCCGGTTCGTGGCGTGCCGTGCGTGCGCTCGGTCTGGCCACCGTGTACGCCTTCGTCGAGGTGGGGATCATCCTCGGCGCCTTCGGTCTGTGGGTGGCGACCGGATTCGGTCTGCGGCTCCGATCGCCGTGGTCGATGCGCCAGCACTACCGCCTGCTCGGTTGGGCGCTCCGCGTGCTCGTCGGAGGCGGCTGTCGGCTGTTCAGCCTCGAGATCGTCACCAACGGCTTCGTCCGCGACGCCGACGGTCGGCGGCCGGCCGAACCGTCGGAGCTCGACGCACGCCCGATGGTGGTGATGAGTCGGCACGCCGGGCCTGCCGACTCGATCCTGTTGATGCACGAACTGATGGCCGAGTTCGATCGGCACCCGCGCATCGTGCTGAAAGAGACGCTGCAGTGGGACCCGGCGTTCGACATCCTGCTCCACCGCATCCCCACCCACTTCGTCCGCCACGGCGCAGATCGCGAGGTGGTGCTCGACCATCTCCGTGAGCTGTCGTCGGGCATGGGGGAGCGCGATGCGTTCGTGATCTTCCCCGAGGGCGGCAACTTCACCGAGCATCGCCGTGAACGGGCGATCGCGTTCTACGAGCGGGAAGGTCGCACCGCCGAGGCCGAGCGGGCGCGTGGGCTCCGTCACGTCCTACCGCCACGGACGAACGGCGCGCTCGCCGCGCTGGCGGGGTGTCCGGCGTCGGTGCCCGTGTTCGTGGCACACACCGGCCTCGACGACATCACCGAGCCACGCGACCTCTGGCGATCGATCCCCGATCACAAGGTGCTCGACATGGTGTTCGTCGCCGTCGAACCCGACCAACTGCCGGCAGCGGCGGACGACCGCGTCGAGATGATGTGGTCGGCCTGGGAACAGATCGACCGCTGGATCGACGGCCGTCCTCCGATGAAGACGTGAACAAGCGGGCGACAGAAATACTCAACGAGTGAGGTATCGGCCACCTGGGGTGGTGGCCAAACTACGCTCGTGTGACATGAGGGATGAGCCGTTGCCGACGACGTCACGGGTTGGCCACCGCTCCGACCCCACCACCCGGAGGCCGCGCGCCTCGTTCGCGCCGCCGTCGCCGACCGAGGTGCCGCAACCGCCACCCGAACGGCTCATGGCGTCGGGCGACCGTCGCCATGCCGTCGTCATCACCCACGAGCAGGTCGTCGACGGCCACGATGCCGAACTGCTCTGGGAGGCGTATCGCGCCAACTTCGAGCCTCTCGCCGAACTGGCGATGCTGCAGCACGTCTTCACGAGGGACGAGGTGCTCGCCGAGCTGGCGAATCCTCGCATCCTGAAGATCGTCGGTCGGGAGAACGGTCGGCCGGTGGGGCTGGGCCTCGTCACGAACTCGCTCGACGATGTCCCCCAGATCTCGCCGGCGTTCCTCCACGCCAAGTATCCCGACCATGCCGAACGCGATGCGATCTACTTCGGCATCTTGGTCATGGTGGCGCCCGAGCACCGGGGTCGGACCCTGTTCACCCGCCTCTACACCGAGATGTGGCAGGTGCCGGCCCGCGTCGGCGGTGTGTTGGCGTTCGACGTCTGCGACTTCAACCGCCTCGCGTTCGACGCCGATGCCCTCGCACAGCGGATCGCCGACCAGTTCCCCGAGGCATCCGTCGGGGTCGTCGATCGTCAGAGCTACTACGTGGCCGAGTTGCCGCGCCCGCTGCCCGACAGCGGCATTCGCCGCTGAACGTTCACCGAGCGGGCGCGCACCGTCGACGGCGATCCGACGGCACCGTCCGCCGATCGATCGCCTGCACCGTGTCGACCAGTTCGTCCATCGGGACCGGAGCGCTGAACAGGTAGCCCTGCATCCTGGTGCAGCCGAACTCGATCAGGCGTCGGGCCTGCTCGTGCGTTTCGACGCCCTCGGCGATGGTGGTCAGGCCGAGGGCCGTCGCCATCTTGACGATCGCGGCGACGAGCGACGCGTCCGACTCGTCGTGGGCGAGGCCGGAGACGAACGATCGATCGATCTTCACGACGTCGACGGGGAAGCGTTTGAGATACGACAGCGACGAGAACCCGGTGCCGAAGTCGTCCACCGAGAGTCGCACGTCGAGCGACGTGAGCGCGGTCATCGCGGCCGACGCCGCCATCGTGTCGCCCATCATCACGCTCTCGGTGATCTCGAGGAACAGTGCGCCACCGGGGAGGTGGTGCCGGTGCAGGGTCTCGGCAACGACGTCCGCGAAGTCGCCGGCCTGCAGTTGGCGCGGCGACACGTTCACCGACGCATACAAGTCCTTCGCCGATGGGATGTTCTTGCGCATCCAGGCCACCTGACGGAGCGCCTCGTCGAGGATGAACGCGCCGAGCGGCACGATCAGTCCTGACTCCTCCGCCACGTCGATGAACTCCGTGGGGGCGACTCGCTCCTCACCCTTCGTCCAGCGTGCGAGTGCCTCGACCCCGAGGACGTGGCCCTCGGGCCAGGCGACCACGGGCTGATACGCCACGCCGATCTCGCCGCGTTCGATCGCCCCTCTGAGCGTGCGTTCGATGTCGACCCGACGTTCGATCCGCTCCCGCATCGATGCGTCGAACACGGTGATTGCGTCGCGTCCGGTCTCCTTCGAGCGGTACATCGCCGCGTCGGCTTCCCGGATCATCGTGGTCGCGTCGGTGCCCTCGTCGGCGCGAGCGATGGCGATGCCGATCGACGCCGACGCGAACACCGCCACGCCGTCGCTCAACACGAAACGCTCGCTCATCACCTGGCGCAGGCGCTCGGCGAGTGACAGTGCGCCGGCGGTGTTCGTATCGGGGACCAGGACGAGGAACTCGTCACCCGACACGCGCCCGACCATGATCGGCGGTGGGGCGACGCGGCGGAGGCGCTCTGCGGCCTGGACGAGCAGTTCGTCGCCGGCTGCGTGACCCATGGAGTCGTTCACGAGCTTGAAGCGGTCGAGGTCGAGGAACATCATCGCCGCAGCGCGACCGGGCGTGCGTAAGAGTTCGTCGGCTCGGCGCGACAAGAGGTGACGGCCGGGGAGACCGGTCAGCTCGTCGTGCGTCGCCCGGTGGGTGAGCTGGTGCTGGTGCTCGGCCTGCGAGCGCATCAGATCGACGATGCGTGCGACCGCGGTCGCAGCGAGGGTGACGCACAAGGCGACCGCGATCAGACGATCGACCGTGATCCCGTCGCTCAGCAGGATGACGGCCGGTGCGAGCACCGAGACGCCGACCACCCACCGCCGCGCCATCGACAGATCGCTCGGCGTCTCGCCGTCCGGAGGGGCGAACGACGCCGAGGAGGGGTGCAGCAGCGCCGAGCTGATGCACGCGGGCACCAGCAGGTAGGGCACCTCCAAGAGGTTCTCCGACGCGCCGGCGAGATGGCCGACCTCCCCGAGTGCGAACACGATGTCGCCGACCAGCAGTGACGACGTTCCGATGAGCAGGAGCACGAACGCAGGTGTGCGCTCCCCACCGCTGAACGCGAGCCGAGCCGCGATCAACAACAGACACATCGCAGCGACCGGGTAGACGACGACGGCGAGCTGGGCCATGATCCAGCCGTCCTGGATGTCGAACGTCGGAGCGACCAGCAGTTCGTGCACCGCCAACGAGGCGCCGACGGCGAGCATCACGCCGTCGAGCACGACGTCGCGATCGGCGGTCGCAGTCCGCGTCCGGAGCAGGCCCACGAGGGCGACGCCGAATGCGAGGTAGCCGGGGAGCGCGAAGAGGTCGGGCAGCAGCGACCGCCCGTCGGTGAGATCGCCGGTGGCGTCGGTCGCCTCGCGGAGGATCCCCGCGGCGGCCCACAGGAATGCGATGCCGATGAGGATCCACCACGGCCACGCAGGATCGGGACGATTGCGTCGAAGTCCGACGACGCCGCAGCAGATGCCGCCGAGGATGACGAGTGGGTAGGCGATCGGACCGGCGACACCCGTGGCGTGCAATCCGATCAGCGCACCGAACATGCCGAGGGCCCACCACGAGGCCGATGCCTCGAAGCGCGCGCTCAGACGCTGTAACACGCGGCTCGGCTCGCCGGCGGCGCGGTTCGGTTCCACGGACAC
>JAGQSS010000059.1 GCA_020439405.1 Ilumatobacter sp. | reverse complement strand
GGTCGCTGCGCGACGAGTTCCGTTCGAACGGTTTCGACCTCGATCGTCTCCGTCACCTCGCACACGGTCTCTGGCTGGTCGCCCGCGACCGGCGCACGACCAACGCCGAGGCCCTCAAGACCATCTGGGTGAAGCCCGACGGCTACGCCTACGAGGCCCACGACGACTGGGCCGGCCGCGAGGCCGTCGAGGATCTGCTCGGTCCGATCGGCCCGCACGAAACCGTGGTGAGCGCGGCATGATCGGTGACGCCGACGCCGCACGCGAGGTCGTCGACACCGAGGGCCAGACGCGGACCGACGTCCCGTCCGACAACACCACGTTGACCGCGGTGCTCGACGAGCTCGAAGCCGACGGGTACACCGGCTCGTTCGTCGTCCGCCCGGATGCGTCGCTGATGTGCACCACCTGTCGCGAGACGACGCCGGCGTCGCGTTTCGAGCCGACGCTCACCCGCCGTCTCGAAGGAGCGAGCGACCCGTCGGACGAACTCTGGGTCGTCGCCGCCGCATGCCCGAACTGCGGCGCCCACGGCACCGTCGTGCTGGGGTTCGGCCCCGAAGCGTCCGAGGACGACGCGTTGGTCGTCGCCGAACTCGACGTCGAACCCGCCGGCTGACGACGGCGGTGCCGTCGTCGGGCGGTCAGGCCTGGACGGAGAGGTAGTCGTCGACGCCGCTGATCTCGAGCAAGCGCTTCACGGCGGTCGAGGGGGCGACGAGCGTGAGCGAGCCGCCCGCCTCCTGGAGCCGCTGGTGCGCATCGATCAGGACGCGCAGCCCGCTCGAATCGACGAACTCGACCTTGGACATGTCGAGCCGCACGTCGGGCGCGGCAGCGTCGATCGCAGCAGCGAGCGAAGGGGCGGTGTGTGCGTCGATCTCGCCCACGGCACTGAGTCCGTGGTCGGACGTCTCGATGGTCAAGAGGTCCTCGGGCTGGGTCATGGCGTGATCGTACCGTTTCCTGGTGTCGGCGGCAGTGCCGCGTGGTCGTCGGCCGGTTCGGATGAAGATGCTTCGGCCGGTTCGGCATGGTCGTCGACGGGCGTCTCGGGCCCGGCGCGATGGATCGCGATCGCCGTGAGGTCGTCGGAGCGGTCTCCGACCCGGAACGATTCGGCGGCCTCGTGGAGCCCCTCGAGGAGGGCGACCGGTTCGGCGGTGGTGAGACACGTCCGCAACCGGTCGTCGCCGAATCGCTCGCGATCGGCCCCGATGGTGTCGGTGAGACCGTCGGTATGGGCGAGCAATGTCCACCCCGGTGGGAGTTCGGCCTCGTGCGTCTCCCACGTCGCCGGGAACGCGCCCACGAGTGGCCCGGTCTGGTCGAGCACGACCGCCTGATCGCCGTCGGTGAGGACGGCCGGTGGATGACCGGCGTTGGCGTAGGTGATCCGTCCGGTCGCCAGTTCGACGACGACGACCGACGCGGTGAGCAGGTCGGCGCGCTCGTCTTTCAACATCTCGCGCGACAGCCACTCGATGGCGGCGCCGGGCGTCCGCCGGCTGCGGAGCGCGGCGCGCATCTGTGACTTCGCCTTCAACGCGTTGAGCGCTGCCGACGCACCGTGACCGGTGACGTCGATGAGGACGACGTACATCCGCCTTGCGTCGAGGAGTCCGATGTCGAAACAGTCCCCCGCCACCACGCCTTCGGCGGGAACGAGCAGGGTGTGCGCCGCCCAGCCGTCGGGCATCTCGCCGATCTCGTCGGCGAGTTCGGATCGCACCTGGATCGCGAGCACGGCGCTCTGCTCGAGGCCGTCGAGCGCCGCCACTGCGTCGTCGCGGGCCGACCGGAGCGACACTTGGAGCTGCTCCACCGCGTCGCTGACATCCTGGAGTTCGGGGGCGTCGAAGTGGGGCAGACGTGCCGCATCGTCGCGACTCAGGGCCCGAGCCGACTCGCTGATCGCGGCGAGCGGTTGCAGCACCCAGCGCCGGAACAGCGACGCCGCCAGTGCCGTCCCGAAGATCGCGGCGAGCGCGCTGAGGAAGAGGACGCCGATGACGTTGCGCTGCATCCGGCGGGCCTGATCGGCCAGATCGTCGGCGTGGGACACGACCGCGGCGTCGAGCTCGTCGAGTTCGAGACGAACGGCATCGAATCGCTCGAGTGCGATCGCGTCGGGCGGCGCGTCGGCGACGTCGGCGAGGATCGGTTCGGCCACATCGGCACGCCACACCTCCCCGGCGTCGACGGCGCCGTCGACCAACGCATCGAAGCCGGGCAGATCGAGGTCGTACCCGTGGAGGCGCTCGACGATGTCGGCCTCGACCATCGCGCCGTCGCGGTAGGGCTCGAGGAACGACGGGTCGCCGGTGAGGAGGTAGCCGCGGATGCCCGTCTCCTGGTCGCTGAGCGACAACGACAGCTCGGCGACGGCGACCGACGCCGCCCGTGCCTCGCCTCGACGGTCGAGGGTGCGGTCCCACGATCGGATCATCAGGGTCGACAGCCCGACAGCGATCAGCACCATCACCAGGAAGACGAGCGCGATGATGCCGAGACGTGTCCGCAGTGAGGATTGCCGCTGGTGACCGTTCCCCATAGCGGACGGAAGGATATCCCGTGTCACCCGGTCGGGTCGCGGGGGCGACGCGACGAAGGGCCGCTTCACCCGTTCGGGTGAAGCGGCCCTCGGTGTCGCGACGGCGGAGCCGCCGGTCAAGCGGGACTCATGTCATGCCACGTTGCGGTGGCGACCGAGGTCGGCAACATCGGACGTGCCGAGACCGTCGTCGGTGTCACTGGAGCGACGGGTGTACCAGACGACGCCGGCGACCGCAGCGACGGTGAGGATCGCGGCGACGATCCACCAACGTCGATCGGTGCCGCTCCGAGCGGGGACACCGGGGATGCGATCGGCGACCCGGCGGGCGAGTCGGCGACCACCGGACATGCCGGCGGTGACGCCTCCGGCGACGGCTTCGGGCACCGTCTCGACGACGGCGCCGACCTCGGCGATCGCATCGGCGATCGCGTGCGGCACCGTGTCGGTCAGGGTGTCGGTGATGGTCGAGGTGTTCATGTCGATCACCATCAGACCCGGCGGCGCCCGAAGATGAACAGCAGCAACGCGATGATGGCGAGGATGATGAAGATCGTGTACAGCATGGATCTTCGGTACCCGCGCGTCCCCGGTGCGAAACGCTTCTCGTGTCGGCCGGATTCGATCGCCGTGCGTTAGGTTGCCCGTGTGGCCGAACACGTCGACATCGAGATCCCGCTCCACACCCGACACGCCTCGACCGTGCGCGCGGTCGCGGCGGCGGTCTGTGCCGACCTCGGATTCTCGGTCGATGCGATCGACGATCTCCGTCTCGGCGTCAACGAGGCGGTGGCGCTCCTCTCCGACGTCGACGCCGGGCCCGACGCTCGCCTGAAGATCTCGTTCGAGGCCGGCGAGGGTGTCGTCACCGTTCGCTGCAGCCGACGCGGGGTCGACGAAGAACTCCACACCGACGACCTCGACGTGATCGCCCGCCGGATCCTCGATGCCGTCGTCGACGACTACGGCATCACCGGTGGTGTGTTCACGGTCGTCAAGCGCGTCGCGACGGAGGCCTGACCACCACCATGTCCGACGTCGACGAACTGTTCCACGAACTCCGGCGGACCGGGCGCCGACGCGTCCGCAACCGGATCGTCGAGGAGTACATGGGTCTCGCGATCCACATCGCCCGTCGGTACAACGCAGGCGTCGGCCGCGACGACGACCTCGAGCAGGTCGCGATGCTGGCACTGGTCAAGGCGGTCGACCGTTTCGACCCCGATGTCGGCGTCCCGTTCTCGGCCTTCGCAGGTCGCACGATCGAGGGTGAGCTGAAGCGGCACTTCCGCGATGCCACGTGGGCGGTCAAGGTGCCGCGCGGCGCCAAGGAACTCCACGTCGCCGTTCGTCGTGCCAACGACCAGCTGTCGGTCGAGCTCGGTCGGTCACCGTCGGTCGACGAGGTCGCCGAGTACCTCGAGATCGACCGCGACGACGTGATCACCGGTCTCGCCGCCGGCACCGCCCGACGGGTCGGCACGATCGATCCCGGGCCGGACGACGACGGTGCGAGCGATCGCAACGCCGCCACGGCCGTCGGCGACCGCGGTTTCGGCGACATCGAGAACCAGGCGGTCGTCGAGGAGCTCATCCAGCGCCTCCCCGAGCGCGAGCAGGAGATCGTCCGGCTGCGCTTCTACGACGACCTCTCGCAGTCCGACATCGCCGAACGTGTCGGTGTGTCGCAGATGCACGTCTCCCGACTCCTGCGCAAGGCGTTCGCGATCCTGCGCGACGAGTACGTCGGCGACGACGAAGTCGACGACGCCGAGGCCGGCCTCTCCTGACCCCGGACGCGCACGTGCCGCAGCCGGAGCTGCGGCACGTCGGTCGGAGGCGGTCGCCGGCGGATCAGTCGGGGTGGACGCCCTCGATCTCGCCTTCACCACGGATGTGGGCACCGCGTTCGGCGGCGTCCTCGTAGTGCTCGGCCACACGGTCGACGTCGACCTGTTCGGCGCTGCGCTCGGCGGCGCGGGCTTCGTCGTCGGTCGGGGGTCGGTCGGCGGTCGGTTCGGTGAAGGTGTCGGTCGGCTCGCTCATGCGGGCGCGGTACCCGAGCTCCCCGACGCCGAAACGTCGTCGTCGTCTTCTTCGTCGTCGTCGAGCGTGACGTCGCTCGGGTCGTCGGTCAGTCGTTCGGCGACCGGGATGGCGTAGACGACGATGTTGTGCCGGTAGCGGCCGATGTTCGGGTTGAAGTCGCCGCCGCACGTGATCAGCACGAGCGTCTCGGGGCCGGTCGTCCGCCAGATCCGTTCGGCGGGGAGCTCCGACTTGCCGTACATCGTCCGCTCGACGATCTGGTACGTGCGGGTGTAGCCGTCACCGCTGTCGACCTCGAGCCGGTCGCCGATCTCGGCGTTGCCGAGCTGATGGAACGGGCCGGCCGTGTGATTCCACGACACGTGCGCCGCCATCACCGTCGCACCGGGGAGGCCGGGCGCCGAACCGAACTTCCACCAGCCCACCTCGGTCTCGTCGGGCACCTCGAGTTCGCCGTCGTCGTCGAGGCCGACCGAGATGATCTCGTCGTCGATACGGAGTTCGTCGTACCGGATCGCCACCGGAGCCACTCGTTCCATGCGCGACGCGTCGAGCGGGTCGGGCGGGTTGGCGTCGACCGCCGAATCGGTCGACAGCACGATGGGCGGCTCGTTCACATAGTCACGGATCGCGATGACGCCGGCCGCCACCGCGACCCCCAACCCGGCCACCATCAGGAGGCCGAGCAGGGTCCGCAGCGGAGACCGGCGTCGTCGCGGCATCGTTCGAGCGTTCCTCGGGGATGCCGGTTCGGATCAGGCCCGACGGCGGGCGAGGAAGGCGCCACCGGCGACGACGAGGCCGCCGACGATCGCGATCAGGGCGATCGAGGTCCCGTTGTCGTCGATCGGTGACCCGGTGTTGACGGCCTGCGGGACCGCAGCGACGGTCGTCGTGGTCGTCGTGGCACCGGCGATCGTGGTGGTCGTGGTGGTGCTGCCACCGGCGACCGTCGTGGTGCTGCCACCGGCGACCGTGGTGGTCGTGGCCGGGGCCGGGAGCGACACGACCTGCTGGATGAACGAGATCGAGGTGTCTTCGGAGCCCACGACGTAGAGGATCGTGTTCGTGTCGGCGCCGAGGCCGATGTCACCGATGTTGACGGCCGGATCGCCACCCGTCGGCGCCAGCTGGGCGCCGCTCACGGTGCCGACCGGCAGGATCAGCTCTTGCGACTGACCGTTGCTCAGGTTGGTGATCGGGCGCTGACCGGCGATGACGACGTCGACCGGGCCGAAGTCGGCCGTGTGGCGAACCGTGAGGCGGGCGTTGCCCGACTCGACCGACGCCGTGTTGTTCTCGAACGAGGCGAGACGGGCCGCACCGTTGCTGTCGAGCATCGCGACGATGCTCCAGTTGCCGGAGTCGGGGATGTCGAGCGAGGTGATCGGGCCGATGACCACGCTGTCGTCGCTGCTGTCGAGGACCTCGACGTTGTTGAGCGTCTGACCGGCGTACGTCGTCAGGTCGGCGGTGGTGCCCGGTGCGAAGTCGTCGACGACGACGCTGCCGTCGACGACGACGTCGACGGTGGTGCCGGGGATGCCGTGCACGAGTGTGATGGCCGTCTGTGCTTGGGCGCTCGCACCCTGTGCGACCGCGAACGTGAGTGCCGCAATGGCACCCACGGTGGTGAGGAGCTTCTTCATGTCCAACTGCCCTTCGTGTGTGGTTGTCCGCCGGCCACGCCGTGGTCGAACACCAACGGTAGTCGCATTCCCACTCGGATGAAAGGGTTGGGGCCGACATCACTGCAGGTCAGCACGGTCATCGCTCCCAGCGATGGCGACGCTGCGTGGCAATTCCCATCATGACCTTCCCTGGTGATCGCCTGCGCCTCGACGGTGCAGGGTGGCCGCCTCGTACCCGAGGTCGTGGTCACCGAAACGTGGGAGGCGTGTCGCTCCGACGATTCGACGCTCCCCGGTTTGGACGATCGCCCGCCCGGGGTATCGCACGGCGAGCGACCGGGGCCGGACCGGTGCGCCGAACGACCAGGGAACCAGGAGCACCGACCGATGACGACCGATCTCTCGACGAACGCCGAACACGACGAGGCGACGTCGCTGCCACCCCCGACCTCTCCCACCGTGCAGTCCGAAGCCGACCCGTCGACGAGCCGCCGGACCGAGACGCGTCCCGCCGTGCGGGTGGCCGGACTCCACAAGTCGTTCGACGACGGCGACGTCATCAAGGGCCTCGACATCGAGCTCGCCCCGGGCACCATCCTCGGTTTGATCGGACCCAGCGGCTGCGGCAAGACCACCACGGTCCGCCTCATGAACGGTCTGCTGGCCCCGACCGAGGGCGATGCCGAGGTCTTCGGGACGCCGTCGACCGAGCTCACGGCGGCGCAGCGGGCCCGGATCGGCTACCTCCCCCAGACGCCGGCGCTTTTCCCCGAGCTGTCGCTCGACGAGAACCTCAGCTTCCACGCCTCGATGTACGGCATGCGACTGCGTCGACGCGATCGCCTCGATCAGCTGCTCGACTGGGTCGAGCTCTCCGAGCACCGCCGCAAGCGGGTCGTCGACGCGTCGGGCGGCATGCAGCGCCGACTGGCCCTCGCGGCCGCCTTCGTCCACGACCCGGAACTCGTCTTCCTCGACGAACCGACGGCCGGTATCGACCCGATCCTGCGCGACAAGCTCTGGACACGGTTCCGCGAGGCGGCGTCGGAAGGACGGACCCTCGTCGTGACCACCCAGTACGTCGGTGAGGCGGGCCAGTGCGACGTGGTCGGCCTGCTCTCCGACGGTGAGCTGCTCCTGCTCGACACCCCGGCGAATCTCCGCCGTGCCGCGTTCGACGGTGAGGTCGTCGATGCCGTGCTCGACCGTCCGCTCGACGACGACGAGGTCGCCGACCTCGCACGTGCCGACTTCGTCATCGGCGAGATCGAGCGCACCAGCCCGACCGGTCTCCGGATCGTCGTCGACGACGCCGACCGCGCGATGGCCGACCTCGGCAGCGCGCTCGGATCGTGCGACGCCTCGATCGTCGAGGTCGACGAGCACCTCGTCGACTACGACGAGGCGTTCCTGCGTGTCGTGCAGCGGCATCGAACCGGATCCGACGAGGCGAAGGAGGTGGCGTGATGCACGGCCGTCACCCCGACACCCCCGACCTCGACGACGCACGCACCGCTCGCATCGAGGCGAGCCTGCGGCCGGTCCGCGCACCCTGGGCCGTCGTCATCCGCTCGTTCGCCTTCGTCCGCAAGGAGGTCGTCGAGATCGTCCGCCAGCCACGACTGCTGGCGCTGCTCGTCGTCGGCCCGTTCGCGCTGCTCGTGCTCTTCGGCCTCGCGTACGGTGACGATTCGCTCGAGAAGAAGGCCGTGTTCGTCGGTGCGGAGGACTCGATCTACGCCGAGGTGCTCGACGGCTACGAGGACCAGCTCGACGAGTTCATCGAATCCGAAGGGCTCGTCCCCACCGAAGACGAGGGTCGACGGCTGCTCGACGCGGGCGACGTCGACGTCGTCGTCGTGTTCCCGGCCGATCCGATCGAGTCGGTCATGGGCGGCGAGCGCGCCGTCATCCGCGTCTTGCACGAGGAGATCGACCCGATCCAGGCGACGGCCGTCGAGATCGCCGCCCGTCTGGCGATCCAGGAGGTCAACGCGACGGTGCTGTCGACCGTGGCGGCCGACGCCCAGGCGGAACTGCGCACCGCCCAGCAGTACGGCGATCGCTTCGCCGAACTCGCGGCCCAGGCCGACGCCGACCCGTCGAGTGCGGCCTCGGCGGCGACCGACGACCTCACCGAGTTGTCGGCCGCGCTCGACGGCACCGCCGTCGTGCTCGGCCAACTCGAGACGGCTGACCCCGAACTGCGCGCCCAGCTCGACGAGACGCGGGCGGCCGTGACCCAGGCGGCCGAGACCGCCGAGGCGGTCGGCAGCGACGACGCGTCGGCCGAACAACTCGCCGACGACCTGTCGAACGTCGGCGCGATGGTGTCCGACACGATCGTGCTCGACCCCGACGTCCTCGTGCGACCGTTCCGCAGCGAGACCGAGAACGTCGGGCCGGCCGACGTGACGCCGACCGACTACTTCACGCCCTCGTCGCTCGCGCTGCTGCTGCAGCACCTGGCATTGACGTTCGCCGCCTTGTCGCTCGTGCGTGACCGCCGCACCGGCCTGTTCGAGCTGATGCGGGTCGGCCCGCTCTCGTCGATCGAGATCGTGATCGGCAAGATCCTCGCCTACGTGCTCGTCGGCGTGGTGGTCGCCGCCGCGCTGATCGGTGGTGCCGCGTTGACGCTCGGTGTGTCGGTTGCCGGCTCGATGGGCTGGCTGGTCGCGATCGTGCTCGGCGTGCTGCTGTCGTCGCTGTCGCTCGGCATGGTGCTCGCCGTCGTGTCGAAGACCGAGTCGCAGGCCGTGCAGTTCGCGATGCTCGCCTTGCTCGCCGGCCTGTTCTTCAGCGGGTTCGTCCTGCCGCTCGACACGATGCGCTACCCGGTCAAGGCGATCTCGTGGCTGCTGCCGGTGACCTACGGTATCGACGGTCTCCAGGACATCATGCTGGCGGGTGACCCGCCCGCACAGGCCACCCTGATCGGGCTCGGTGCGCTGGTGGTGGTGTACGGCATCGCCGCCATCGTCGGCCTGACCCGACAGCTCAACCGGGAGGGCGACTCGTGAGTGCCGCCACGTCGATCGACGCCGAGCCGACGGAACCGGGCGCTGCCCGACCGTTGCTCGGCTACGACCGGCGAGCGTCGATCGCCTTCCGGGCGATCGCCGTGTTCGGCGTGGTCGTGGCGCTCGTCGGCTCGGTCGTCGGGTGGCGGTTCCTCACCACGCTCGATCGGGACCTCGAGCAGAGCCTGACGATCGGCGAGGACGCCGCCGCGACCCTCGTCGACACGATCGACGTCGCCGACGAGGTGATCGGTGACCTCGACGCCGGGCTCGCCACCCTCGACCGCACGCTCGACACGGTCGCCGGAACCACCGACGACACCAGCGGTGTGGCGGCGTCGGCCGCCGAGATCGCCGGCCGCCTGCCGGAGAACTTCGACGACGTCGACGCCGCGCTCGGCACGGTCGAATCGCTGAGCGGCGCCATCGACAGCGCCCTCCGCACGGCGTCGCGCATCCCGCTCGGCCCCGACTACGACCCCGACACGCCGCTCCCCGACGCGATCGCCGACGTGCGGGCGGCGTTCGGGCCGATCGGAGCCGATCTGGGCGAACTCGCCGACCGCCTCGACGGTTTCGCCGACGGGACCGGTGAGCTCACCGCCGATCTCGACGACGTCCGCGCCGATCTCGATCGAACCCGGACCTCGTTGTCGGCGAGCGAGGGACTGCTCGACCGGTACCGCGCGTCGGCGCTCGAGGCCGAGCAGCTCGCACGCGACAGCCGCAGCGACTTCGAGGGTGCCCTGCGGTGGACCCGCGTGGTCCTGATCCTGCTCGGCGTGTTCGTCGTCGCAGCCCAGTACGTGCCGTGGTACCTCGGCCGCCACCTCGGCGGAGGGGTCCCCGATCACGACGTGCGTCACCCGAAGGTTTGACGCGTCGCCGTCAGTGGTACGGCGGCAACGACCCAGGGAAGCGAGGAGTGACCATGACGACGACCGTCGACACCGACCAGCAGGCCGATCAGCAGGGCGGCGACGACGACGCCGGCAAGGCGGGCCGGACGAACGAGTCGCGCACCAACGCCTCGACGGAGGAACGCCTCGCGTCGTGGTGCCGGACCGTCACCGCCATCAACGGCGTGCCGATCAGTCCGGGGAACCGGCTCGACATCCTGCGCAACGGCGAGGAGATCTTCCCGGCGATGCTCGACGCGATCGACGAGGCCGAACGGTCGATCGATCTGCTCACCTACGTCTACTGGGCGGGCGAGATCGGCGAACAGTTCGCCGAGCACCTGGCGCAGGCGGCCCGCCGCGGCGTGCGGGTGCGAGTGCTCCTCGACGGCGTCGGCGCGAAGCCGATCGACAACGACATGATCGAGATGATGAGCTCGGGCGGTGCCGACGTCCGCTACTTCCGTCCGCTCGATCCCCGTCACCCGTTCCGCGCCTCGCATCGCACCCACCGCAAGGTGATGATCTGCGACGAGACCGTCGGGTTCACCGGCGGCGTCGGCATCGCCGACGAGTGGATGGGCGACGGCCGGTCGGAGGGGAACTGGCGCGACACCCACGTGCGACTGCGCGGTCCTGGTGTGGCCGGGCTCCGCAGTGCGTTCCTCGACAACTGGATCGAGACCGAGCACGTCTTGTTCGAGCCTGCGTTCGACCACTTCCCGGCCCACGACGAACCGGGCGACGTCCCGGTGCAGATCATCAAGGGCACCGCCGAACCCGGCTGGAACGACATCTCGATGACGGTGCGGGCCCTGCTCGAACTCGCCGAGGAGCAGATCAGGCTCACCACGGCGTACTTCGTACCCGACGACGACCTCGTGATGCGCCTGTGTCGCGCCGCCGAGCGTGGCGTCGACGTCCAGGTCCTGCTCCCCGGACCCGGTGCCGACAAGCGGTTCGTGCAGCTCGCCGGCGAGGCGGTGTACGACCGCCTGCTCGAACACGGCGTCCGGATCTGGTGCTACCAGCCGTCGATGCTGCACGCCAAGATCCTCACCCTCGACGGGTTGGTGACCCTGATCGGGTCGGCGAACTTCAACCAGCGCTCGACGTCGCTCGACGAAGAGGTCGACATCGTGGCCTTCGACCGGGCCGTCACCGCCGAGCTCGACGCCGACTTCGACGCCGACCTGGAGTTCGCCGAGGCGATCGACCCACACCGGTGGCGGCGCCGGTGGATCGGCCAGCGGGTGATCGAGCGCGGGGCCGCCCTCGTCCGCCCCTGGATGTAGGCCCCGGACCGACGATCGCGGACCGCGTTTGGCG
This sequence comes from Ilumatobacter sp., assembly GCA_020439405.1. Classification (GTDB taxonomy): domain Bacteria; phylum Actinomycetota; class Acidimicrobiia; order Acidimicrobiales; family Ilumatobacteraceae; genus Ilumatobacter. The sequence goes on along the minus strand of JAGQSS010000059.1, from coordinate 2,998 downwards.
CCCGGAAGCCCGGGGTACGTCCGCACACGAAGCCATGAGGAGAACGATCGAGAATGACACCCCACCGCACTGACGTCGACGGTGCGCGTACCGCGAGTGACGGTGCGAACGCGTCGTCGCTCGTGCGCCACCCGCTGCGGGTGGCGCTCGTCAACGACTACGAGATCATCGTGCGCGGCCTGCACGCCATGCTCGAACCGTTCTCCGACCGGATCGCGATCGTCGAGCACGACGTGGGGTCGACCCCCGACCGGCGAGCCGACATCGCGTTGTTCGACACCTTCGCAGGTCGCCGTGACGCGATTTCGCGAGCCGACACGATCGTCCAGGAAGGGCTGGTCGATCGCATCGTGCTGTACACGTGGGACGCCACCGACTCGTTCCTCGAAGAAGCTCGATCGGCCGGCGTCTCGGCCGTGATCCTGAAGACGACGGCGGGCGCCGATCTCGTCGACGCGCTGGAGCGCGTCGCTGAAGGAGATGACGTGGAACTGTCCCCCAGCAACGACTCGAACGGCACGACCGTTCGCGAGCCGCTGTCGATGCGCGAACGCGAGGTTCTGGCGATGTTGGCGCTCGGCTATCGCAACGCCGAGATCGCCCGTGAGCTGTATCTCTCGGTCGACACGGTGAAGACCTACGTGCGTCGTCTGTTCCAGAAACTCGACGTCAACAACCGGACCCAGGCTGCCCTGCGCGCCGCCGACTACGGCCTCGCCCCGCCGGTGTCGCGCGTCGAACGGCTGTCCACCGATCGGACGGAGCGGTAAGGTCGTGTCGATGGGCGAACGGGCAGCGACGTCGATCGTGTTGGAGGCCGACGCCTCTCAGGTCGCGCACGCACGCCGGTTCGTCCGTCGCACCCTCACCGATGCCGACCCCGCGGTGCTCGACGACATCCAGCTGATCGTCAGCGAATTGTTCACCAATGCCGTCGAGCACGGCTCGGCCGACTCGGTCGAGGTCGTCCTGGCCGTGTCGGGCGGCATCGTCAGCGTCACCGTCGACAGTCGCGGCCCGACGCCCGGTGTGGGCCCGGCGAGCGAGTGGGCCGTTGCCGACCCCGAAGCGCTCAACGGCCGCGGCCTCGGCATCGTCCGCCAGCTGGCCGATGAACTGGTGGTCGAGCGCAACGGCGACGAGTTCCTCGTCACGGCCAGGCTCGAGACCCGCCTCGGCGCCGACGCCTGAAACCACCCTCGACGTCGTCTTCGATCGGCGTTTCGGCGGCGCGAGCGCCGGGTATCCCATCGTCATGACGACGAAGACCGATACCAACGACACCCCCCTCGTCACCGTTCCGGGACTCGACACGGATCGTGCGGTCAAGACCATCTCGATCCTCCAGGAGCGCCTCGCCGCACTGCTCGATCTGCAGCTGACGCTGAAGCACATCCACTGGAACGTCGTCGGGGTCAACTTCATCTCCGTCCACGAGTTCCTCGACCCGCAGGTCGACTCCGTGCGCGAGATGAGCGACGACGTCGCCGAACGCATCGCGACGCTGGGTGGCTCGCCGCTCGGCACGCCGGGCGCGATCACCAAGTTCCGGACGTGGGACGACTACGACCTGAACCGTGCGCCCACCGTCCGCCACCTGTCGGCGCTCGACGCCGTGTACGGCGGTGTCATCGAGAGCCACCGTGCGGCGCAGGAAGAACTCGCCGACGTCGACCCGGTCACCGAGGACATGCTCATCGGTCAGCTCCGCGACCTCGAGCAGTACCAGTGGTTCGTCCGGGCCCACCTCCAGGACGCCTCCGGCGACGTCGTCTTCAGGAACTCGGAGAGCTGACGGCCCGCCGCATCCGCCCACGACGAAACGCCCCGACCTCTCGGTCGGGGCGTTTCTTGTGGGTGGGGTGGCGTAGGTTTCGGGGCCGTGACGACGGTGCGGAACTGGGCCAGAAATCAATCGTGCGAACCGGTCGCCGTCGAGCGGCCGCGTACCACCGCCGAGGTGGCCGCGATCGTGGCCGCCGCACACGCCGCGGGCCGGACCGTCAAGACGATCGGCGCCGGCCACTCGTTCACACCTGCGGCCATGACCGACGGCGTCCTGCTGTCGCTCGAGCATCTCGACCGTGTGCTCGCTGTCGACGGCGCCGACGTCCGCGCCCAGGCCGGTATCGAACTGCGTGCCTTGAGCGAACAGCTCGGCCGGCACGGCCTCGCCATGCCGAACCTCGGCGACATCGACGTGCAGTCGCTCGCCGGGGCGATCGCGACGGCGACCCACGGCACCGGTCGTGCACTCGGCAACCTGGCCACGACCGTCGTCGCGATCGAACTGGTCGACGGGCTGGGGCAGATCGTCCGCTTCGATCTGGAACGCGATCCCGTCGACCTCCGGACGGTGGCGGTGGGGGTCGGGGCGTTCGGAGTCGTGACGGAGTACACGATCCGGACGACACCGGCGTTCGATCTCCACGCGAAGGAGCGGGTCGAACATCTCGACACCGTGATCGGCGACTGGGACGAGTTCACGCGGAGCGCCGATCACGCCGAACTGTTCTTCTTCGCCGGCGACGACCGTGCCCTCGTCAAGCGCAACGATCGCACCGACGAACCGCCGCGGCCCCAGAGCCGACTCGGTTACCTTCGTGACAAGTACCTGTTCGAGAACGTCGCGTTCGGGACCGCCTGCGCGATCGGTCGTCGAGCGCCGTCGCTCGTGCCGACGATCACCCGGGCGTTCGCCTCGGCGGCGTCCGAACGTGACCTGATCGATCGGTCCGACCGTGTGTTCGCGAGCCCGCGCAAGGTCCGGTTCGTCGAGATGGAGTACGGCATCCCGATCGACGCGGTGCCCGACGCGATCGGCCGACTCCGTGCCCTGGTGGCGGCGTTGCACCACCCGGTCATGTTGCCGATCGAGGTCCGTTGCTCGGCCGCCGACGACCTCGCCATGTCGACCGGGTACGGCCGCGAGAGCGGCTGGATCGCCGTGCACCAGTACCCGGGCATGCCCTACGAGTTCTACTTCGACGGCGTCGAG
>JAGQSS010000599.1 GCA_020439405.1 Ilumatobacter sp. | reverse complement strand
CGATACACGAGGTCGTTCCAGTCGGGGATCAGGTTGCCGAGCGGGCAGCCGTTGTTGCAGAACGGGATGCCGCAGTCCATGCAACGACCCGCCTGCGTCTGCAGCTTGTCCTCCGGGAAGTCCTCGTACACCTCCTTCCAGTCCCGCAACCGCACCGGCACCGGCCGGTACTGCGGGAGCTCCCGCTCCCACTGCAGGAAACCCGTGACCTCACCCATCTGAATCACTCCCTCCGTTCGCCACGGTGACGGTCACGTCAGGCACGGGCGGCCTCCATGATCTTGTCGACGGTCTCGTCGTCGGACAGGCCGGCGGCGCGCGACTGCTCGATGACGGTGAGCACCCGCTTGTAGTCGGTGGGCATCACCTTGCGGAACCGGCTGACCTCGACGCTCCACGACGCCAACATGCGGGCGGCGACGGCGGAGTCGGTGTACTCGTAGTGCCGCTCGATGGCGCCGCGCAGGAAGTTGCGGTCGGCTTCGTCGAGCTGTTCGACCTCGACCATCTCGTAGTTGACGCGACGGTCGAAGTGGTTGCCACGGTCGTACACGTAGGCGATACCGCCCGACATGCCGGCACCGAAGTTGCGGCCGGTCGATCCGAGGATGACGACACGACCGCCGGTCATGTACTCGCACCCGTGGTCGCCGACGCCCTCGACGACGGCGGTGGCCCCCGAGTTGCGAACACAGAAGCGTTCACCGACGATGCCGCGGAGGTAGATCTCGCCGCCGGTGGCGCCGTAGCCGATCACGTTGCCGGCGATGATCTGGTCTTCGGCGACGAACGGCGACGACTCGGGCGGGCGGACGATGAGGCGACCGCCCGACAGGCCCTTGCCGACGTAGTCGTTGGCATCGCCGAGCAGCTTCATCGTGATGCCGGCCGGGACGAACGCACCGAAGCTCTGACCGGCGGAACCGGTGAACGTGATGTCGATGGTGCCGTCGGGCAGACCGGCGCCCTTCCACACCTTGGTGACCTCGTGGCCGAGCAGGGTGCCGACCGTTCGGTTCACGTTGCGGATCGGCAGGTCGATCTCGACGTGCTGGGCGTCGGTGATCGCCGGCTGGGCGAGGCGGATCAGCTCCTGGTCGAGCGCCTCGTCGAGGCCGTGGTCTTGTTCAGTCGTGCAGACGAACGACTGGTCGTACGGGTTGTCGACCACGGTGAGGATCGGGGCGATGTCGAGGCCGTGCGCCTTCCAGTGGTCGACGGCCGGCTGCACGTCGAGCATCTCGACGTGGCCGATCATCTCCTCGAGCGTGCGGAAACCGAGCTCGGCCATGTACTCGCGGATCTCTTCCGCGATGTACTCGAAGAAGTTCACGACGAACTCCGGCTTGCCCGAGAACCGCTTGCGGAGCTCGGGGTTCTGCGTGGCGACGCCGACCGGGCACGTGTCGAGGTGGCAGACGCGCATCATCACGCAGCCCGACACGACGAGCGGCGCCGTCGCGAAGCCGTACTCCTCGGCACCGAGCA
>JAGQSS010000598.1 GCA_020439405.1 Ilumatobacter sp. | reverse complement strand
AGGCGATCTCGGCCGCCTCGTGGATCTCGGCCTCGGTCGCGGTCGGCCTGCCGTACGCGAGGTTGTCGCGGATCGTGCCGCCGAACAGCCAGGTGTCCTGCAACACCATGCTGATCTCGCTGCGCAACTCGCTGCGGGGCATCGAGGCGATGTCGCGGCCGTCGATGGTGATCCGGCCGCCGTCGAGTTCGTAGAAGCGCATCAGCAGGTTGACGAGCGTCGTCTTGCCGGCGCCGGTCGGGCCGACGATCGCGATCGTCTGGCCCGGCTCGGCGGTGAGCGTCAGGTGCTCGATGAGCGGCTTGTCGGGGTCGTACGAGAACGACACGTCGTCGAACACGATCCGTCCGCGCACCGGTTCGGGGTCGTCGCTCGCCGGCGGGTCGGGCGACTCCTCCTCGGCGTCGAGGAGCTCGACGACCCGTTCGAGCGAGGCCAGGCCCGACTGGAACGTCGCCGTCATCGAGGCGAGATGGGTCAGCGGCTGGGAGAACTGGCGGGCGTACTGGATCATCGCCTGCATGTCGCCCACCGTGATCGCGCCGGCGGAGATCCGCAGTCCGCCCGCGACCGCGATGATCACGAACTGCAGGTTGCCCATGAAGACCATCATCGGCTGGATCAGGCTGGCGGTGAACTGCGCCGACCGACTCGCCTCGTAGAGGTCGTCGTTCTCGGCTCGGAACCGTGCCTCGACGTCGGCCTGTCGTCCGAACGCCTTGACGACCGCGTGGCCGGTGAACACCTCTTCGGCCTGGGCGTTGAGCGATCCGGTGTGTCCCCACTGGGCGATGAAGCGCGGCCGTGCCCGTGTGGTGATCACCTTCATGAGCCAGACCGAGGTCGGCACGGTCACGAGCGCGATCAGCGCGAGCAGCGGCGAGATCGTGAACATCATCACCGTCACGCCGATCAGGGTGAGGAGGGACGTGACGATCTGGCTGGTGGTCTGCTGGAGACTCTGGGCCAGGTTGTCGATGTCGTTCGTGACCCGGCTGAGCAGGTCGCCGCGCTCCTGACGGTCGACGTACGAGATCGGCAGGGCGTGCAGCTTCTCCTCGACCGCCTCGCGGAGCCGGTACATCGATCGCTGGATCGATCCGGCGAGGATGTACCCCTGGGCGTAGGCGAACGCCCACGACGCCGCGTAGATGACGCCGACCAGGATCAGCTGGTCGGCCAGTCGCCCGGTGTCGATGTCGCCCTGCATGGCACCGGTCACGATGATGTCGGTCGCCTCGCCGAGCAGTCGCGGCCCGAACACGACGCAGGCGACGCTGATGACCGTGAACGCCAACGACACCACGATCCAGCGCTGTTCGGGACCGATGATCTCGCGCAGGCGTCGGAGGGCGGCGCCGGCGTCGCGGCTGCGTTCGGTCGGCATGCCGGCCCCGCCGCCCGGACCGAAACTGCTGCGCCGGGCCTCGCGTCCGGTCGTGGCGATGACGTCGAGTTCGTCGTCGCGCTCGTCGTCGCGCCGAGGGTCTCGGTCGGTACTCA
>JAGQSS010000597.1 GCA_020439405.1 Ilumatobacter sp. | reverse complement strand
CGAGGAGCAGGAAGTCGTGGTGCGCTCCGAGGAGGCAGGCGAGACGGACCCGGTAGCGCTCCCCGACCGACATGGTGGTGAGCCGGCGGCTGCGGTCGGTGATCGCGCCGAGTTCCTGCAGTGCGATGTCGACGCGCCGGTCGGCGTCCCAGGCGTCGAGCGCGGTGACGTCGTCGAGCGCTGCGGCGTACTCGACGTCAGCGCCTGCTCGGCTCTCCGCGAGTGCGCTGGTGGCCGCGTCGAGACGGTGCATCGCTGCACGGGTGTCGGCCAGCTCGATGTCGACGAGATCGCCGATCGTCCTGCCTCGCTCGACGGTCATCTCCTGCTCGGCGATGCCGAGACTGCCGATGCGCGTGACCTCCCCGGCGTCGGGTGGGAGCCGGCCGGCGAGTACGTGGAGCAGCGTCGATTTGCCGCGTCCGTTCTCTCCGACGACACCGAGTCGGGTGCCGGTCGTGACGGCGATCGAGATGTCGGTGAGCACCAGGCGGCCGCCGCGTTCGACGCCGACACCAGAGGTCACCAACTGCGGGCGCGACCGCGCCCGGGCAGTGCTGTGGATGGACATGAGAACTCTTCCTTCTCCCAGCCCCGAGACGGGTTGCTGGGCGCGATCGAACGGACAGGCGGAACCGAGGACACGGCGCCGCCGAACACCCGCTCACCACATCGGCGGGGGTGTGTCCGTCAGATCACAGGTAGAGCTGCCACACGACAGCCACGATAGCCGTCACGTGCACGCGCCCAGCGCCGTGAGGTTGACCCGGTTCGACGGACGGGTTGGTTATGCGGCGATGCCGTTGCCGCGACGGTTGAACATAGCTTCGTGATCGACGGGTGAGTTGTAGTTGATGCTCGAGTGCAGCCGGCGTTGGTTGTACCAGCCTTCGATCCAGCGCATCAGGTCCCGGCGGGCGTCGGCGCGGGTGGCCCACCGGCGCCGGTTGGCGTGTTCACGCTTCAACGTTCCGAAGAACGATTCGGCTGCCGCGTTGTCCCAGCACACCCCGGTCGCACCCATCGACTGCACGACTCCGTGACGGTCGCACAGCTCCCCGAAGCCGGCCGACGTGTATTGCGATCCACGGTCGGAGTGGAACACGACGCCGGCCGTGACGTGGCCGCCTCTGGTGGCGACCGCCATCTCCAGCGCGTTGGCGACGAGCTCGGTGCGCATGTGATCAGCGACGGACCAGCCGATCACCCGCCGGGAGAACAAGTCGATCACCGTTGCCATGTACAGCCAGCCCTGGCCGGTGCGCAGGTAGGTGATGTCGCCGCACCAGACGCTGTCTGGAGCGGTCGGGTTGAAGTCGCGTTTCACCCGATCCTCGGCTGCGGTCGCACCCCGGTCGATGATCGTGGTGCGAACCTTGCGACGCCCGGTCTCGCCTTCCCAGCCGTTGACCGCCATGATCCGCGCCACCCGGTTGTGGCCGACGACGAACCCTTGCTTGCACAGCCAACGATGCACCCGCGGTGCCCCGTAGGTGCGGTCCGAACAC
>JAGQSS010000596.1 GCA_020439405.1 Ilumatobacter sp. | reverse complement strand
GGCGGCCATCGGCGACGCGTACGACCAGCTCATCGGTCTGATCGCCCGCTGAGAACGCCGCCCGCGGTTCCGCGGCGGCCTCCGATAGCCTTGCGAGCCGTGGCAAGCAGTTCGTCGTCGACCAAGAAAGCCGCCAAGCTCGCGCAGAAGGGCAAGGGGCAGAAGGTCCGTTTCCAGGGCGGGACGGTGTTCCCGCTCGCGGTGGCGATCACGTTGATCGTCGGTCTCGGGCTCATCGTGTACGCCCGTCAGTCGGTGCCGGCGGCCGATCAGTCGCCCCCGACCATCAACGACCACTGGCACGCGGCCTACGGGTTCTACCTCTGCGACGGCTGGGTGCAGCTCAACGGCAACCTCGAAGAGCGCAACTCCCAGGGCCAGTTCACGAACATCAACTTCGTCCGGTCGGGCATCCACAGCCACGACGACGGTGTCATCCACTGGCACCCGTACACGTCGCGGGCCACCGGCCGCAACGCCACGCTCGGGGTCTTCCTCGAGAGCTACGACGTCGAGTTGAACGACGACTCGATCGTGTTCCCGTCGGCGTCCGCCGTCGGGCCGAACCCCGATTTCGCCGCTCAGGCACCGTCGGAGATCCTCGCCGAGTACATCGAGGGCGAGACCCAGTGCGCCGGTGAAGACGCCGAGGTCACCGTGAAGGCGTGGGGGTCGTTCACCGACACCGACGGCGGCAACCGCTACATCGCCAACATGGACAACATCCACGTCGACAACGACGGCATGGTGTTCGCGATCTACTTCACGCCCGCCGACACCGACCAGGTGATGCCGCCGTGGGCGCAGAACCTGCCCGAACTCGGCGCGATCGACAGCGGCCAGCTCCGACCGGAAGATCTCGAGTCGCTGCTCGAGTCCGACAGCACCGTCGACCTGGGCAGTCTCGCTCCGTCCGACACCACCGTCGACACCACCGTCGACGACACGGTCGCCACCGACGACACCACGGCCGACACCACGGTCGACGAGGGCACCGAGGGCGACGGCTGATGCTCGCCGTCGTACTGGTCGGCGGGTTCGGAACCCGGCTCCGACCGCTCACGTACGACGTCCCCAAACCGATGCTCCCGGTCGGTCACCGGCCGATGATCGTCCAGCTCGTCGAGCGGTTGGCGCCCTGTGGCGTCACCGACGTCGTCCTGGCGCTCGGCTTCCGCCCCGAACCCTTCGCTGCGGCGTTCACCGACGACCGCTGTGGTGATGTCAACATCCACTACGCCGTCGAGCCCGAGCCGCTCGACACCGGTGGCGCGATCGCGTTCGCGGCCCGACACGTCGGTGTCGACGACACGTTCATCGTGGCGAATGGCGACATCATCACCGACCTCGACGTCGCCGAGTTGCTGGCGGCGCACCGAGCCATGGCGACCGACGCCACGATCCACCTGACACCCGTCGACGATCCATCGGCGTTCGGTGTCGTCGAGACCGAGGCCGACGGACACGTCCGACGCTTCGTCGAGAAGCCGGCCCCCGGCGAGACCGATTC
>JAGQSS010000595.1 GCA_020439405.1 Ilumatobacter sp. | reverse complement strand
TGACGCCGCTCCCACCCTTCGCTCCCCAGCAGAGGGTGATCATGAGTTCCTCCTCACGGTGGATCGTGGGGAGGGGAAGCCGGTGTCGTCACGCTAACGATCCGGCCCTCGGATTCCACCGGATCCGACGCCGGGGAGCGACTGCCCAGCGTGGGATCACACCCGTCTGCTGCGCGCTCGACGTGAGTAAACCTCAAACCTTCGTCAACTCAGGCCACGGAGGGTCGAGATCGGCCGGGATTTCTCCGATACATGGCGCATCTATCGGTTCTCGCTGGATTGGTGCATCATGATTTCGACCGTCGACCGCCCCGTCGTTCATCCGGAACTCCTCGAGGAGTTCCCCGCGCTCGCGCGAGGGGGTGACCAGCCGTCGCCGCGTCGCCGTCGCACGCCTCGTGGCGCGTGGCTCGCGCTCGCCGCGTCGGCCGCGATGATCACCGGCGGTGTCGTCGCCGTCGATCACCTCGACGACGGTCCCGCACCGGTCCAGAGCGAGGTCGCGCCCGGCTCGTTGTCGGCGCTCGCGGCGCAGCTCGACGTCCCCGCGGCGTGGAGCAACGGCATCACGGGTGCCGGCGTCAATATCGCCATGGTCGACACGGGCGTCGCCCCGGTCGAGGCGCTCGCCGACCAGGTCGTCGTCGCTGTCGACTTCACCGACGAGGCCGCCGATGCGACCACCGCCGGGATCGACACCTACGGACACGGCACCCACCTCGCCGGCATCGTCGCCGCCGACGATCCTGCCAACGGCATCAGCGGCCTCGCACCGGGCGCTGGCATCGTGTCGGTCAAGGTCGCCGGTCGTGACGGATCGGTCATGCCGCTCGATCTGATCAAGGGCATCGACTGGGTCGTGGCGAACGCCGATCAGTACGACATCGGCGTCCTGTCGCTCGCGTTCAACGCGCCGACGACCGATCCCACCACCGAGCAGATGCTGCTCGACGCCGTCGAGCGGGCATGGGATGCCGGCCTCGTCGTGATCACCGCCGCCGGCAACGACGGCGGCGTCGGTCTCACCGCCCCGGCGTCGAGCCGCTCGTCGATCGCCGTCGCGGCGGTCGAGGCGACCGACTTCGGCTTCGAGGTCACCGACTTCAGCTCGATGGGTGACGGCCTCCGCAACCCGGACATCGCCGTCCCCGGCAAGAGCATCCAGAGCCTCCGTGTGCCCGGTTCGTACGCCGACACCGAGCACCCCGAGGGCTACGTCGACGAGTTCCGGTTCAAGGGCACCGGCACGTCGCAGTCGGCGGCGGCCGCTGCCGCGCTCGCGGCGCTCGTGCTCGAGGCCAACCCCGATCTGACGAACGACCAGGTTCGCGACACGCTGATCTCGGCGTCGACCCAGGTCGGCACGCCCGAGCAGACCGGTGCCGGCGTCCCGTCGGCCCTCGTGGCCATCGACCTCGTCAGCGAGGGCGTGTCGTGGACCGGTCAGGCGTGGTCGGGTCAGGCGTGGTCGGGTCAGGCGTGGTCGGGTCAGGCGTGGTCGGGTCAGGCGTGGTC
>JAGQSS010000594.1 GCA_020439405.1 Ilumatobacter sp. | reverse complement strand
ATCATCGCCCGTCACGCACACCAACCGGTGGAACCCACCAAATTGCAGCCACCCCCTGAAACGACCCTGACCCCATCTGGCTAGGGCAGCGGGAGGTTGGTGATCTCGGCGTCGACGGCTGACTGCTCAGCGGGCGTGAGGCTGCGCCAGGGGTCGACCGCCACGTTGGTGCCGCGGCGGCTCCAGGTGCCGGCGAACTCACCGTCGAGCAGGAGCGCTCCCGGCCAGACACGCGACGTCCACAACTCGTTGCGCCGCACTTCGTCCCCGACGAACAGGCCACGTTGGGTGCCCCACAGCAGGTACAACGCGTCGCCGCTCGGGAGCAGGCGGACGCCCTCGATCGGGGCGGGTGGTGCGGCGATCGCGGCCTCGTCGATCGCGAGCACCAGCGCGTCGCCGATCGGCGTCTCGACCGTGACGACCTCGGTCGCCAAGGCGTCGAACGTGATGCGTGCCTCGGCGGGCTTGACCCCGGCCCACTGCGAGAAGTCGTCGACCGTCGCCGGTCCGAACACGTGCAGGAACCGGCGTGCGAGTTCGAGCCGTGCGTCCTCCTCGTCGACAGCGGGCGCGTCGACGCTGGTGACCGTCGGACGCCCCGAGCCCTCCCACCGGATCACGATCGTGCCGGTCGTGGTGCCGTAGCGGAGGGCGTTCGGGTTGACGCCCATCTCGTTGCCGGCCTCGGCGTAGGTCATCGTCCGACCGTCGAGGAACGTCCGGAGCTCCTGAGCCATGCGGATCGCCCGGTCCCGGCCGGCTCCACGCCGCGGCATCCGCCCGAGCGTGAACGGGGCCCGGTCACCGGCCGCGACGACGAAAGCGCTGAAGCGGGGGCCCCAGACCTGCTCGAGTCGCGCGTCGTCGAGGACCTCGGCGGAGACCCCATCGAGCCGGGCGTGGAGCGACAGCACCGCTGCCCGTGGCATCGAGTCCTGCACGCCCACATGCGTCGCGGCGCTGAGCGCGGCGTCGTCGAGCGCGGCTCGTCGGTCGAGCCCGTTCACCCGAACCCGATACGAGACGATCTGATCCCGACTCAACCGCATCGGGACCATGCTGCCAGAAGGGGTCGGATACGTTTCGTCGGTACAGCCGAAACGTATCCGACCCCTGATGAACCGGTTGTAGCGTTGCTGTATGAACGACATTCAGCACTGGATCGACGGCAAGGTGGTGGCGTCCACGTCGGGACGCACCGCACCGGTGTTCAACCCGGCCAAGGGTGAGCAGTCGGGCACGGTCGCGCTGGCGTCGGTCGACGAGGTCGACGCTGCGGTCGCCGCCGCGAAGGCCGCCGCACCGATGTGGCGGGCGACGAGTCTGTCGAAGCGGGCCGAGGTCATGTTCCGGATGCGCGAGTTGGTCGACGCCAACCGCAAGGAGATCGCGACCCTGCTCACCGCCGAGCACGGCAAGGTGCTGTCCGACGCGATGGGCGAGGTCGCCCGCGGGCTCGAGAACATCGAGTTCGCCTGCGGCGTGCCGCACCTCATGAAGGGCGGCTACTCCGA
>JAGQSS010000593.1 GCA_020439405.1 Ilumatobacter sp. | reverse complement strand
TCGGCGGCCGACGAGCGGGCCGAGGCGACTCCCGACACGACCGCTCGCCCGGTCGTCGATGCAGCCGGTGACGACGACGCCGTCAAGGTGGGAGTGCTCGCGATCCGCAGCGCCGTCGCTGCGAACTCGCAGTACGGACCGATCGTCGAGTACCTGCAGGACGAGGTCGGACACTCGTTCGAACTCGTCCCGCTCGGCCAGGACGAGCAGTTCGACGCCGTCGCGGCCGGTGACGTCGACTTCGTGCTGTCCAACCCGCTCGCCTCGGTCCAGTTGCGGCGCCTGTACGACACCGAGTTCCTCGCGACCATCGACCGGACCGGAACCGGTCCCGAGTTCGGCGGGCTGATCATCGTCCGGGCCGACTCGGAGATCGAGACCCTCGACGATCTTCGCGGTGCCGACGTGACGTGCGTGGCGTTCGACACAGCCGCCGCAGGCTGCAACTTCCAGATCATGCATCTGCGCGAGGCGGGCATCGACACCACGGAGTTCGGCTCGTTCACCGAGACACCGTCGCAGGACAACATCGTCCTGGCCGTCCTCAACGGCGACGTCGACGCCGGCTTCGTGCGCACCGGTCAGCTCGAACGGATGGTCGCGGAGGGCACGCTGACGTCGACTGACGAACTGCGGGTGCTCGATCCGCACGACGGCGACTATCCGTTCACCCACACGACCCGGCTCTACCCCGAGTGGCCGATCGCCGCGTTGGCCGGGACCGACGACACGCTCGCCGATGAGGTGACCCGAGCGCTCCTGGCGATCGGTTCCGAACATCCGGCGCTCGGGAACGCGAATGCGGCCGGGTTCGTCCCGCCGCCCGACTACGAGCCGCTCGACCGCCTCGTCGTCCGACTCCAACTCCGGTCGTGGGATGCAACGAACTGATCGCATCTCGACGGTGGACTCGCCGCGCCTGCCAGCGCGACAGAGCGTCGGTGCGCGTGCGTTCGCACTGCTCTCCGTCCTGCTCGTGGTGGTGATGGCGACCGCGGTCGCAGCGATCGGTCGACGGAACTACAGCCACGAGACCGGGATGCTCGACGAGCGATCGGCGTCGCAGGCCCGTTTCCTCGCGTCGGTGAGTCCCGAGCCGATCTTCTCCCGCGACTTCCTCACCCTCGAGACGCTCGTCCGCCAGGCCGTCGAGGATCCGGCCACGGTGCACGTGGTGTTCCTCGACAACGAGCAACAGGCGATGACCCGATTCGTCGACCGGGACGATCCGGACGTGTCGGCCGCCGTCGACGGTCTCGACGTCTTCGACAGCGGTGCCGTCGCCGACGCACTCGCGCGGACGTCGGTCCTCCGGGAGGTGCGGCGTCCGGTCATCAGTGAGGGCATTCGGCTCGGCGAGGTCCGGGTGGTCTACTCGACCGACTCGGCGCTGAGTAACGCCCGCCGGTTCACGATCGACGCGAGCATCGCCGCTGCGATGGTGCTCGGGCTGGTGTTGGTGTCGTCGATCTGGATCTTCCGGCGCAAGATTGGCGACCCGCTCCGCGACCTCACCGACAAGACGCA
>JAGQSS010000592.1 GCA_020439405.1 Ilumatobacter sp. | reverse complement strand
CCGCCTACCCTGCGACCGATGACCGGCGTCCACGTGATCGGCAACGCGTCCGCCCCGCACGGGCAGGAGCAGTTGGGCGAGGTCGCCGACCTCCTCGCCCGGCTCGGCGTCGATGCAGAGGTGCACCGTCCCCCGACGCTGGAGGCGGCACAGGACGCAGCACGACGGTGCGTTTCCGACGGAGCCGAACGCCTGATCGCGGTCGGCGGCGACGGGGTGGTCAACATCGCCGTGAACGCCGTCGCCGAGACGGGTGTCGTGCTCGGTGTCGTGCCGGCCGGCACGGGGAACGACTTCGCACGGGCGCTCGGACTGCTCGACGGCGACGTCGAGGCCCAGGTCGGGCGGGCACTGGCCAATGCCTCACCGGTCGACGCGATCCGGACGGGCCACGGCTGGGTGGCATCGGTCGCAACGCTCGGCTTCAGCGGCGACGTCACCGCTCGCGCCAACGGCCTGCGGTGGCCGCGTGGCCAGCATCGCTACACACTGGCGACGCTGCTGCAGCTCCCGCGGCTGCGGCCGTACGCGGTCACGGTCACCGTCGACGGCGAGCGTGTCGGCACCGGATCCACGATGCTGCTCGCGATCGGTAACACCGCGTACTTCGGGGGAGGGATGCGGATCTGTCCCGGGGCCCGACCGGACGACGGACGGTTCCAGGTGGTCGACATCGACGCCGTGTCCCGCCTGCGGTTTCTCCGGGTGTTCCCGACGGTCTTCTCGGGGCGACACGTCGATCGGCCGGAGGTGTCGGTCGGCAGCGGGACGGTGGTCGAGATCGACGGCGCCGACATCGACCTGTGGGCCGACGGCGAACGACTGGGCCCGCTCCCGGTGCGGCTCGAACTCGTCCCCGGTGCCCTCCGAGTGGCCGGCTGGGCCGGCTGACCGCTCAGATCCGCTCGAAGTAGCGGCGGCGTTCCCAGTCGCTGACGGCGGTGTGGAACGCGTCGACCTCGGCACGGTGGAAGTGGGCGTAGTGGTCGACGACGTCGTCGCCGAACGCGGCGCGTGCCAGCTCGCTCCGGTCGAACAGCTCGGTGGCGTGCTCCAACGTGCGCGGCACCCGCGGCAGATCGGCGGCGGCGTACACGTCGCCACGGAACTCGTCGGGCAGATCGAGCCGCTGCTCGATCCCCGCGATGCCGGCGGCGAGCGCCCCGGCGTACGCCAGGTACGGGTTGCAGTCGGCGCCGGGCAGGCGGCACTCGATCCGTCGTGACGGACCCGACCCGACCACGCGAAAGCTGGCGGTTCGGTTATCGGACGACCAGGCGACCCTCGTCGGTGCCCACGACCCGTCGACGTATCGCTTGTACGAGTTGATCGTCGGCGCGTAGCAGACCATGAGGTCGTCGACGTATCGCATCCAGCCGGCGAGGAAATGCCGGAAGGTGTCGGCGGTGTCGTCGCCGAAGACGTTGGTCTCGCCCGCCCACACCGACAGATGGATGTGGCTGCTGCTGCCGGTGTCGGCCGTCGTGGGCTTGGCCATGAACGAGACGCTGATGCCCATCGAGTCGGC
>JAGQSS010000591.1 GCA_020439405.1 Ilumatobacter sp. | reverse complement strand
CGAGGCCGCCATCTACGAGCACCCGGCCGTCGCCGAGGCCGCCGTGTTCGGCAAGCCCGACGACCGGCTCGGTGAGGTCGTCGTCGCGGCGGTCGTGGTGTCGCCCGGACAATCGCTGAACGAGGAGGAGCTGAACGAGTTCCTCGCCGACCGGCTCGCCAAGTTCAAGATCCCGTCGCAGGTGTGGTTCCGAGACGAACCGCTCCCCCGCAACGCCAACGGCAAGTTCGTCAAGCGCGACCTCAAAGACGAACTCCTCGGCACCGCCTGACCCCGCCCCGGCTGGGTCGGGTGTCGCAGGGAACGGGGAGGCGCAGCAGGGAACCGGGTCGGGTGTCGCAGGGAACGGGGAGGCGCAGCCGAGACGTTTTCGGAGATCACCCGACTCCGGTTCTCCTGGTGCGCGATCCGGGTCGGGTGATCTGCCGAAACGTCGACTCCGTCGCCGTTCCGTACGACACCCGACCCGTTCGGCTTCGTTGCCGTTCCGTACGACACCTGACCCGGTTACGTGACGGGGCTGCGGGTGGGGCGGCGGAGGGAGCGGAGGCTCAGGCGCCAGCGGAGGCGTTGCCACCTCGTGCGCGAACGTCGGATCGCCTCGTCGATCACGCGCGCCGTCGACATGGCGTCGTCGGCGAGGCGCCGCTGTTCGTCGGGCGGGCGCGTCCCGAACGTCACCGCCGACGACATCGCCGCCAACCGCCGCGTCTCGTGCGGCACCCCGACCACCACCGACGCCGACTGATCGGCGATCCGGTCGTCGGTCCACGCCGGGCTGATCGTCAAGCCTGCGTCGACCAACGAGTCGGTCACGTTCGCCCAGGCACCACGCACCCGGAGCCGCGGATCGGACGACCGCAGCCGGTCGCGTCGCCGCCGCCACTTCACGAACAGCACGGCGCCGACCACCGCGGCGATCGGCAACAGCACGATGGCCGACACCGTGGCGACCCGTCGCACCCACGTCACCCACGACCCCCACCCGTCGTCTGCGGTCGTGTCGTCGAGCGTCTCGTCGTCGAGGGTCTCGTCGGTCTCGGCGGGCGGTGGCGCCGGCGGCTGCGCGGCAGCCGGCGTCTGTGCCTCCGGCGGCGGTTGGAGCGGCGCGCTGTCGGTCGTCTCCGTCTCGGGGACCGGGTCGAACGGCAGCCACCGCCCGTCGTCGAGCAGGACCTCGGGCCAGACGGCCGCGTGATCGGTGCGGATCGTGAACAGCGACGCCAGCTCGTCCGGCGGCACGACGAACCCTGCGGCGATGCGCGTCTCGTACCCGAGCGAACGTGCCAGGAGCGCGAACGCCGTGACGAACTGTTCCTCGGTGCCGCGCCGGCTGTCGGTGATGAACAGGTCGATCAGGGCGACCTGCTGCCCGGCACCGGCGGCACCCGAGTCGAGCAACCAGTCGAACCGCATCGTCTGGGCGAGCCGACCGAGCCGTTCGATGTCGGTCCCTTCGCCCGCCATCGTGCGCGCCTGGTCGGTGTACGGCGCCGACAGATCGTCGACCGGTGCGACGACCACCGTGGCATCG
>JAGQSS010000590.1 GCA_020439405.1 Ilumatobacter sp. | reverse complement strand
GGTCGCCGTCGCCGCCGACCACAAACACCGACAGGTCGGGGCGGGCCAGGGCCAGACCGGTGGCCATGGCGGGCGCCCGCCCGTGAATCGAGTGCACGCCGTAGGTGTCCATGTAATACGGAAACCGGGCGGCGCACCCGATGCCGGAGATGACCACCGTGTCCTCTCGGCGGATGCCCATGCCGGGCATCGCCAGCTGCATGGCGGCGAGGATGGAGTAGTCGCCGCAGCCGGGGCACCACCGCACCTCCTGGTCGGACGACCAGTCCTTCTTGGTGGTCAGGGGGACAGCGGTCTCCGTCATGAGCGGGCCTCCTCGATCGCGTCTTCGATTTCTTTGGTCCGGAACGGCAGGCCGGACATCTTGCTCACCGACCGTGCGTCGACCAGGTACGTGCCACGGATACGGTTGCACAGCTGGCCCTTGTTGAGTTCGGGCACGAGGATCTTCGGGAAGCCACGCAACAGGTCGCCGAGGTCGTTCGGCAACGGGTTGACGTGGTCGAGATGGATCCAGGCGAGCTTGTGGCCGGCACGGCGCTGGCGCTGCCAGGCGGCGTGCACGGCGGCGTAGGTGGAACCCCACGTGAGCAGGCAGATGTCGGCGTCGGCGTCGCCACGCACCTCGGTCGGGGCGTAGTCGGCGGCGATCCGGTCGATCTTGGCCTGGCGCAGGTCGCCCATCAGTTGGTGGTTCTGCGGGGTGTAGTTCACGTTGCCGGTCTTGTCGGCCTTCTCGAGCCCGCCGACGCGGTGCATGAGGCCGGGGGTGCCGGGGATCGCCCACGGACGGGCGAGCGTGTCCTCGTCGCGCAGGTACGGCAGGTACACCGGGTTGCCCTCGTCGTCGGTGCCGTTGAACTCGGTCTGGAACGACACCGAGATGTCGGGCAGCGAGTCGACGTCGGGGAGCAGCCACGGTTCGGAACCGTTCGCCAGGTAGCCGTCGGAGAGCAGGATCACCGGGGTGCGGTACTTCAACGCGATACGGGCCGCCTCGATCGCCGCGTGGAAGCACTGCGCCGGGCTGTAGCTCGCGACGATCGGCAACGGCGCCTCGCCGTGCCGGCCGTACATCGCCAGGTTGAGGTCGGCCGCCTCGGTCTTGGTCGGGAGACCGGTCGAGGGGCCACCGCGCTGGATGTCGATGATCAGGAGCGGCAGTTCGATCGCGACGGCGAGCGAGATCGTCTCGCTCTTGAGCGCGACACCGGGGCCCGACGTGGTGGTCACGCCGAGGTGCCCGGCGAACGCCGCACCGAGCGCCATGCCGACGGCGGCGATCTCGTCTTCGGCCTGCAGGGTGCGGATGCCGAAGTGCTTGTGCTTCGACAACTCGTGGAGGATGTCGGAGGCCGGGGTGATCGGGTAGGAGCCGAGCGTGACGGGCAGCTTGGCGAGTTGGCCGGCGGCGACGAGGCCCCAGGCGAGCGCCGTGTTGCCCGTGATCGACGTGTACTCGCCGGCCGGGAGATCGGCCGGCTTGACCTCGTACCGGTGGCCGACCTGCTCGGTCGTCTCGCCGAAGTGGAACCC
>JAGQSS010000058.1:3952-14646 GCA_020439405.1 Ilumatobacter sp. | reverse complement strand
AAACGCCGATGCCGATCACGAGCACGTCGGCGTCGACCGTCGTGCCGTCGGCGAGTTCGACGTGACGGGGCCCGAACCCGGCGACGCCGGTGCCACACCGGATGTCGACGCCGTGGTCGGCGTGTACGGC
Organism: Ilumatobacter sp.; assembly: GCA_020439405.1. Lineage (GTDB taxonomy): Bacteria > Actinomycetota > Acidimicrobiia > Acidimicrobiales > Ilumatobacteraceae > Ilumatobacter. The sequence goes on along the minus strand of JAGQSS010000058.1, from coordinate 14,516 downwards.
GGCGACCGCCTCGCCCATCTCGGCGCCGAGGCCGCGCATCAGCGGTGCCGGCGTACCTTCGAGCACGACGACCTCGTTGCCGAGCTTGCGTGCGGTGGCAGCGACCTCGAGCCCGACGAAGCCGGCACCGATCACGGCCACGCGCTTGCCGCCATCGTGGATCTCACCACGGAGTCGGAGCGCGTCGTCGATCGTGCGCAGCACGTGGGCCGACTCGTGGGTCTCCTGGCCGGGCAGGTGGCGTGGCGTCGCTCCGGTGGCGAGCACGATGCCGTCGGCGTCGGCGTGGGTGCCGTCGCCGAGCAACACGCGCCGTTCGTCGACGTCGAGCCCGATCGCACGGACCCCGGTGCGCCAGGTGAGGTCGAGCGAATCGATCTGGTCGGGCTTGCGGAGGGCGATCCGGTCTTCGTCCCACTCGCCGCTCAAGAGCCGCTTCGACAACGGCGGCCGGTCGTACGGGTGGTGCGGCTCGTCGCCGATCATCGTGATGCGACCGGCGAACTCGGCACCCCGCAACGACTCGGCCGCCCGCAACCCTGCCAGCGACGCCCCCACGATCACCACGTGTTCCACGCCCATTGTCCTACCACGACGGGGTCGGAGACGTTTCGTCGGTCCCGACGAAACGTCTCCGACCCCCTGACGTGCCCTAGCGTGCGGCGGGTGGGGAACGTGACGCCGGAGGCGATCAACGAGGCGGTGGCGGCGCAGTACGCCGACATGCGCAATCTGTGCACCGAGATCGGCGACGGCTACGTGCTGACGGAGTGGACGGTCGATCCCGACGACGACCTGCGCCCCGGCGGGTACGTGTCGGGGCCGACACAGTTCAAGATCGCCGACGGCGCGCTGTGGTTCCTCACGTTCGCGACCCTCGACCGGATCGAGCCGATGGCGTTGACGTCCGAGCTCTCGATCCGTTTCCTCCGACCGGCGATCGGGACGACGATGATCTGTCGGGCGACCCTCGAGGCGGCGAGTCGCCGCAGCGTGGTCGGCACATGCCATCTCTGGGTCGACGGCGAGCCCGGCCGCGTCACGTCGACCGCACAGGGCACGTACGCGATTCCGATGCCGCGCTGAGACGGCCCGGCGTACGCTGGCGCCGATGTCCGAGCGCCCTCGTTTCCACCTCGCCTTCCCCGTCGACGACCTCGATGCGGCACGCGGCTTCTACGGCGAGGTGCTCGGTTGTCCGGAGGGCCGCAGCGCCGACCACTGGGTCGACTTCGATCTCTACGGCCACCAGATCGTCGCCCATCTGACCGACGGGCCGTCGCGCCGGGTGACGAATCCGGTCGACGGCGACGACGTACCGGTCCCCCATTTCGGCCTCCTGTTGACGCCGGCCGACTGGCGGTCGCTCGCCGATCGGATGATCGCTGCCGGCGTCGAGTTCGTGATCGAACCGCATACCCGGTTCGCGGGTGAGGCGGGCGAGCAGTCGACGATGTTCGTCCTCGATCCGGCCGGCAACGCCCTCGAGTTCAAGGCGTTCGCCGACGACTCGATGGTGTTCGCACGCTGACACCGGCGGCGACCGAGGCCGGTCACGACCCGACCGCTGGTCCGCTATCGTGCGGGTGTGCGCTGAGTGAGGCGGAGCGCACGGTGCGTGGCCAATGTTCGATCGTCTGCGACGTCTCGTCGCTCCTCTCCACAACCGTGCTGTCCGATCGCTCGCGCTCGCCCACCTGGTGTCGGGCCTGGGCGACTGGGCCGGACGACTCGCGCTGACGGTCGTCGTCTACGACCGCTCCGAGTCGGCGGCGTGGGCCGCCGCGGTCACCGTCGTCGCGCTGCTCCCCTGGATCGGTCCCGGCCAACTCCTCGCGACCCTGGCCGACCGCTACGGCCGGACCACGGTGATGATCACGTCCGACCTCGCCCGGGCGGTGCTGTTCTTCCTGATGGCCTTCACGACGTCGGTGCCCGTGCTGTTGATCGCCGCGTTCGCGGCCGGACTGTGCGTCCCGCCGTTCGCCGGCGCACGCGCCGCAGCGCTGGTCGACGTGTGCGACGACGACGAGTATCCCAAGTCGATCGCGATGTTCGGCGTGCTGTCGCAGGTCGAGGTCCTCGCCGGCTACGCGGCCGGTGGCGTGCTCGTCGCGATGGCGGGCGCTCGCCCCGCATTGGCACTCAACGCGATCACCTTCCTGGTGTCGGCGGCGTTCGTCGCCACCCTCCTCCACACACCGGCAGGGAGCCGGAACGCCTCGAGTCAGGTCGGTTGGGCCGGGGTCCGCACCGGCCTCGCCGTGTGGCGAGCCGACCCGGTCTGCGGCCGGGCCCTCACGTTGTTCGCCGCGACGAACATGTTCTCGGTCCTCCCGGAAACGCTCGTCGTCCCGTTCGCCGACGACGTCGGGATCGCCGAGACGTGGATCGGTGCCCTGGCCGCGACGATCGCCGTCGGCTCGCTGATCGCACTCGTCCTCGTGCCGTCGGACGGGACCCACGAGCAACTCCTGAGGGCCACGGCGTGGCGCGGCATCGTGGCGGCGATCGCCGCCGGGGTGTTGTTCACCTTCGCAGCGTGGCCGATCGCCGCGTTCGCCGCGTACGGGATCTCCGGCATGGTCGACGTGATCGCGGTGCCGACCAATCAGGTCGCCGGACAACGACTCCCGCACGCCGGCCGAGCCGCGGCGATGACCGTCGCCGCCGGCACCCAGAACGTCACCGGGGTCGTCGCGATCAGCGCCGCCGGTCCGCTCGCCGACCGGTGGGGGACGAACTGGACGTTGGCGGTGGCGATGGGATGCGCGGCGCTCGTGTGCGTGTGGGCGACCGTGCGCCCGATCCGCTCGACGCCGACGCCGGCGGTCTGACGCACCTCCGACGGGTCGAGGACGGGTGTCGTATCATCCGAGCCGATGTCGTTTCCCGCTACCCTCCCCACCCGCGCCCGATGAGCGCCGACTACATCGTCGGCCTCGACAACGGGGGCACCGCCAACAAGTTCACCGTGATGGACCGGTCGGGCGAGTACCTGATCGACGAGCTGATCGAGTTGCCCAGCCGGGTCACCGACGGACCAGGCGCCGCCCTCGACGCGCTCCGTGAGGCGTTCGAGATGGCGCTCACGACCGCCGGCATCGAACGGTCGCAGGTGCTCGGCGTCGGGTTCGACAGCCCCGGCCCGGCGTCGGCCGTCGGCGTGCTGTCGTCGAGAGGCGCCACGAACTTCGCGCACCGCGACTGGTGGGGGTTCGACTTCCGCACCGCGCTCGAGAAAATCCTCGGCCTGCCGGTCGTCTACTCGAACGACACGAACGCCGCGGCGTTGTACGCGCACCACCGTCACTTCGGCGCCGTCGCGGGCGACCGGTCGTCGGTCGCCGCGATCGTCGGCACCGGGCTCGGCGGCGGCGTGATCCACGAGGGCCACATGATCAAGGGCGCCGCCGGCATGGCGGGCGAGCTGGGACACGTCCAGGTGCCGACCGACGGGATCCTGCGCGAGGGGCAGCCGGTGCCGGTGTGCAACTGCGGCTTCGCCGGCGACGCCGAGAGCTTCGCCTCGCTCACCGGGATCCGCAAGAGCCTGTTGCCGTACTGGCTCACGCAGTACCCCGACCACGAGTTGCACCAGGTCGACGTCGCCGACGGTTCGAAGGCCGTGCGCGGGTTCGGCGAGCGCGGCGACGAGATGGCGCTGAAGATCTTCGAGCAGCAGGCGATGGCGATCGGGCGACTGTTCACGATCGTGTCGAACGTGATCGACCCCGACGTCTACTTCCTCGGCGGCGGGGTGCTCGAGGCGGCACCGCACTTCCGCGACTGGTTCCTCGATCAGGTGCGCGAGCACACGAAGCTGCGCGACGAACAGCGCGACGTCGCCGAGGTGCTCGAGGTCACCGACCTCGACATGGCCGGCTGCCGCGGCGCCGCCGTCGCCGCCCTCAGCGCCCTCGGCCACTAAGGGGTCGGAACCAGATGGGGTCAGGCACCTTCTGGCACTGGACGTCCAGGTCTGCACCGGCCGACCGCCAGAAGGTGCCTGACCCCATCTGGTCACCCCTACGTCAGGCGGAGCGGAAGGTGATGCTGAGTCGGGGGCCGGTGGTGAGGCGGACCTTGGGGACGGTGTGTTCCCAGGTGTGCTGGCAGGCGCCACCCATGACGAACAGGTCGCCGTTGCCGAGGCTCCAGCTCAGTGATTGACCGCCGCCACGCGGCCGCAGCCGCAGCGGCCGCGGCGCACCGACGCTCAGGATCGCGATGACCGGATTGTTGACCACGTGACGGTGGCGATCGCCGTGCCATGCCACCGAGTCGTTGCCGTCGCGGTACAGGTTGAACCCGATCGAGTCGAACGGCTCGGCGTACCGCTCGGCGAGCAGGAGCCGGATGTCGTGCAGCAACGGCAACGGTTCGGGCGTGCCGTGCTCGACCCGCCACCACGCGGTGAGCCGGGGCTCCGCAACGATCGAGCCGTACATCCGCACCCCCGTCCGCTGACGGAACGGCAGGGTCGTCGTGAGCTCGTCGAACACCTCATCGGCGCCGCGGAGCCAACCGGGGACGAGTTCGACCCACGTCGTGTGGTCGAGCGGGAGCCGCTGCGCCTCGGCGAACGAGGCGTCGAACTCGGGCGCCAGCGTCCCGAAGAGCGACCCTTGATAGAACACGTGTTCGATCGTACCGAACGAACGTCAGTTCGTCCAGCCGTCCGCCACACTAGGGCCGATGGAACGGATCGCCGACGCGCACGACCCGCGCCTCGCCGACTACCGCGAGCTGCGCGATGCGGCGGCCCGCCGCCGCATCGAGGGCGACGAGTTCTTCATCGCCGAAGGCCCCACCTCGATCGAGCGATTGCTCGCATCCGCACACCCGATCCGCAGCGTGCTCGTCTCGGAGCAGAAGTACCGGCGCCTCGCGCCGCTCCTCGACCCGCTCACGGCGCCGGTGTACGTCGTCGACAAGGCACTCCTGCGCGACATCGTCGGCTTCGACCTCCACCGGGGTGCGATCGCCGCCGCCGACCGGTTACCGCACCCGTCCCTCGATGACGTCGTCGCGCGTCATCGTCGGGTCGCCGTGCTCGAAGGACTCAACGACCCGGAGAACCTCGGTGCGATCGCGCGCAGCGCCCGTGCGCTCGGTGTCGAGGCGCTGGTGCTCGACCCCACCTGCATCGACCCGTACACGCGGCGGACCGTCCGGGTCAGCATGGGCGAGATCCTGTTCCTGCCGTCGTGTCGGGTCGACGCGGCCGACTGGCCGTCGAACGCGTTCGACCGTCTCCACGCGGCGGGCTTCGAGACGTGGGCGATGACCCCGGCCGACGACGCCGTCGACATCTGGACCGTCCCGGTGCCCGAACGTCTGGCCGTCGCACTCGGTGCCGAGGGACCCGGGCTGGGGCGCGCCACGATCGACGCCGCGACCCGTCGGGTGCGGCTCCCCATCCACGCCGACGTCGACTCGCTCAACGTCGGCGCAGCGGCCGCGACGACGTTCGCGATCGTCGGCCGCCCCACGAACCCGTCCTGACACCGACGTTGCGGCAAACTGGTGACATGACGGTCGCCGGTCTGGTCGCACTCCCACGGCACCCCGACTACCGCCGCCCGCAACCGTTCGCCGGACCCGACCACCCGATGCGCGTCCTCACCCGAGCGGTCGCCTTCGGTGAGCCGTGGACCGACGACGACGCGACCCGGGTCGCTCGTACCTTCGACGAACTCGCCCCGTCGTGGAGCACCGACCACGTCGATCCGCTCAAGGCGGCTCCGCTGCTCGACGCCATCGACCGGGGCGGCGTCCCGACCGACGGTCGTTGGGTCGAGCTCGGTTCGGGCACCGGTGCCGGCTGTCGAGCGCTCGACGGACGCGTGCGCGAGCACGTGTCGCTCGATCTGTCGTTCCGGATGCTCGCCCACGCGCCCGACCGGTCGCTGCGGGTGCAGGCCGACTCGTCGCAGCTCCCGCTGACCGATGACTGCGCCGACGTGGTCCTGATGATCAACATGATCCTGTTCCCCCGCGAGGTCGACCGGATCCTCCGGCCGCACGGCCACGTCGTGTGGGTGAACACGCTCGGCGACCAGACCCCGATCCACCTGCCGCCCGACGACGTCGCCACGGCGCTCCCGGGCGCGTGGAGCGGCGTCACGGCCAAGGCCGGCACCGGGTTCTGGACCGTGCTCCGACGCACCGCCGACGCCTGACCGGCGCGAAGCTCGGGGCATGAGCGAGTTCCCGATCTCCCGCTTCGACGTCCCCGACCTCGACGATCTGCCCGACGACATCCGCACGACCATCCTCGGTGTCCAGGAGAAGGCCGGCTTCGTCCCGAACGTGTTCCTCGCGTTCGCTCGTCGACCGGCCGAGTTCCGCGCCTTCTTCGCGTTCCACGACGCGCTCATGGAGAGCGACGAGGGGCTGTCGAAGGCCGAGCGGGAGCTGATCGTCGTCGCGACGTCGGCCGAGAACCAGTGCCTGTACTGCGTGGTGGCGCACGGTGCGATCCTGCGCATCCGCGCCAAGAACCCGCTGCTCGCCGATCAGGTCGCGACCAACCCGGTCAAGGCCGACCTCACCGAACGCCAGCGGCACATCGTCGAGTTCGCACTGCTCGTCGCGAACGACTCGGCCGACATCACCGACGACGATCTCGCCGACATGCGCTCGAAGGGCTTCACCGACGACGAGATCTGGGACATCGGCGCCATCACCTCGTTGTTCGCCCTGTCGAACCGCTACGCCAACTTCGCCGGCATCCGCCCCAACGACGAGTTCTACGCCATGGCCCGCTAAGGAACGGATGTGGTCAGACCAGGTCCGTTCCCGACGGACTCGCGCGTCCGGCATCGCTGGAACGGACCTGGTCTGACCACATCCGTTCCCTGACCACATCCTTTCCCGACGGTTCAGGCGTCCGGACATCGGGCATGCTCGGGTGATGGAGCGGCGGCACGGAATACCGACACGGGGCACCCGGTTGCACCCTTGTTCTGCGCTCGAAGGGCGGGCGCAGCGCAGGAGGACCCACCGATGACCACCCGCCGCCGGCCCGATGGGCCGGTGTTGTTCGCCGAGCTGATGCTCGTGGCCGCCGCGACCGCACTGGTCGCGGTCGTCGCGTTCGCGTTCCGCTCGACCGAACCCGCCGTGTTCGCCGACGCCGACGACGGCGGCTCGGGTGACGCCGAGGTCGTCGATCTCGACGACGGTGCCGTGGCCGACCCCGACGCCGACGTCGACGAGGTGGTGGCGGCCGCCGCCGAGGCGATGGGTGAGGTGACCAGCGTCGAGTTCCGGCTCGATCGCGACGGTGCCCCGATCTACATCGACGAGTTCGAGTCGCTGGCACTCGACTCGCTCATCGGGCAGTTCACCGTCCCGAACCAGGCCCGCGCCCAGCTGACCGTCACCGTCGACGGCAACCTGACCACCGAGATCGCCGCGGTCGCGATCGACGACGAGGTCTGGATCTCCAACCCGGTGACCGGCGACTTCGAGACGTTGCCCCCGGGCTTCGACATCGACCCGTCCCGCTTCTTCGACCCCGAGGACGGCTGGCAACCGCTCCTCGCGAACCTCCGTGACGTCGAGCTCGTCGGGATCGACGACCGGGGCGGCGAGCGCTATCACGTCCGCGGCGTCGCTCCGGCGAGCGAGGTCGAGAACATCACCGTCGGCCTCGTCGACGGCCAGGACGTCCCGGTCGATCTGTGGATCCACCCGGGCACGCACCTCGTGACGCACCTGGAGTTCTCGACGACGATCGACGGCGCCGATTCGCAGTGGGTGCTCGACCTCGACCGCTACGGCGAATCGTTCACGATCCGCCCACCGGCGAACGTCCGCACGGGGGTCGACTCGTGACCGCCGTCGACGAGCGCCCCACCACCGACACCGGCCGCCGACCGTCGCCGGGTGCGATCCTCGCCGTCGTCGGGTTCAGCGTCTTCGTCGCCGCCGACGACCTCACCGTCGTGTCGACGATGCTGCGTCCGATCATCGGCGATCTCGGACTCGTCCTCCCCGACGGCCTCGACGACGCCGCGTGGATCGTCAACGCCTACCTGATCGCGTTCGTCGCCGTCATGCCGATCGCCGGCCGCGTCAGCGACGTGCTCGGCCGACGCCGCACCTTCGTCGGTGCCTACCTGTTGTTCCTGGCCGGCACGATCCTGATCCCGGCGTCGGTCCAGTTCGACGAACCGTTCGGATGGTTCCTGTTCGGCCGCGTCCTGACCGCGATCGGCGGCGGTGCCATGGTGCCGGTCGCGCTCGCCGTCGTCGGCGACGTGTACGCCGAGGGCAAGCGCGCCCGAGCGCTCGGCACGCTCGGCGCGATCGAGACGCTCGGTTGGGTCTGGGGACCGCTGTACGGGGCGATGCTCGTGCGGTTCCTGTCGTGGGAGTGGCAGTTCTGGCTCAACATCCCGATGGCACTGGCCGGGCTCGCGGCGTCGTGGTGGGCGCTCGCCGGCCAGGACCGGCCCGAACACGGTGCACGGGTCGACTGGGTCGGCGCGGCGCTGCTCACGATCGCGCTGGTCAGCCTCAACCTGGCGCTCCTCGGCGGCGCCGAGATCCAGAGCGTGAACGGCCTCGACGAACTGACCGGCGGCAGCGGTCCCGACCTGTGGTGGCTGTACCCGGTCGCCACCCTCGCGGCCGGCCTGTTCATCGTGCAGCAGACGTACTCACGTCACCCGTTGTTCGACCCGCGCATCTTCCGCGGCCGCAACCTGCTGATCGCCCTCGGCGTCAACTTCGTCGTCGGCGCCGGTCTCGTCATCGCGATGGTCGACGTGCCCTTGTTCATCAACTCGGTCGAACTCGACCTCGAACGAGCCGCGGTCTACTCGGGCTGGACGCTGTCGGCGCTGACGGCGGCGATGGCGGTCACCTCGTACCTCGGCGGTCGGATCACCGAGCGCTGGTGGTACCAGCCGCCTGTGCTCCTCGGCGTCGCGATGTCGACCGCTGCGTACGCCTGGATGGGTGCGACGTGGACGGCCGACACCAGCTATCCGATCTTCGCCATCCAGCTCGCACTCCTCGGCGGCGGATTCGGGTTGACCGTTGCCCCGACCACGAGTGCCGTCGTCGACGCGGCGCCAGCCGACCAACGCGGCGCGGCAGCGTCGGTGGTGATGGTCGTGCGACTGCTCGGCCTCAGCGTCGGCCTCTCGGCGCTCACGGCGTGGGGACTCTCGCGATTCGAGGAGTTGCGCTCGACGATCGACCTCCCGCCGATCACCGACCCCGGCTTCGAGGACGCCGTCGTCGCCGCGCAGGAGACCCTGACGGCACAGGCGATCGCCGAGACCTTCACCGCGGCCGCCGTCGTGCTCGGCGTCGGCCTGCTCGCCACGCTCGCGATGCGACGCACCCGACCCGACCACACCCACGACGATCCGACCCTCGACGATCACACCCTCGACGATCACACCCTCGACGATCACTCCCCCGAAGGAGCCACGCCGTGACCGACGCGCACGACACCCCTGACGCACCACTGCCGGCACCGACCGGTCTCGAACCCGTTCCGGCCGCGAGTGCGGCGAACACCGACGCGATCGCCGACCTGACCCGCCGCACCAACCTGATGATCGGCATCCTCGCGACGCTCCTCGTGGGCGCATTCGTCGTGATCGGCCTGCTGTTCGGCCGTGTCGCGTCGGCCGAGAACGACGCCGAAGCGGCGCGCACCGAGATGGCGGCGCTGATGGCCACCGGCGGTGCGTCGTCGACCGAGGTCGACGAACTGCGCGCCGATCTCGACCGCGTCGAGGCGGGCGCCGCGCTCTACGCGTCGCAGGTCGAAGGCTTCGTCGACCAGCTCGCCGAGCTGTCGCCCGAGATCGAGGCCGGCGTCGACGAGGCGATCACCGGGCTGCAGGAGTTCGGCGACTCGACGATCTCGTTCGACGTCAACATCGACGAGGTCATCCCGATCGACACCGAGGTCGTCATCAGCCGCACCGTCGAGGTGCCGATCGTGACCGAGATCCCGATCAACGAGGAGATCGACACGACGATCACCATCGACACGCCGTTCGGCGGCATCCCGGTCGACGTGAACGTGCCGGTCGACGTCGTCGTGCCGATCGACCTCGTCGTCGACATCCCCATCGACGAGACGGTGCCGATCCAGGACGAGTTCCCGGTCCAGCTCGACGTGCCGATCGCGATCGACGTCGGCGACACCGAGCTGAAGAACCTCACCGACTCGTTGGCCGCCGGCCTCGAGAGCCTCCAGAAGGTCCTCTCCGGCCTCGCCGGCTGACCGTCGCCGCACGGGGTCGGATACGTTTCGTCGGGGACCGACGAAACGTATCCGACCCCATGTCGTCGCGGTGGAGCATGCTGGGGCGATGGATCGGTTCGCACAGCTCCTCGCGGCGGTCGAGACCGCCTTCGAGACGACCGGACGCGACCTGTCACCGTGGGACGATCCGCACCCCGACCGTTCACCGCTCGACGAGGAGTACTCGCGACTGCTCGATCCGGCGAAGTGGCGGATCGTCGGTGCCCGCGTCGACGCCTGGGTCGAGGCGCTCGTCGCCGCCGGGCTGGCCGACGTCGAGCG
>JAGQSS010000058.1:0-3803 GCA_020439405.1 Ilumatobacter sp. | reverse complement strand
GAGCGCCGGCGGTGGTCGTCGAGTCGATCCCCGATTGCGGCTGCGACGCGTGCGACAGCGGGTCGCAGGACGTGCTCGACCAGGTCGACGAGTGCATCGGCGGCATCGTCCGGGGCGAGTTCCGTCACCTCCGCCGGCGCGTGAAACGACCGCCCCGTCCGCCCGGGTTCCGGTTCGTCGCGACGACCGCGAACCCTGCGGCAGCGGCCATGCCCGCGCCGCCACCGCCCTTCGCCGAGACGTGGGCGATGCCCGATGTGCAGACGATCACCGTGGTGACCGCCGGCCGCTGGTCGGCGAAGGGCTCGTTCGGCCGCGGCGAGGTCGACGCCGTCCTCGCGAACCCGACGGGCTGGCGCGAAACCACCGGCCCACCCTGGCTCGGGTAGGGGTCGGATACGTTTCGTCGGTCCCGACGAAACGTATCCGACCCCTTCGCGCTCACCGACGGCACCCCTAGGCTCGGCGGGATGGGAACCGAGTGGCTCGCCGACGCCGTCATCTACGAGATCTATCCGCAGTCGTTCGCCGACTCGGACGGTGACGGCATCGGCGACTTCCGCGGCGTGATCGACCGACTCGACCACCTCGCCTGGCTCGGCGTGAACACCATCTGGTTCAACCCGTGCTTCGACTCACCGTTCGTCGACGCCGGCTACGACGTCCGCGACTACCTCCAGGTCGCGCCCCGCTACGGCACGAACGACGACCTCGTCGAGTTGGTCGCCGCGGCGAAGGAGCGCGGCATCCGCGTGCTCCTCGACCTCGTCGCCGGCCACACGTCGATCGAGCACGAATGGTTCCGACGCGAACTCCATGCCGACGGCCCCGACCCCGACGGCGACCGTTACGTCTGGTGCGAGTCACCGCCGATCGACGAGGCGACCGACCACCTCCCAGGTACGCCACTCTGGGTCGCGTCACCGGGGCCGCGACCCGGCTACTACCTCAAGAACTTCTACGACGAGCAGCCGGCGCTCAACTTCGGGTGGGCCGACCTGCCCGACGACCAGCCGTGGCGCGACGCCGTCGACGCACCCGGGCCGCTCCGGAACCGTCAGGCGCTCCGCGACATCATGTCGTTCTGGATCGAACGTGGTGTCGCCGGGTTCCGCGTCGACATGGCGTTCTCGCTGGTGAAGGACGACCCCGACAAGGTCGAGACGACGGCGCTGTGGCGGGAGATGCGTGAGTGGCTCGCCGACGCCCATCCCGAGGCGATCCTGATCCCCGAGGGTTCCGAGCCGCGCACCGGTCGTGCACTCGCGTTCCACGCCGACTTCTTCCTCGTCATCCACGAGGAGCACGCGTCGCTGTTCGACAACGGTGCAGCTGGTCTGTTGCCGTGGACCGATCACGCGCCGTGCTTCTTCGACGCCGCCGGTGCCGGAACGGCCCGGCGATTCGTCGACGCGTACGAGGAGGCACGGCGGGCCGACCCGGATCGCCTCGTGGTCCTGGCGTCGGCCGATCACGACTTCGACCGCATGTCGACCGGGCCGCGCGTCGGCGACCAACTGCCTCCCGCCTACACGTTCCTGTTCACGTGGGGCACCGTGCCGAGCCTGTACTACGGCGACGAGATCGGCATGCGCTATCTGCCCGGGGCGCCCGACGTGGAGGGAGCGGTGTGCAACCAGGCGTACAACCGCGCCGGCTGCCGGACCCCCATGCAGTGGGACACGTCGACCAACGCCGGCTTCTCGACCGCCGATCCGGACGCTTTGTACCTCCCGATCGATCCCGACCCGGACCGACCGAACGTCGGCGACCAGCTCGACGACCCCGACGCGCTGATCCACCACGTGCGGGCGATGATCGAACTCCGTCGGACCGAGCCGTCACTGTCGCCGCACGCCTCGACGCGGGTCCTGCACGACGGGTATCCGTTCGCCTACGTCCGCGGTGACGAGCTGCTGGTGATCGTCAACCCGAGCGGCGCCGAGGTCACCCTCGACCTGGACGACCTGGCTGACCGCGCTGCGGCCGGCGAGCAGCTGATCGGCACCGGCGTCGAGATCGCGTCGGAGAAGGCGACCGCGTCCCCCTTCGCCCACGCCGTCATCCGCCTCGCCGGGTGACCAGAAGGGGTCAGGCACCTTCTGGCACACCAGGCCGGGGATGTCATGACGTCGAACGCCAGAAGGTGCCTGACCCCTTCTGATGTTCGTCGAGGGCGGGGACGTGGCCGCCTTGGTCGGTGTGGCCGCTGATGTTGAACGGGGCCTTGAACACCTGGGCGGTGCCGGTCTCGGTGGTGACGTCGACCTTGCGGTCGCGTGCGGCGAGTTGTTCGTGGTGCCACACGTCGAGCGGGTCGCGCACGTCGGCGACGGTGATGCGTGACGACCGCAACCGATCACGGGCCTCGTCGGCGCTGCAGGCCGCCAGCGCCTCGCTCATGATCGACTCGAGTTCGTCGACGTTCGCGATGCGGGCGCTGTTGGTCGCGAACCGCTCGTCGTGCGCGAGCTCGGGCCGGAGCAGTACACCCTCCGCCATCGCCCGCCACTCGCGGTCGGACTGGACGGCGATCAACACCGACGCCCCGTTGGCGAGATCGAACATGCCGTAGGGCGCGATCATCGGGTGACGCCGGGGCGATCGGTCGGGTGCGACCCCGGTTGCCGCTGCGTTGAGCACTTGTGGCGACGTCCATTCGGTCAGGCACTCGAGCATCGACAACGAGATCGCTGCGCCCTCGCCCGTCCGGTCGCGCCGGTAGAGCGCGGCGAGGATCGAGCTCAGCGCGTACATGCCGGCCGAGATGTCGGCGATCGAGATCCCGATCTTCGACGGCTCGTCGGGCGAGCCGGTCAGCATCACGGCGCCGGCCTCGGCCTGGATCGCGAGGTCGTAGGCCTTGTCGTCGGCGCGCGGGCCGTCGAGCCCGTATCCCGAGATGTCGCACGCGACGATCGATGGATACCGCTCGAGCAGTTGGTGGGCGAGCAACCCGGCCCGCTCGGCGGCGCCTGCCGACAGGTTCTGAACGAAGACGTCGGCGCCCGTGATCAGTGCGTCGAGTCGGGCCCGACCGGCGTCGGTCTTGAGGTCGACGACGACGCTCTGCTTGCCGCGGTTCGCCCACACGAAGTACGTCGACTGACCGGCCGTGTTGTCGTCGTAGTGACGGGCGAAGTCGCCGCCGTCGGGATGCTCGACCTTGACGACGGTCGCCCCGAGGTCGGCCAGGTGCCGCGTCGCCAGGGGCGCCGCGATCGCCTGCTCGACCGCGACCACCACCACCCCGTCGAGCGGCGCACTCATGCTGCGGTCCAGGTTGCGACTCGTCTCACGCAGCCCATTCTTCCGGCCAGGTCACACGCTCGACCAAGTCGCACCGCATAACCCCTTCTCGGGCTCTGAGACGGGATGGGTTTCGTCGAGTGCAAGGCGCGACGAACCCGAGCAGCCTCTCGGCTGCGAGCGGTGAGGCGGAACGCAGCAATCGGCGAAACCGGCCCGTCTCAGTAGCTCTTGGGGAGGCCGAGGCATTTTTCGGCGACGAAGGCGAGGACGAGATTGTTGTTGATCGGGGCGACTTGGTACAGGCGGGTCTCGCGCAGCTTGCGTTCGATGTCGTACTCGGCCGCGAAGCCGTAGCCGCCGTGGGCGTCGAGTGCGGCGTTGCCAGCGGCCCACGACGCCTCGCTCGCGAGCAGCTTCGCCATGTTCGCCTCGGCGCCGCAGCTCCGGCCGGCGTCGAACATCGACGCCGCCTTCCATCGCATCAGGTCGGCCGCCTGCAGCTGTGCGTAGGCCTTGGCGAGCGGGAACTGGACGCCCTGGTTCTGGCCGAT
>JAGQSS010000589.1 GCA_020439405.1 Ilumatobacter sp. | reverse complement strand
GACGAACATGCCGGCGGCGATGATGGCGAGAATGAGCATGCGGCCTCCAAGGTTTCGAGCACCGAGATCGTAGGCCAGGATCTGGCGAATCCGCGAGAATCATCCACGACCCGGGCGCACCGCCCGGCACGAGACGGGACGACGACAATGATCGAAGCAACCAGCAGCGAGATCGACGAGACCACCGACGACGGTCCCGGCGACTCGGCCGGCTCGACCGCGAGGCGAGCACGGTCGATCGGCGTCGGCCTGCTGGGTGTCGCAGCGATCCTCTGCCTCGTTGGCGGCCTACTCGGTGCGTGGACGGTCCGCACCGCGACCAACACCGAACGATTCGAGAACCGGGTCGAGGTCCTCCTGCAAGACGAAGAGATCAGTGACGCACTCGCCGCTCGGGTCGTGACCGAGGTCGCCGAGGGCATCGGCATCCGCGATGCAATCGACGAGGCGATGCCGGAAGTCCTCCAGCCCGCGGTCGACCTGCTCCTGGCGGGCGTGCGCTCCCGCGTCGAGGACCGATTGGCCGAACTCGTCCGCACGCCCGAGGTGGCCGAGGGCGTCGCGGTCGTCGCCGGGCGCGCCCACGAGACGGCGGTCGCCGTTCTCGAAGGTGACGATGTCGTCGACGGCGTCGACGTGAGCGACGGCGAAGTCCGCATCAACCTGTTGCCGCTGACGACCCGTGCGCTCGGGTTGCTCCAGGACGAGTTCGGGTTGTTCGGCGACGTCGAGCTGCCCGACATCGATCGGTCGGGCGACCCCGCCGAACAGCGGGCCGCGCTCGAGGCCGCGTTCGGACGCGACCTGCCCGACGAGTTCGGGACACCTGTCGTCTTCGAGAGCGACCGGCTCGACGAGGTCGGCACCGAGGTCCAGACGCTGCGCGACCTGTTCACCCTCGCCCAACGGGTCTATTGGTTCTTGCTCATCGCCGGGCTGGCGCTCGTCGGCGTGTCGATCTGGCTGTCGACGTCCCGGTGGCGGTCGGCTGCGTACCTCGTGGCGGGCCTGTTCGGCGCCGCGCTGGTCTTCCGGATCGTCGGTGGCGAGGCGAGCGACCGCCTCCCCGACGTCGTGCAGTCACCCGGGGCGCAGGCGACGGTTCGCAACGTCGCCGACGCGCTCGTCGACGATCTCAACGAGACGCTGATGCTCTGCGCGATCCTCGCGCTGATGGCGTTCGTCGCTGTCGCAGTCGTCCTGATCGGTGCCCCGTTCGCCGGCCGTGCATCGATCGGCGAGGAGTCGGCAGCGGTCGACGACGCCGACGCCGTGCTCTGAGTCACCCAACGTTCACCTCCAGTACGGCTGTGATTCCTGCACAGCACTTCCGCGCCGGGCATCCGGGAAGTAGCTTCGGCGCGACATCGACGGGAACAGGAGCTTCCAGTGGCCGACAAGCCGAACATCCTCATCATCTGGGGCGACGACATCGGGATCAGCAACCTCAGTTGCTACAGCGACGGATTGATGGGGTATCGCACGCCCAACATCGACCGCATCGCCGACGAGGGTGTCCGCTTCACCGACTACTACGGCGAGCAG
>JAGQSS010000588.1 GCA_020439405.1 Ilumatobacter sp. | reverse complement strand
AGATGTCGGCGTTGGGGTCTTCGCCCTCGAGGTAGAGCAGCTGGGCGCACAGCTGGTTGGCGATGTCGTCGTTCACGTCGGAGCCGAGCATGACGACGCGGTTCTTGAGCAGACGGTTGAAGACGTCGCTGCGCGGATCGAACCCGCCCTCGAGTCCGACCGGCTGGGGCATGTGCGCTTCGCTCATGTCCCGCAGGCTATCGCCGCCCGAACGGGAGGCACCGACCATGGCGCCGCCCGCTCCACGCCGCCCGGCGTAGGAAAACCCGAAATCCGCCCGAAGGGGCACTGGTACGTTGGACTCCCTCCCAGCGGGTGATGGGGAAGCGGCTGAAACAGTGACCAAAGTGATCGCATCGAGGATCCGGTGTCCACCGGCTCGAGGGCTCCGCCGAGAGCGGATCGACATCGTCATGTCCCAGATCGTGCGGCACCGGCTCACGGTCGTCCACGCTCCGGCCGGCAGCGGCAAGACGACCGCGCTCGCCCAGTTCGCGCACGACGCACCGGTCCCGGTCGCCTGGTACACCGTCGACGCACTCGACGGCGGCGCCACCACGTTCCTGGCCTATCTCCAGCGCTCGATCGAACGCACCCTCGGCGTCGACGAGGCGCCCTGGTGGCCCCACGCGGACGCTGCACTCCTGGCGCTCGAACGGCTCGGGCGGCCGGTCGTGGTGGTGATCGACGACTTCCACCTGATCGCCGGTGATCAGGCCGGCGAGGTGCTGGAGTACATGGTGCCCCAGCTCCCGGAAGGCGTCTCGTTCGCCATCGGCGCCCGTGTCGCGCCCACGCTCGACGACGCCCGTCTCGCCCTGATGGACGACGTGCTCGAGATCGACGCCGACGACCTCCGATTCCGGACCTGGGAAGCCGAACGGTTGCTCGACGAATCGTGGGGGTTCCTGCTCCGCCCCGACGACGTCGCACGGCTCACCCGGAGCGTCGGCGGTTGGGCGGCGGGTTTCCAGCTGTTCCGCCTCGCCGCACGCGACCGGACGCCGGCCGAACAACGGCGGCTCGCGCGGCACGCGTCGACGCGCTCACGACTCGCACGCCGCTATCTCACCCAGCACGTGCTCGGCGCCCTGTCCGACGAACAGCGCACGTTCCTGCTGCACACGTCGGTGCTCGGCGTCGTGACCCCCGACCTGGCCGACGACCTGCTCGAACGCGACGGCAGCGCCGACGACCTGGCGCGGCTCGAGGCCTCCGAGGTGTTCGTGACCCGGCTCGACGTCGACACCTACCGATATCACGAGGTCCTGCGGTCGCACCTCGAGGCCGAGCTGGCCGAGAGCATCCCGGCCGCCCTCCTCGAGGCTCGTTATGCACGGGCCGCCGAACTCCTGGAGGCCGCCGGCTATCTCGGTGAGGCCATGCGCTGCCACGTCCGCTCCGGTCGTTCGATCGAGCCGGGACGTCTGGCACGCCTCGTCGACGGCGATGTCGCGCTCCGACACGCCGGGCTGTTCGACGATCTCGAACCCGGCGACACGGCGACGGGCGGCGACCCCTGGCTCCTGCTCGTCCGGGCGCGCGC
>JAGQSS010000587.1 GCA_020439405.1 Ilumatobacter sp. | reverse complement strand
ATTCGACGGCGACATGGACGACCCCCGCGGTGGCGTCCGCCACGTGATCCCCGGGCGAGGCAACTATCTCACCGGCGACTCCGTCGCCCTGACAGCTCCCTCGTTGGTCACGCCGGCCGACCGGCGGATGCTCACGGAACTGTTCCGTTGCCTGAACCGGGAAGACCTCGACCGGATCGACCTGCTCGTCAGCTTCGTGATGTGGTCGGGCATCCAGCACATCGGCCGCCACCTGGACGAGGCCCTTCGACGCGGTGCTCACGTCCGACTTCTGACCACCGACTATCTGCAGGTCACCGACACCCGTTCGCTCGGCTTCTTCCTCGATCGGCTGACCGACGGACCGGTCGGCAAGCTCGAAGCTCGCGTCTTCAGCGACGCGTCGACCAGCTTCCATCCGAAGGCGTACATCTTCACCTCGTCGGCCACCGGAGACGGCGTGGCATTCGTCGGCAGCAGCAACCTGAGCCACTCGGGCATCGCCTCCGGTGTCGAGTGGAACATGCAGACATCCGGCACCCGAAAGCTCGTCGAAGAGTTCGACCGGCTCTGGACCGACGAACGCGCCGTCCTGCTGGACCAAGAGTGGCTGACCGAGTACGAACGAATGCGCCAGTTGCGCAACCATGTGGAGCCGGACGAGCCGTCGGACGCCCCGCTCGCCCATCTCGTCGAAGAAGACGAACCCCCGGCCCAACCATGGTCGGTGCAGGCAGAGGCGATGAGTGCGCTTGAGGCTACGCGGCTCGAAGGTCACCAGGCGGGTCTCGTCGTGATGGCGACCGGGCTCGGCAAGACTTGGCTGGCCGCCTTCGACTCGACGCGTCCGGAGTTCCGGCGAGTTCTGTTCGTCGCCCACCGCGAGGAGATCCTCACCCAGGCTCGTGACGTCTACCGGCAGATCCGTCCCGATGGGCGACTCACGTTGTTCACCGGCGGTGAGCGAGAACCCGACGGCGACGTCGTCTTCGCCAGTGTGCAATCGCTCCATCGGAACCTGGCGCAGTTCGACACCTCGCGGTTCGATTACATCGTCGTCGACGAGTTCCACCACGCCGCCGCCGAGACCTACCGCCGAGTGCTCGCCCATTTCCGTCCCGACTTCATGCTGGGTCTCACGGCGACGCCCAACCGATCCGACAACGCCGACTTGCTCGCTCTCTGCTCCGACAACCTCGTCTACGACTGCGGCTTGGTCGAGGGTGTGCGTCGCCAGCTTCTCAGCCCGTTCCGGTACCGGGCGATCCCCGACGTTGCCGACTACGAACACATCCCCTGGCGCAACGGTCGGTTCGACCCGGAGGAACTCACCCGGCAGATCGCGACCCAGGAGCGTGCCGAACAGGTCCTCACGGAGTGGCGGGAACTCGGCGGACGCGAACGGCGGACGATCGGCTTCTGCTGCACCATCGCCCACGCCGACTACATGGCCGAGTTCTTCCGCTCCGAAGGAGTCGACGCTGTCGCCGTTCACTCCGGACCGAGTACGTCACCACGAGCCGAGGCACTCGAACGACTCGCCAGCGGCGAACTGCCGATCGTGTTCACCGTCGAC
>JAGQSS010000586.1 GCA_020439405.1 Ilumatobacter sp. | reverse complement strand
TCGGCCGCGGGTCACTGCCCCTCGACGAGGTTGCGATGGTGGTGCTCGACGAGGCCGACGAGATGCTCGACATGGGCTTCGCCGACGATCTGGAGGCGATCCTCGCCGCCACCCCGGAAGAGCGCCAGACCATCCTGTTCTCGGCGACGATGCCGCCGAAGATCAACGCGATCGCCAAGAAGTACCAGCGGGATCCGATCCGGATCCGCATCGCGAAGGGTCAGGGGGGCTCGTCCGACGCCACGATCCACCAGCGCGCGTACGTCGTGAAGCGCGCCCACAAGGCCGCCGCGCTCGGGCGCATCCTCGATATGGAGTCGCCGACCGCAGCGATCGTGTTCTGTCGCACGCGCGGCGAGGTCGATCAGCTCACCGCCACGATGAACGGTCGCGGGTACCGTGCCGAGGCATTGCACGGCGGCATGGACCAGCTCCAGCGCGACCGGGTGATGAGCCGCCTGCGCGACGGCACGGCCGAACTGCTGATCGCCACCGACGTCGCCGCACGCGGCATCGACGTCGACACGCTCACCCACGTCGTCAACTACGACGTGCCGTCGGCACCGGAGAGTTACGTCCACCGCATCGGCCGAGTCGTTCGCGCCGGGCGTGACGGTGTGGCGATCACGCTCGCCGAGCCGAAAGAGCAGCGACAGCTCAAGAACATCGAGCGGTTGACCGGGCAGCAGATCGAGCTGTCGAGCGTCCCGACACTGGCCGACCTGCGCGACCAGCAGGTCGCGCAGACCGCCGAGGCGCTCGCCGGCGCGCTCGAACTCGACGACGACGACGATCTCGCCGCCGTGGTCGACGGGCTCGCCAACGATCACGATCTGCGCTCGATCGCGATCGCCGCGCTCCGCCTCGCCCACGACGCGACGGTGCCCGACGAGGGCGACCAGCTCGAGATCCCCGACGCCCGACGGTCCGACCAGGACCGTGGCCGCCAGGACGACCGACCGCGCCGCGACCGAACGGGTACCTTCGACGAGCGAGCCCGCGACAACGACGAGCCGACCGGCTTTCTGTACATCGCGCTCGGTCGACGCGCCGGTGTTCGCCCCGGCGATCTCGTGGGGGCGATCGCGAACGAGGCCGACCTCCCCGGCCGGCAGATCGGCCCGATCCGCATCTCCGACCACTACAGCGTCGTCGGCATCCCCGAACGCAAGATGGACGAGGCGATCCGCGCACTGAACGACTCGATGATCCGCGGCCAGTCGGCCAGCGTCCGCCGGTTCGTCGACCACGGCGACGACGGCGATCGCAGCGAACGACCCCGTCAGGGATCGAAGGGCGGCGGCACGTACGGCGGCGACGACCGTCGCGGCCCGAAGCCACACCGCAAGGGCCAGAACGGCCCCAAGGGCTCGAAGGGTCCGAAGGGCCAGAAGGGATCGAAGGGTCCGAAGGGATCGAAGGGTCCGAAGGGTTCGAAGGGTCCCAAGCGCGACGCGAGGTAGTTCTGCGTTCCGCCGATAGCATGTGTCAGCCGTGTGGGCAGCCCCCGTCGGGCCGCCCGAGAACGAAGAAGTCGCAGGAGAAGCAGTCAAATGGCATC
>JAGQSS010000585.1 GCA_020439405.1 Ilumatobacter sp. | reverse complement strand
GGTGTCGGTCGTGTGGGTCATCGTCGAAGACGACGAGATCGTCTTCGGCTGCGATCGATCGAGTCGAAAAGCCAAGAACCTCGCCGACGACCCGTCGATCGTGCTGTCGATCGAGGACGACATGCGCAACGACCAGGGCTTCCAACGCCACCTGATCGTGCGTGGCACGGCGCACCTGCAGACCGGGGCCGACCCGGCGCTCATGGATCGGCTCGCCCGCAAGTACACCGGCCTCGACCGGCATCCACTGGCGCTGCGCGACTCGCCCGCCCTCGTCGTGGTCCGGGTCGCGATCGAACGCATCAGCGGTGTCGGACCGTGGATCGACACCACGGCGACCAGCACCGTCTGAGCCGCGACCACCTCGAATCGGGCCGAAGGGCCGTCCCCCGACGCCATCGACGACCGGTACTGTCGACGTCGTGACGCGAGCGGTGTACCTGACGGCGATGGGGCCGTCGAGCGGCAAGTCGCTCGTCGCGCTCGGACTCGTCGAGTTGCTGTCGCGGCGGGTGGGCCGGG
Organism: Ilumatobacter sp.; assembly: GCA_020439405.1. Classification (GTDB taxonomy): domain Bacteria; phylum Actinomycetota; class Acidimicrobiia; order Acidimicrobiales; family Ilumatobacteraceae; genus Ilumatobacter. Next base: position 1,040 of record JAGQSS010000585.1, on the reverse strand, counting down.
TCGGGTTCTTCCGACCCGTCGTGCAATCGCTGCCCGACAACGACCTCGACCTGATCCGGACCCGCTACGACCTCCCCGACGAGCGGTGCGGGTACGCGTTTACCGCCGACGAGCTCCAGTCCCTCGGGACCTCGGCACGTGCCGGTATGTCGCAGATCGTCGAGCGCTACAAACGGATCGAGGCCCAGAGCGACTTCGTCGTGGTCGAGGGCACCGACTTCACCGGGGCGTCCTCCCCCATCGAACTCGACGTCAACCTGCGGGTGTCGGAACACCTCGGCGCCCCGATCGTCGTGGTCGTCAACGGACACGACCGCAACGTCGACGAGATCCTCGACCGGATCAGCATCGGCCGCGAGTCGTTCGGCGACGACGCGATCAGCGCCATGGTCGTCAACCGGGTCGGCGCTCCGGTCCTCGATCCGTTGCGCGACCGACTCGCCGAACTCGACGGCGACGATCCCGTGTGGGCGGTCCCGGAACTGCCCGAGCTTCGTCAGCCGTCGCTCGCACAACTCCAACGTGCTCTCGGCGCCGAACTCGTCGGTGGCGATCCGGACGATCTCACGCGGTGCGTCGGCCACGTCAAGGTGGCGGCGATGTCGGTGCCCAACATGCTCGACCACGTCGAAGACGACACCGTGTTCATCGCCCCCGGTGATCGGCCCGACGTCGTGCTCGCCGCAGTCCTGACGCGCACGTCGTCGGCCTACCCCAACGTGTCCGGCGTCATCCTCAGCGGTGGGTTGCGACCCGACGCCCGGGTGAGCGCGCTGATCGACGGGATGTCGGGGGGCGTGCCGATCCCCCTGTTGTCGGTCGAGACCGACAGCTTCGACACCGCAATCGCCGCCGGATCGGTCGAGGGGGCGATCACCCCGGGCGATCGGCGCAAGGTCGACGTGGCGCTCGCCCACCTCGAGGCCCACGTCGACCTGTCCCGGCTCGCCGAGCGGATCGAGATCGGTCGCTCCGACGTCGTCACGCCGATCATGTTCGAGTACGACCTGATCGAACGGGCGAAGGCCGCCAAGGCCCAC
>JAGQSS010000584.1 GCA_020439405.1 Ilumatobacter sp. | reverse complement strand
ATCCTCTTCGCCAACGTCGGCGGCTACCAGGCGGGCACCGAGGACTCGTACTGGTACAACCAGGCCTTCCTTAACATGGACGGGACCTTCGTCGACAAGAGCTTCGAGGTCTTCGGCCCCGACGCGAACGACCCGGACTCGCCGTCGCTCGATACCGGCCGCGTGATCAAGGCCTACGACTTCGACGGCGACGGCAACCTCGACATCTTCGTCGGCACCACCTGGTCGACCACGAGCCGCCTCTACATGGGCGAGGGCGGCGGCGTCTTCACCGAGGTCTCCGAGACCAACCTGCCGCAGACGCTCCACAGCATCGGCGACGCCGAGATCGCTGACGTCGACGGCGACGGCGACTTCGACATCATGATCACCGACTGGGGCGACGCGCCGGTCGGCCAGGTCAACTCGCCCGGCGGCGTCACCCGCCTGTGGCTCAACGACGGCGGCGGCGTCTTCACCGACGTGACCGAGGACGCGATGCCGCAGATCAACGTCAACTGGTCGTGGGAGCTCGAGTTCATCGACGTCGACAACGACTGGGACGTCGACGTGCTGATCTCCTGCCGCTCGTGCGCCGGCGGCGGCTTCCTCTTCGAGAACAACGGCGGCACCTTCGTCAACGCGACCCCGGGCAACCTGCCGCAGAAGGTCGGCAGCGTCGACTACGAGGTCATGGACCTCAACGGCGACGACTACGTCGACGTCGTCACCCTCGGCGACGGCGACGGCGGCGGCGAGGGCTTCCGCAACCGCGTCCTCATCAACAACAAGAACGGCGGCTTCACCGACGAGAGCGCCGACTACTGGCCGCCGCTCGAGAACTCGCCGTCGTACGACTACATGGGCGCGTTCCTCGACCCGAACTCCGACCGCAAGCCCGACCTCATCGTCGGCGCCTTCTCGGACTGGCCGAACCGCCTGATGACCTTCTCGGGGACCAGCTTCAGCGGCGATCCCGATCCGTGGCCGCTGGTCAACACGGACGGCACCTACGCGCTCGCCGTCGCCGACGTCAACAACGACACGAAGATCGACGTCGTGATGGCCGAGGGCGAGAACCTCTTCCGCAACCGGGTCTTCCTGGCCTCCGACATCGCCGTCGACACCGCCAAGCCGGTGATCCAAAACCACGTCTTCGAGGGCATGTGGACGATCGGCGAGACGATCAACATCCACGCGCGCATCCACGACAACAAGAGCCCGAACAAGGATCATGACTGGACCGAGGTCGTGTTCGAGTACGCGCTCAACGACGACGACATCGAGGTCAACGCCATGACCGCGCCGCTCGCCTGGTACGGCGAGTACCTGTGGCGCGGCGACTTCGAGGTGCCGAACGCGGACAAGATCAAGTACCGCATCTGCGCCGAGGACGCGGCGCACAACCGGGAGTGCACCCCGGTCCAGGAGACGATGATCGAGGATCCGAACGAGACCGAGTCGGCCACCGAGTCGATGACGGACTCGAACACCGACTCGATGACGGTGACGGACTCGAACACGGACTCGATGACGGCGACGGACTCGATGACGGACTCGGCGTCGGCGTCGGCGTCGGCCTCGGCGACGGCCT
>JAGQSS010000583.1 GCA_020439405.1 Ilumatobacter sp. | reverse complement strand
CGGTGTAGGTGAAACTCTGGGTGGCGGTGAGGGTGCCGTCGGAGGCGGTGACCTCGACGGTATAGACGCCGCCGGTGCCGCCCTGGCTGGCGGAATTGTCGATCGTGCCGGAGATCACGCCGGTGTCGGGATCGTATTCGAGCCCCTCGGGCAGGCCGGAGATGACGTAGCTCAGGGTGTCGCCGTCGACATCGCTGAAGGCGCCGGAGACGTCGATCGAGACAACCTCCTCGGCGTCGAGCCCGGTCTGGTTGTTGAGCGCAGCAGAGACCTCCGGCGCGTCGTTGACCGGGGTGATCTGGATGGAAAGGCCGGCATGTGCCGTGTCGCCCGCCGGGCTCGTGACGGTGTAGCTCACTTCGGGCACGTCGCCGTCGTAATTCGGGGCCGGCTCGAAGGTGAAACTTCCGTCTTCGTTCAGCGTCAGCGTTCCGACAGGGACGTCCCCATCGGAAATCTCTGTCGGCGCGCCGATGACGAGCGGTTCTTCATCGCCGTCGCCGTCGAGGTCGACCAGGGCCGAGGTGACGGTCCCGGAGATCTGGTCGTTGTCGAGGACATTGCCGCTGACGGCGTGGTCTTCAAGCGTGGTCACGCTGTCATCGGAGGCGCTCTTGACCGCATCCAGCTCGACGATCTTGCTCGATCCGTCCCGCCGCCCGCCTTCCGCGCCGACCGAGGTGTAGCGCAGGCCGAAATCGGAAAGCGCCAATTGCTCAAGGCCGAGATCGCCGTCTTCCAGCGCGATCTGGAAACTGGCGGACCGGACGTCGTCCTTGCCGATGCCCGCGGTGCCGAACGCGACGCCGACGTCGAACTTGCCGGCTTTCCTGAGCTCTGCGCCGTTCATGACGGTGTCGCGTCCGAGTGACGACACGCCGGCCTCGGAAATCGCCGTGCCGGTGATCGGCGTGGCCGCCCCATCCGGGCCTTCGACCGGCACGATCAAGAGCGATTTGTCGTCGACGTCGATCCCCTCGAGATCGAAGAACAGTGCGCGCAGGTCGCCGATCGCACCGGATGTGTCGAGGACCTCGACGTCGAACTGGAGGGCGATCCGTGCGTCACCGGCCTCGGGGTCCCCGATCATGACCTCTGTGACCGTCACCCGCGTGTCGACATCGCCTTCGATGATGAAAGTTACGGAATTCGACATTTTGCCCCCCTAAAGAAATGCTGAAATCAGAACGAGACCCGGTGCTCCCAGGCGATCCGTGTCCATTGTGCAGGAAGTAGCGGGTTTGCCCGCCGGCAGGTGGAACCGCGTTCTGGCCAGCCGTGCGCGGCCGGCCGCCGCCCGGAAAAGTCCATATAAAAAAGCCCCCACCCGATACGTCAGGTATAACCAGCAACACCACCGCCCAACGGCGCATCCCTCGCGGAAAGTGTCTTTCCCGTGGTCGGCTCTGTCAATGTCCACGAAATGGAAACAAATTGTCGCCGCGATGGAAATATCACGGATCGAACAAAATCGAGGTGAGAAATGTGTCGTAGATCACGGAGGAGACATGGAAATTCGGACGTGACGCGGCTCTGGCCGACGCTGCGAATACGGTCCGCTTCGGGGGGGACTT
>JAGQSS010000582.1 GCA_020439405.1 Ilumatobacter sp. | reverse complement strand
TGACGAACCCGTCTGCTTCGACGTCGCCGAAGATCGCGCGGTAGCCCGTGAACCCGACCGCGATGCTCACCGCGTTGCACTCGAGGCCCGGCCCCGTCGACGAAGGATCGCTACGCAGGTCGCGTGCGTTCTCGAGGGTCACGTTGAGCGCCGCGACCGCCACCGGTTCGATGCAGAAGCTGTCGATGAGCGAGCTGCGGAGGTCGTCGACCCCGAAGCGACCATGCAGAGACGCGTTCTCGAGACGGCTCCCGTCGTCGGAGATGCGACCGACGATGCTCGCGTCCGTGAGTCGCAGCGTGAAGTTTCGGGTGTCGCCGTTCGGCAAGACGATGTTCTCGCGGTCGGGCAGCCGGAACACGAGGACACGGCCCGCGATGTACGCGGCGTCGTCGAGCAAGAGGGGCTCGCCCGTGATGCGGAAGTTCGATTCCGAGACGCTCCACACGTCCAGACCGTCTTCCCAGCTCGGCTCGGTCGCCATGTCCGCGCGACGAAGTGCCACCGTCTGCGCCAGGGTCGCCCGCACCGCGCCGTCGTCGTCTTCGCCGTTCCAGCCCTCGATGCGCACGATGAAGGTGTTGCCTTCCTCCATGTTGCGCGCCGTGTCCGCCGGGTAATCCGGTTCGAACGAGAGGATGGCCGGCAACACGATCCGTCCGATCATGTTGTCTTGGCCTGCGGGCCCATCGGTCATGGCAGACGCGACGTTGCACTCGTTCGACGGAGTGCTGTCGGGCGTGCACTCGTCGTCGAGGTCGTACGCGACCTCGTACCAGAGGTCGCCGGATTGATCGATGATGGGGTCCTTCATCGCGAAGGAGACGGTCATGTCGCCGCCGGCAGCCGCGGGACGCGCGGGAGGCACCCGGCCGCACGCCGGCTCGGCGTCCACCCCGGCGTCCTCGATCCCGGCGTCGCGTTCCCCGGCGTCCGTCCCGCCGCCGTCGAACGGGCCGCCGTCGATTCCGCCATCACGTTCGGTGCGTCCCGAATCGATGCGGTTGAGGAAGGCCGGATCGTAGACGTCGCATCCGAGTCCACAAACGACGCTCAACCAGAGCAAGCCCGACCGGAGTCGGCTCGCTCGCTGCCCCGACACCTGCGCTTCACGATCGGACGTCGGGCGACTCGCCTCCCACGCCTGCTCATTGCGCATACGGGTTCTCCAACACGTCATCCTCACGCATCGTCGCCATCGTCGGCGGGGGCGGAACCATCGTCGGCTCGGCGACGGGCGTCGTCACCGTCGTCGGCTGCACGACGGGGCGGGGTCGACGGCGGGTCCGTGCGTCGGGCTCCGTTTCGGAAGTCGCGGACGGCGTGCTCGCTTCGGTCCTCGACGCGGCCTGCGTGTCGTTCGCATCCACGACGTCCGCGGCGGTCGGCGACCCACCGCTCGCTTCCACACGGCTCGGCTCGGCCCCAGTCGCTTGGGCACCGTTCGCTTGGGCACCGTTCGCTTGGGCACCGTTCGCTTCCGCACCGTTCGCTTCCGCACCGTTCGCTTCCGCACCGTTCGCTTCCGCCGGGCTCGACTCCGTGGGTGCCGACGCGACCGAGGGCTGACGCGGCGTCGCGA
>JAGQSS010000581.1 GCA_020439405.1 Ilumatobacter sp. | reverse complement strand
CTCGACACCATCTCGGTCACCGGCAACGTGCTGCGCGACTACAACACCGACCTGTTCCCGATCCTCGAGCTCGGCACCAGCGCCAAGATGCTGTCGATCGTCCCGCTGATGAACGGCGGCGGCCTGTTCGAGACGGGCGCCGGCGGCTCGGCACCGAAGCACGTGCAGCAGTTCGAGAAGGAGAACTACCTCCGCTGGGACAGCCTCGGCGAGTTCCTGGCGCTGGCGGTGTCGTTCGAGCACTTCGGCGACGTGACCGACAACCCGAAGGCGAAGATCCTCGCCGACGCGCTCGACGCGGCCACCGGCAAGCTGCTGCAGGAGAACAAGTCGCCTGCCCGTCGTCTGGGATCGATCGACAACCGTGGTAGCCACGCCTACCTCGCCCAGTACTGGGCCGAGGCGCTGGCGGCTCAGACCGACGACGCCGACCTGGCCGCCCGGTTCGCCCCGGTCGCCGCGGCGTTCGCGGAGAAGGAAGCGCAGATCCACGACGAGCTGATCGGTGCGCAGGGACACGCCAACGACATCGGCGGCTACTACATGCCAGACCCCGACCTCGCCGCCGCGGCGATGCGTCCGAGCCCGACGTTGAACGGGATCATCGCCGCCATCTGATGTCGCCCTTCCTCCTCCTCGCGACGTCGCTCCCCGAGCCGTCCGACGTCGAGGAGGTCATCGACACCGACGGCCTCACCGGCAGCGACTGGGCGCGCGCCGGGGGGATCTTCGTCGGCGGCATCCTCGTCGCCGTCGTGGTCAGCCGCATCGTCCGCAGCGTCATGCGGCGCGCCGTCGGCAACGAGTTCGCGGCGATCATCACCGCACGGATCTGCGCGTACACCGTCTTCGCCGTCGGCCTGATCTACTCGATGAGCACGCTCGGCGTGCGCGTCGGCCCGCTCCTCGGGGCCCTGGGCATCACCGGCCTCGTCCTGGCGTTGGCGCTCCAGAGCGTCGCCGAGAACTTCGTCGGTGGGCTGATCCTCCAAGCGCGCCGCCCGTTCACGATCGGCGACACGGTCGAACTCGACGACCACGTGGGCGTCGTCACCGACATCGATTCACGCACCACGGTCCTGCGCGGCCTCGACGGGACGATGATCCGCATCCCGAACGGCGAGGTCCTGAAGAACCCGATCGTCACCCTCACTCGCGAACCGCTGCGCCGATCCGAGCTCGTGGTCGGCGTCGCCTACGACTCGAACCTCGAGCACGCGACCGAGGTCATCCTCGGAGCCGTCGGCCGCGTCGAACGGATCGTCGCGTCGCCCGAGCCGATGGTGCTGCTCACCCGCTTCGGCGAGTCGACGATCGACATCACGATCTACTACTGGCACCGGTCGGAGGTGCCCGCCGAGTTGGCGGCCACCCACGACCTGATGCTGGCCGTCCACCAGGCCCTCGCGGCCGCCGGGATCACGATCGCCTTTCCGCAGATGGTCGTCTGGTCGGGCCACGACGCCGACCCCGACCCGTACGGTCGACCACCGGGCTCGGTGTACAGCCACCAGCCCCACGCTCCTCCCCCGCCGCCCGAACCGGCCGACGAGAAGCCGCCCGTCCACAAGCGGGTCTGGCGCC
>JAGQSS010000580.1 GCA_020439405.1 Ilumatobacter sp. | reverse complement strand
TGGCCGGTCAACGAGACCGTCGAACTCGATCCGGTGTTCACCGACTTCGCGACGATCCCCGATTCACCGCTCTCGCTCGACCCGGCCGAGATCGACGCCAACCGCTCGGACTGGATCGACGCCTGGACCGAGATCATGTCGTGACCTGACATGGCCCGGTCCGACCCGAACCGCCTGCCGCGCTGGTTCGTGGCGGCGGTGACCCTGCCGCCGCTCACGTTCCTCCTGCTGTTCTACGCCTGGCCGTTCGTCACGCTCGTGTGGCGGGGGGTGAGCGCCGACGCGGTCACCGAGACGTTCACCCGAGACTCGACGTGGCAGGTCGTCTGGTTCACCGCCTGGCAAGCCGTCGCGAGCACGGTGCTCACGCTCGTCGCCGGCCTCGGGCCGGCATGGGCCGTCTCTCGGTTCGAGTTCCGGGGGCGTCGGGTGTTGCTCGGCCTCCTGACCGCGGTGTTCGTCCTGCCGACCGTCGTCGTTGGCGCGGCGATCATCGCGCTCCTGCCCGAGTCACTCGACCGGGGCATCTGGGCGATCCTCGGCGCCCACGTCGTGTTCAACCTCGCCGTCGTCGTCCGAACGGTCGGCGCCGTGTGGGAGCGACTGCCACGTGGGCTCGACGACGCCGCTGCCACGCTCGGCGCCGGGCCCTGGCGAACCTTCGCGACGGTGACGCTGCCCTTGTTGCGACCCGCCATCGCCTCGGCCACCGCGATCGTGTTCCTCTTCACGTTCACCTCGTACGGCGTCATCCGCGTCCTGGGCACGACCGGGCGCGCCACGATCGAGGTCGAGGTCTGGCGACGGGCGACCCAGCTCGGCGACATCGGCGGCGCCGCGGTGTTGGCCATGCTGCAACTGGTCGCGCTCGCGGCACTCGTGGCAGCGTCGACCGTCGTCCAACGTCGAACGTCGCGCGTCGTCGACCTCGCCCCGACGCCACAGCGGCGACGGCCACGGGGGCGCGAGCGGTGGTACGTCGGCCTCGCGGTGGGCACCGCGACCGTGCTCGTCGCCGCTCCCCTGGTGGCGCTCGTCGAGCGGTCGTTGCGCAGCCGGGAGGGCTACACGCTCGATGCTTGGCGCAACCTCGGCAACGACGAGATCCGCCCGGGCCTGACGCTCGGCATCGATCCGCTCGGGGCGCTCTGGCGATCGGTGACCACGGCGATGTGGGCGACGTTGTTCGCCGTGGCGCTCGGGGCGATCGCGATCGTCGCCATCAGCGTACTCGGGCGATCCGGGCGGCTCCTCGACGCCGGCCTGATGCTCCCGCTCGGCACGTCGGCGGTCACCATCGGCTTCGGCATGCTGATCACGTTCGACTCCTCGCCGGTCGACTGGCGGGCCTCGTGGTGGCTGGTGCCGGTCGGTCACGCACTCGTCGCGCTGCCGTTCGTCGTCCGGGCCGGACTGGGCGTCGTGCGGTCGATCGACCCCGACCTCCGAGCCGCGGCGGCGACACTCGGCGCCCCGCCCGTCCGGGCATGGGCCACCACCACGCTGCCCATGATGCGACGTCCGCTCGCCATCGCGGCCGGGCTCGCCGCCGCGATCTCCCTGGGCGAGTTCGGAGCGACGAGCTTC
>JAGQSS010000057.1 GCA_020439405.1 Ilumatobacter sp. | reverse complement strand
GGGATACCTCCCGTCGGACAACTCGCTCGGCGCCCCGAGCCGCTGGTCCTCGTAGCCGAGCACGGTCACATCGGTCAGCTCGCCGTTGCCGTCGGTGGCGGAGAAGGTGCCCTGGCCGATCCGGCCGACCTCGCCGACGCCGTCGGCGCTCTCGACGAGTTGCTCGAGGTCGGGTGTGATGATGCTGCCCTGGATGACCCGCTGGCCGTCGACCGAGTACACGAGCACCGGCGCCGTCTGGTTGCGGATCGCACCGACGAACGAGGTGAGGAGTCCGTTCTGCAACGACTGTTGGAACAGGATCAGGAACACCAGCATCCCGAGCGCGGCCGTCAGCAGACCGAAGCGCACCTTGGCGCGGGACATCTCTTTCAGTGCGAGGAACATGATGCGAACAGCTCTACGTGACGGTCCCGACGAACGGATGCACCGGCACGGATGGGGTCTGACCAGGTCCGTGCCATCGACCGCGGTCATCGATGCGTTCGCGGCACGGACGTGGTCTGACCCCATCCGTGCCACGGACCTGGTCTGACCCCATCCGTGCTAGCGGGAGCGGAGTTCGAGGCGGTCGCGGTGGACGATGCGGTAGGTGCGGTCGTGCTGTTCGATCCAGCCGAGCTTGATGAAGTTGGCGATCGCCTTGTTCACCCGTTCGCGCGAGGCGCCGACCATGCCGGCCAGTTCTTCCTGGGTCACCGGCAGCTGGAACTCGTCGTGCTCCCCGGCCAGCTCGAGCAGACGCTTGGCGGTGCGGCCGGTCACGTCGAGGAACACCGAGTCGGCGAGCACCTCGTCCATCACACGCAGGCGGGTCGCCAACAGACGGGTCACGTTCCAGAGCAGACGAGGGTCGCGTTCGAACAGCGTCCGGACCGGTTCGAACGGCACCTCGAGCACCGTCGACGACTCGAGCGCACGAGCCATCGCCGAGCGTGGCCCCTCGTCGAGCATGCCCAACTCGCCGAACAGATCGCCCGGCTCCATCAGGGCCACGACGCTCTCGCGGTGGTCGACCTGGCTCGACATCGCGATCGCGATCCGTCCGGACAACACGAGGTAGAGGGCGTCGGGCGGGTCGCCCTCCTGGAACAACACGTCGCCGCGCGTCAGGTGCCGTTCGACTCCCGAGGTGGCGACCTGTTGGATCATCCCCGGTTCGGCGTCGGCGAAGAACGACGTGCGCGCCAACTGATCAGCATGGCCAGTCATCGGACTGCACGGTACTACTCTCGACCCGGTGGCTCCGCCCTCCAAGGTGTGGACGATCGTGGTCGGAGGCGGATCGGGCACCCGATTCGGTCGTCCCAAACAGTACGAACGGCTCGGCGACGAGCGCATCATCGACCGAGCCCGCCGCATCGCTGCCGAGGCGTCCGACGGCGTGGTCGTGGTGGTCCCGGCCGCCGATGCCGCCGCCGAGGCGGGCGTGGCCGGTGGCTCGACCCGGAGTGAGAGTGTCCGCAACGGTCTCGCCCACGTGCCCGACGACGTCGACGTGGTGTGCGTGCACGACGCGGCCAGACCGTTCGCCGATCCGGCGATGTACCGCCGGGTCGTCGCGGCGGTCGAGGCCGGTGCCGACGCTGCGGTGCCGGCGGTCGCCGTGACCGACACGATCAAGATCGTGGGTGCCGACGGGGTCGTGACGTCGACGCCCGACCGGGCGTCGCTCGTCGCGGTCCAGACCCCCCAGGCGTTCCGTCGTTCCGCACTGGTCGACGCCCACGCATCGGGCGGCGACGCCACCGACGACGCAGCGCTCATCGAGGTGGCCGGTGGTCGTGTCGTGGTCGTCGACGGGTCGACCGACAACCGCAAGATCACGGTGCCCGACGACCTCGAGTGGGCTCGCCGGCGCGTGGTCGAACTCGCCGACGACCGGGAGGATGTGTCATGACGATGAGAGTCGGGCAGGGCTTCGACATCCACCGACACGTCGACGATCCCGAACGTCCGCTCGTCATCGGTGGCTGCGTGTTCGAAGGTGCGCAACCGCTCGCCGGTCACAGCGACGCCGACGTCGCGGCACACGCCGCCGCCGACGCGCTCCTCGGGGCAGCCGGCCTCGGCGACATCGGCCACCACTTCCCCGACACCGATCCGCAGTGGAAGGGCGCCGATAGCCTCCGGATACTGGCTCGAGTCGCCGAACTGGTCCGTGAGGCCGGTTGGCGCATCGAGAACGTCGACATCAAGGTCGTGTGCGAACGACCGAAACTCGCCCCCCGGATCGACGAGATGCAACAGAACCTGTCCGCCGCCGCCGGCGCGCCCGTCACGGTCGCCGGCCGTCGGGCCGAGGGGTTGGGTGCACTCGGTCGACAGGAGGGCATCGCGGCGTGGTCGGTCGCACTGATCACGGCCCGCGACGATTCGGAGGAGAGGCCGTGAACAAGAAGCGAGGACCGGGACAGGGTCGTGGCGGTCGTGCGGCCGCCGGACGGAAGTCGTCCAAGCCGCAGAGCCGGGGAGCGGGCCGGACGGGCCGCGCCCGCCAGGCTGACGCCCCGGCGCCGAAGTCGAAGCCCAAGACGCTCGGCGGTGGTCAGATCGAGGGACGGCAGGCCGTCCGCGAGCTGTTGCTCGCCCAGCGTCGCAAGGTCCACGAGGTGTGGATCTCCGGCGAACTCGAGGGCAGCGACGCCGTCGACGACATCGTCGCGATCGCCGAGGCGAACCGGGTCCCGGTCATCAAGGTGGCGCGCAAGAAGCTGGAGCAGGCGGCACGCAGCGAGGCGCCGCAAGGTGTCCTCGCCCTCGCGGCCGACCTGCCCGAGGCCGATCTCAACCGGTACCTGCGCCGAAGCAGCGGTCATGCCCCGTTCGTCGTCGCGGTCGACGGTGTCACCGACCCGGGCAACCTCGGCGCGATCATCCGGAACTGTGACGGCGCCGGTGTCGACGTGGTCGTCGTCCCTCGGCATCGGGCCGTTCACGTGACCCCGACCGTCGCCAAAGCGTCGGCCGGCGCCGTCGAACACGTCCCGATCGCCGTGGTGTCCGGTCTGCCTGCCGCGCTGCAGAGGATGCGCGATTCCGGCATCTGGGTCGTCGGCCTCGACGACGCCGCGGACCGCTCCCTGTTCGACCTCGGCGACCTGGCCACCGAGCCGGTCTGTGTCGTGCTGGGTGCCGAGGGAGCGGGTCTGTCGCGCCTCGTCCGGGAGCGTTGTGACGTCATCGTCAGCATCCCGATGCTCGGCCGCGTCAGCTCGCTGAACGTGTCCGCCGCCGCCGCGCTGACCACGTACGAGATCCGCCGCCACCGAACGTCGTGACACCGCCACCGTCCGGTGATCCAGGAGGAAATCTTGCTGCGATCCGGGCGCGGAAGTGAATGTCGGCGCCTGCAGCGGCGCTGTAGTCTCGACCCGAACCATTCGAGAATCTGGCGGGAAAACGTTCACCATGGCTGACGCAATCGATCTTCCTTCACGACCTCCCGCGCTCGAATCGCGGGGCGGTCTCGACGGCGCGTCGATCGGACGTCGTCGCTTCATCGCCGGTGCCGGCGCCCTTGCCGGCGCCGCCGCGGTCGGACAACTGGTGCCGGCCGGCTCGGTCAGCGCAGCCCTGCCGGCCGGAGCGAGCAAGTTCGCGATCCTGCCGTCGGCGATCCGCCTCGCCGACACCCGCGAGCCCTGGAACTACGAGTACTTGACAGTCGGCGACGGCTACATCCGTGTCAAGGTCGGCGGCCGGAACGGGGTGCCGGCCACTGCGACGGCAGCCGTCCTGACGGTCACCTCCGTCAACTTCGGATCACCCAACCACGTCACGTGCTGGCCGACAGGTGTCGCGAGGCCGGTCGTGTCGAGCCTCAACCTCGATCCGTGGACCAACAGCGCCAACATGGTGACCCTGAAGCTCGGCGCCGACGGATCGATCGACGTGCAGTCGCTGGTCTCGGCCCACCTCATCGTCGACGTGCTCGGCTACTACGAACCGGTCGCCGACGCGAGCAAGGAGGGCCGCTACATCGGGCTCCCCACGCCGTTGCGTGCCTACGACTCGCGACCGGCGATGCCGGGCAACGAGTCGTACACGACGGTCGACCTGACCGCGTACGTCCCGCCCGACGCCACGTCGGTGGTCATCAACCTGACCGCTGCCGGCAGTACTGCGGCCGGACACTTCACGGCGATGCCGTACGACCTCGCCGGCCCCCCGAAGACCTCGAGCCTCAACGTGTCCGGGCCAGGCGAGAACCGGGCCGCCGGCGTGACGGTGCCGGTCACGACCGACGGCGGCGGCCGGCGCCGCATCAAGATCTACGCCCACCGCGCCGCGTTCATCATCGTCGACGTGTTCGGCTACTACACCGGACCGAGTTCGAGCCTGTCGCAGGTCGGCCTGTTCGTGCCGCTCACGCCCGAGCGGATTATGGACACCCGGCTGCCCGGGCAGATCGGCCGGATGTGGCCAGGCTGGGTCGTCGAGGTGCCGATCCCCGCCGCGATCGACGGCGTCGCGGCCGCAGTCGCGTGCAACGTCACCGGCGTGCAGTCGCGTGCGGCCGGCCACCTCGTCGTGTCGGCAGCGCGCCAACCGGTGCCCGACAGCTCGAACGTCAACTGGTCGAAGGCGAACGCCGTGGTGCCGAACCACGTCATCACCCAGGTGACCAAGCAGTACGGTCTCCAGGTGTTCAACGCGTTCGGCAGCCATGTGCTCGTCGACCTCGCCGGCTACTTCACCGGCACGCCCAAGCTCCCGTCGGTCATCCACACGAACCCGCCGCCGCCGGCCGCGCCGCCGAACTGGATCCTGCGCGTGCCGCGTCTCGGCCTCACCTCGACGGTCATGGCGGGCAACGCCAAGACGATCACCGACTCCGGCCACACCTGGCACTGGACCGGCACCGGGTACATGGGGCAGGCGGCCCACGTCGCCGTGTTCGGCCACCGCACCGAAGCAGGCGGGCCGTACCGCTACATCGACAACATGCAGAACGGCGACCTCATCACCGTCACCACGGGCGACGGTCGTGAGTACACGTACCGCATGGTCGGCCGCTACCTCACCGACGCGGCGACGACGAACATCCTCAACGCCACGCGGGCCAATGCCGGCACCACGTTCTCGATCGTCGCCTGCACCGTCGGCCACGACCGTACGAAGTCCGGGTGGCCCAACATCTGGGCGCCCACGAGCCTGAAATACCGCATCGTGGTCAACTTCGAGCTCGTCTCCTGGCGCGAGATCTGATCCGACGACCACCCCTTTGGGGGTGAGGGACGGCGCGGCCGAGCGTTGTTAGGGTCGCCCCATGCCAGCTCGTCCCCCTCGCCGCGCCGCCCTCGTCCTCGTCGCCATCGCGACCCTCGGGCTCGCGGCGTGTGACGGTGACGGTGACGGTGCCCTCTCCGACGTCACACTGCCGGGTGGCGGTGGCAGCGGTGGCACGGAGGCGCCCGCGCCGACCGACGCCCCGGCGCCCGAACCCACCGACGCGCCCGCACCGGAACCGACCGACGCCCCGGCGCCCGAACCCACCGAGGCGCCTGCACCCGAGCCGACGGCATCGCCCGACGACGGCACGACCGACGACGGCGACAACTCCGAACTCTGGCTGGTACTCCTCGGCATCCTCGCGGTCGGCGCGATCTTCGCGGTCATCCTGGCGTCGCGCCGATCGTCAGCCGACGCGACCCCGTACTCGACGACGACGGTCGATCGCCGGACCGAACTCATCGCCACCGCGGCGTGGATCCACGACCAGCTGACGCTCGAGATCCTCGCCATGCCTCCGGCCGAGGCGCAGCAACGTTGGTTCGTCGAGCGCAGCCGGATCGACCAGTTGGCGATCGACGGCCGGACGATGGCGGCGAGCGGCTACCGCGAGATGTGGGATCAGCTGGCGATCATCCTCGGCCAGCTCACGACCTCGATCGACACCGCACTCCGTGTCGGCACGATGCAGGGCGCCGATCCGAACCTCGTCGCCGAGGCGGTCAACAACGCCCACGGTCGCCGCGCCGAACTCGGCGCCTGGGTCGCCACCGCCCGCAGCTTCGGCTGACGCCGCTCGACGAGAGAGCCGGGTGCGAGAATCGAACTCGCGACATCGTCATTACAAGTGACGCGCTCTGCCAACTGAGCTAACCCGGCGACGCCCCGAAGATTACCGAGTCACCAATCCAGGTAGTCGCTCGCCCAGCGGATTCCTTGACTTTGGCCGTTGCTGGTCGGCTGGAGTCGCAGGTGCATCATCGTCCTTCCCGCGTCGCCGAGTTCCACGGCAGGAACGAAATAGCAGCGCTCGGTCGTGGCGTCGAACGTCGCAATCCAGTCGACCATCATTGGTGTGTAGCGAACCTCGCTCCAGTTGTTCGTAGCCCGGCACCGCACCTGGACGACCTTGCCGTCGCTTCGCGTGTACTTGCATTGCACGCGCTGGAGGGGTTCCGAGCGATCGGTCCGCTCGACGACGAGATCGTAGGGCGCGTCGTCATCGAAAGGGATCGAGACCCGGTAGCCACGCTCCACACACAGACGGAGGACTTCGATCTCGGCGATCCTGCCCTTCCCTTTGGTCGGATGCACGCTCCGATTCTAGCCGTTGTGCCGAACGAACGTTCGGTGCAACGGGGTAGGTGTTAGGCCGAGGCGCCGGGGATCTGGCCGTGGACCCAGACGGTGGTGCCCATGGGGACCAGGTCGGTCTCCCAGATCCAGTCCATCGCCGCGGTGCTCAAGCGGACGCAGCCGTGCGAAGCCGGATAGTTCGGGATGTAGTTCGAGCCGTGGAGGGCGATCCCGCCGTCGAAGTACTTCGGACGGTAGATCTCGCCGAGGTCGCCGGCCCACCAACCCTCTTCACGCTGGCGGTTCACGTCGAACACACCGGGTCGCGTCACCGAGTCGCCCGACTCGGGGGCACCGGTGTTCTTGTTGATCGTGTCGTACGGCACCTCGGTGCCGGTCGACGTGTTGAGGATCCACTTCGTGACGCCGTTCTCGACGAAGAACACGAGCTGCTTGGTCTTGTCGACCTCGACCAGCGTGCCGGCCGTGCTGGCACCGCTCGGACGCGCGTCGGCCTGGCTGAGGGCGGCGGCGGTGATCGGGCCGAGCGAGCCGTCGGCTTCGAGGCCGGCGTACTTCTGGAACGCCATCACGGCCTGCTGGGTGGTCTGCTCGTAGCGGCCGTTCGGGTCGCGCAGCCAGAATCCGAGTTCGAGGAGCCGCCACTGCGCACGGGCGGTCGCGTCACCGTTCGACGTGCCGACCGCGACCAGCGGCTCGGCCATCGGCGCGATGACCGGGATGTCGCGTTCGGGCAGCGTGACCGGCGGCGGCGGGAGCGTGGTCGTCGGCGGTGCCGTCGTGGTCGGCGGCTCGGTGATCGCGACGGTGGTGTCGGAGACGATGTCCTCGGTGGTCGCGACCGACGTGGTCGCGTCGTCGGACGCCGGCGGCGTCACCTCGGTCTGCAGGTCGGTCTCGTCGGTGGCCCCGATCGTCGTCGATGAACATCCGGCGAGGACGACGAGCGCGAGGGCGGCGAACGGTGAGCGGCGGTGGAGCATTGGCGGCGGTTGACTCGGATGCGGCGGGTGGTCGAACGGGCTGCCGAGACAACGTCGTTCCGCTTCGATCCTATTCCCCGCCGGGCGCGCGCCAACGGCAGCTCGCCGTATCTCGACGAAATGTCAGCGATGATCCGCGGCGGTGGCTACCTGAACTCGAGTCCGGTGAAGTCGCCCGACGTCCGCCACTCGTCGATGTACTGGAAGAACGCCACCGGACCGGCCGGATACCCGGCCGAGTTGAGCACGCCGCGACGGCCCGACGACCGGCCTTCGTTGTTGTAGTAGCCGGGGGTGCACTCCTGGTTGTTGCCGAAGCGCCGCCCGAACTTCTCGAGCAGATCGACCCACTGCTGTTCGGCCTCGGCGGTGCACTCGACCTCGGTCGCGTCGACGTCGAGCGCGTGGGTCAGGATCGCCGCGATCGTCTGGCCGGCCTCGACCAGGTTGTGCGGCACGTTCGAGATCAGGTTCGCGGCCTGCGACGGGCTGACGACGAACAGGTTCGGGAAGCCGTACACGTGCATCCCGTGGTACGACTGCATCCCGTCGTCCCACTTCTCGGACAGCTTCAGGCCGTCGCGGCCGATCGTGTCGAAGCCGGAGCGGCGGGCGTAGTCGGTGCCGACCTCGAACCCCGACGCGTAGATCAGGCAGTCGAGTTCGTAGTGGACGCCGTTCGCCCACACGCCGGTCTCGTCGATCCGCTCGACGCCGTGCCCGTCGGTGTCGATCAGGTGGGCGTTCGGCCGGTTGTACGACTGGAGGTACTCGTCGTGGAAGCACGGCCGCTTGCACAGCTGCCGATACCACGGCTTGAGCGCTTCGGCCGTCTCGGGGTCGTCGATGATCTCGTCGACCCGTGCCCGGATCTCGGCCATCTTCTCGTCGTCGCTGTCCTCGTACGCCTTGATCCACGACTCCGGCGTCAGCTGGGCACCCGGGTCGGCGAACACGCGGTCGCGGATGCGCTGGCTGATGTCGGTCCAGCCGTCCTTGACGAGGTCGTCGTCGGCGAATCCGCCGGTCTGCAGGATCATGAAGTTCTCGAGCCACTCGCGTTGCCAGCCCGGCTCGAGCGTGGAGAACCACTCGGGGTCGATCTCGTGGTTGTTGCGGATGTCGATCGACGACGGCGTCCGCTGGAACACGAACAGCTCACCCGCCGCCCGCGCCAGATGGGGCACGCACTGGACGGCGGTCGCGCCCGTGCCGATGATGCCGACCCGCTTGTCGGCCAGCCCGGTCATCAGTCCGCCGTCCGGGTCGCCGCCCGTGTACGCGTAGTCCCACCGGCTGGTGTGGAACGCGTGGCCGGCGAACGACTCGATGCCGGGGATGCCCGGCAGCTTCGGGCGGTGCAGCGGACCGGTGCCCATCGCCACGAACTTGGCGCGCATCTCGTCGCCGCGGTTGGTGCGGATGATCCAGCGTTTCGCGTCGTCGTCCCACTCGAGTTCGGTCACCTCGGTCCCGAGGCACGCGTTGTCGTACAGGCCGAACGTCTCTGCGATCCGGCGGGTGTGTTCGTAGATCTCGGGGCCGTGGGTGTACTTCTCCGACGGCATGTGGCCGGTCTCTTCGAGCAGCGGCAGGTAGATCATCGCCGCGGTGTCGCACTGGGCGCCCGGATACCGGTTCCAGTACCAGGTGCCGCCGACGTCGCCGCCCTTCTCGATGATGCGGACGTCGTCGATGCCGGCCTGCTTCAACCGCGCGCCCGTCACGAGTCCGGCGAAGCCGCCGCCGATGAAGGCCACGGTGACCTCGTCGTGCAGCGGTTCGCGTTCGGGCACCTCGGCCCACGGATCGTCGAGGAAGTGGGCGTACTTGCCCGTCGGCTCGACGTACTGCTCGTTGCCGTCGTCGCGAAGTCGTTTGTCGCGCTCGGCTCGGTACTTGGCCTGCAGTTCGTCCCGGGTCGTCGGTTCACTCGTCGTCGCCACGCCGTCATGCTGTCACGGGCACGGTCTCCACCGACCACCGGACCGTCACCCTTCCTGGTCTCAAGCGAGACGCTGTGTGTGCCGATACGGGTGTCGTGACTGTTCTCCTTCGTTCCTCCGGTCGCGTCGCGTGGCTCGCCCTCGTCGGCGTGATGGCTGCCGTCAGCGCAGCGACCCTCATCGGCCCGTCGGCGTCGAGCACCTGGGAGAACCCCGAACTGCTCTTCACCCTCGTCACCGTCACTGCAGCCGCGTGCGTCATCGCCTCGACGATCACCATCGCGCTCGCCGACCAGCGCGACATGGCCGAGATCGGGTTGCTCGGCACGGCGTTGATGGTGACCTCGGTGCTGCCCCTCGTGCACGGCCTGACCACGCCCGGCGTGCTCTACGGCGACAACGAGGCGTTCCGCACCTCGATCTACTTGGCGCTGCCCGTCGCCGTCGTCGTCGCCCTGCCGCTGATGCGTCCCCGCTCCCGGTTCGGCCGGTGGGCTGCCCGCCACTGGCGCGACTGGACGCTGTTGGCGTTGCTCGGCGTGTTCATCCTCGCCGCCGTCGTCGTGTTCTTCCCCGACCTCGTCACCGTGCCCGCACCGCACGCCCCGTTCACGATCGCGATGACCGTCGTCGTGCTGCTCGCGATGGGGTCGTTGTCGCTGCGTCAGCTGCGCCTCTACGAACTCGGCCGCAGCCCGGCGAACCTGGTCGCCTCGCTCTCCCTCGCCCTCGTCTCGATGACCGCGTTGATCCCGATCGTGCAGACCCCGTACAACGCCGCCTTCTGGTGGCTGCACGTGGCCGGCAGCCTGGGCGTCCTCGGGGCCAGCGTCGGCATGGTCGTGTCCCGCCGGATGACGAAGTCGGCGCAGGACATCCTCGCCCCCGTCCTCGTTCGCGACCCGCTGGTGGCGTTCGAACTCGGCCTCAGCCCGGTGGTCCACCAGTTCGTGGCCGACCTCGAGCGCAAGGACCAGGTCACCCGCGATCACGTCATCCGCACCGGCGAACTCGCCATTCGTGTCGGCGAGCGCATGCACCTGCCGGCACGCGAGCTGCGCACCCTCGGTCTGGCCGCGATGTTGCACGACGTCGGCAAGCTCAACACGCCGAACTCGGTGCTCAAGAAGCCCGCCAGCCTGACGGCCGAGGAGTACGACGTCATCAAGCTGCACCCGACCGACGGTGAGCAGATGCTGGCCGGCGAACCCACCCTCGCCGCGGCGGCGCCGATCGTGCGTTCGCATCACGAGCGCATGGACGGCGCCGGCTACCCGGACGGTCTCGTCGGTACCGACATCCCGCTCGCCTCCCGCATCATCGCCGTCTGCGACGCCCTCGACGCGATGACCCACGACCGCCCCTACCGCAAGGCGATGCCCGTCGGCATGGCGTTCGCGATCCTGCGTGAGCACGCGGGGAGCCAGTGGGATCAGGACATCGTCACCCACGTGATGGCCACCCTGCCGTCGATGGCGCCGGCCGGCACGTTCGCGAACATCGGCCGTCCGGGCCACCACGACGCCTGGGCCGACGAGGAGATCGACGTCACGGTCGTCCCCGACGATCTGGGTGAGATCCTCGCCGCCGTCGACGCCGAGATCTGACCCCGACACCGCCCTCGCGGTGGGTGCCACGCGGGACCGCCCTGGTCGCGACTAGTTTTCACGGTGTGAAGCGCGCATCGTCCAGCTCGTCATCGATCCTGGCGGTCGCCGGTCGGCCGCGCGGGCGTCGAACTTCCGCCATCGTCATCGGCGTCGGCCTCGCAGCGTTCGCGCTCGGCGCGTGCGGTGGCGGCGACGACGAATCCGAGGACACGACCCCCGAATCGACGATCTCGCTCGCCACCACGACAACCGCGGTGACGACCACGACCACCCCGCCGTCCACCACGGCGGCGGTTCCCGACGAACCCGAGTACGTGACCGAGGGGGCGATCGTCATCGTCGCGAACTCCTCGAACGTGAACGGCGCGGCCGGTCGTATGTCCGATCGTCTCGCCGCCGTCGGTTTCGAGATGGGCACGGCGACGAACGGCACCGAGGGGCAGCTCGAGGTGACGAAGATCTACTACGACCCGGCCAACGAGAACGCGCTGCCGGTCGCCGAATCGCTGCGTGAGGCGCTCGGTGGCGGCGACATCCAGGTGTTCGAGGTCGGTGTGCCCGCCCCGGTCGACGGCGGCAGCGCCGGCGACGCCACGGTCATCGTCTCGATGGGCAACGACACCGCCGACAAGACGCTCGAGCAGTTGCAGGGCCGTGCGCCGGCGACCACGAGCGCCGACAGCGGCGACGACACCACCGACACGACCGAGGGCTCGACCGACACCACCGAGCCGTCGACCGACACCACCGAAGCCGGCTGACCTCGGCGGTCAGCCGGCCAGTTCGCGCACCCGCGCCAACAGCACCTCGATCGCGGGCCGGTTCAGGCCGCCCTCCGGCACGATCACGTCGGCGTGCCGCTTGCTCGGCTCGATGAACCGTTCGTGGCTCGGGCGCACCGTCGTCAGGTACTGGTCGAGGATGCTCTCGGGGGTCCGGCCGCGCTCGGCCACGTCGCGCTGCAGACGTCGGATGATCCGCAGATCGGCCGGCGTGTCGACGAAGATCTTCAGGTCGAACCGCTCACGGAGCCGCGGCTCCCAGAGCACGAGGATGCCCTCGACGACGATCACCCTGGTCGAGTTCACCGTCTCGCAGTCGGGGGAGCGGTCGTGGATCGTGTAGTCGTAGATCGGCACGTTCACCGACGCGCCGGCCGCCAGCGCGGCGACATGATCGTTCAGCAGATCCCAGTCGAACGCGTCGGGGTGGTCGTAGTTCGCGGCGGCCCGGACCTCGAGCGGTTCGTGGCTCCGCTCCTTGTAGTACGAGTCGAGCTTCAGGAGCGACAACCGGTCGTCGTCCATCATGTCGGCCAGCCGATGGGCGATCGTCGTCTTGCCCGAGTTCGAGCCACCCGCCACCCCGATCAGGAACGGTCGGTCGGGGCGAGGTGCTTCGGTGTCGGTCAGCGTCACCCGTCCCAGACTACGGCGCGGCCTGCGCGGCGACGTCGCCGGAGGTGACCTGGGTCGCACGCAGTAGACAAAGTCGCGGGGGTGCTTGTAAATGACCCCATCGGAGCGCCAGGCTAGGCGGGTGATCAGTGAGCGGCATCAGGCGATGCTCGAGTTCGAGCGCAACTTCTGGACGTACGACGAGCCGAAGGAAGCCCTGGTCCGCGCGCGGTTCCAGTGCTCGGCCGACGAGTACTATGCCGAACTGAACGAACTGCTCGAGTTGCCCGAGGCGATGGAGCACGACCCACTCGTCGTCCGACGTCTGCAGCGCCAGCGTCTGCGCCGTCGCCGCGAACGCCTCGACACCGGCACCGATGCCCAGGGAGGCAACCACCGATGAGCGACATGACCGATGCGTCCGGCCAGATGCCGCGCCGCAACCCCCGGGTGAGCGACGGCGGCGCACCCGTGAGCGGTGCCGTCGCGATCGTGTTGGCCCTCGTCGCGGTCGTGGCCGGATTCCTCATCCTGAGCTCGATCAGCAACGGCGGCGACGACGCGCTCGACTTCCCCGTCGACTCGTCGAACAGCTCCGGTGACGGCAGCGATGGTGCCACCGAGACCACGGTCGACCCGTCACAGACCACCGTCGGCACGCTGGCACCCACGCCCACGACCCCGGCGATCGTCACCGACGGGGCGTCGATCCTCGTCGCCAACGCCAACGGTGTCGGCGGCTCGGCCGGCCAGATGCAGCGAGCCCTCGAGGCGGGCCCCGGGTTCACGGTCGTCGGCGCGGTCAACGCCAGCACGTCGGTCGGCAACCTCGAGATCTCCGTCATCTACTACGAAGAGACGAACACCCAGGCGCTGCCCGTCGCCGAGTCGCTCGCCGAGGTGCTCGGCGGCGTCACCGACATCTCGCCGCTGCCCGACACCCCGCCGACCGCCGACGGCGAGATGCAGGGTGCCGACGTGCTCCTGATGCTCGGTGACGACAAGGCCGGCAAGACGCTCGAAGAGCTCAACCCCGATCTCGCCAACGGCGCCACCACCCAGGTGACCAGCCCGCCCATCGCCGGCGAGACCACCACCGAGACGACTACCGGCTGACTTCGCCCCGGAACGGATCTGGTCAGACCAGGTCCGTTCGCAGTGTTCGATCCGGACGGCGTTTCGGGAACGGATCTGGTCTGACCAGATCCGTTCCTCACCAGAGCGTGGGGACGGCGTGTTCGATGCACCATCGGGGTTCGCGCATCGCCCGGTCGAGGCCGAACTCGTCGGCGATCGCCACGTGGCGGATGCGGTCGCGGACGTCGGCGTCGGCGATCCCGACCACCGCCGCCACGTCGACACCGCACTCGCGGGCGATCTCGGCCACACCGCCCACGACCTTGCCCTCGAAACTCTGGGCGTCGAGGTGCCCCTCGCCGGTGATCACCAGGTCGGCGCCCTCGATGTGGTCGAACAGGTCGAGTTCGTCGGCGACGAGCTCGAACCCCGGCATCAGCCGGCCGCCGAGTGCGGCGATCAATCCCGCGATGCCGCCGGCCGCCCCCGACCCCTCGATCGTGGTGACGTCGACGTCGAACTCGGCCCGGTAGCGCTCGGCCAGCTGCTCCAGCCGGGCGGTCAGCATCCGCACCTGGGCCCCCGACGCGCCTTTCTGCGGGCCGAACACCCGGGCGGCGTCGGTGAACACGGTCGTCACGTCGCACGCCGCCACGAGCTCGACCGCCTTCAGCCGGTGGGGCGAGCGCAGCGCCTCGAGCGCGCCGAGGCCGCCGTCGGTCGTCGCCGATCCGCCGAGACCGACCACGATGCGCCTGGCACCGGCGGTCAACGCGGCGTCGATCAGTTCGCCGGTGCCTGCCGTCGTCGCGTTCATCGGGTCGTTCCCGTCGGCACCGCCGGCGAGTTCGAGACCGCTCGCCAACGCCATCTCGATGATCGCCGTCCGACCCGAGAGACGCCAGGCGGCGTCGACCGGACGTCCGAGCGGACCGGTGACCCGGGTCGTCCGGTTGGGGCCGCCCAACACGTCGAGCAGGCCCTCGCCGCCGTCGGCCATCGGCACCTCGACACAGTCGTGGCCGGCCTCCCAACAGGCGTGACCGATCGCCGAGGCGACGTCGGCCGCGCTGGCCGAGCCCCGGAATTTGTCGACGGCCGCCACGACCTTCATGGCGGCGACCGTAGCGTCAGCGGAGGGCCAGCACGGCCTCGCCGAGGCGCTCGATGTCGGCTCGGTCGCAGTAGGCCTGCGCCGAGACCCGGAGCGTGAGCCCGTCCGGATTGGCGGTGACCGGCACGATCACACCGCGAGCCTCGAGTTCGGAC
>JAGQSS010000579.1 GCA_020439405.1 Ilumatobacter sp. | reverse complement strand
CTGCCATGACGGAGTTCCGGGCTTTTCAGGCGGTCACCGACGGCGACGACATCGAGCGCGGGGTGACCACGCTCGACTCCGACGTCCTGCCCGACGGGGTGCTCGTCGAGGTCCACTACTCGAGCGTCAACTACAAGGACGGGCTCGCCTCGACGCCGTCCGGCAAGGTCGCCCGTGTGTCGCCGATGGTGCCCGGCATCGACCTCAGCGGTGTCCTGCTCGAGGACGCTCCGGGCATGCCGGCCGGCACCCAGGTGATCGCCCACGGCTACGGCATCGGTGTCGCCCAGCACGGCGGCTTCGCCGAACTCGCCCGGGTGCCCGCCGAGTGGCTGGTCGCGCTCCCCGACGGTCTCTCGTTGCGTGAAGCGATGATCGTCGGCACCGGCGGGTTCACCGCCGCGCTGTCGGTGATCGCACTCCAGGACCACGGCGTCATGCCGGACGGCGGCCCGATCCTCGTCACCGGTGCCACCGGCGGCGTCGGTTCGACCGCCGTCGACATCCTGTCGAACCTCGGCTATGAGGTCGTCGCCAGCAGTGGCAAGCCCGACGCCGCCGACTACCTGCGCTCGCTCGGTGCGAGCGACGTGATCGACCGGGCCGAGTTCTCGGAGGAGTCGCGGCGTCCGCTCGAGTCGACCCGCTGGGCCGGCGCGGTCGACTGCGTCGGTGGCGTCACGCTCGCCAACGTGCTCAAGCAGGTGCAGTACGGCGGTTCGGTCGCGGCGAGTGGCCTCACCGGTGGGCCGGGTCTGCCGACGACGGTGCTGCCGTTCATCCTGCGCGGTGTCAACCTGCTCGGCATCGACTCGGTCGAGATGGACATCGAGCGCCGCCGTGCGGCGTGGGGGCGGATCGCCGCCGACCTCAAGCCGTCGAACCTCGACGCGATCGGCCACGACGTCACGCTCGACGACCTCGACGGCGTCCTCACCGACATCCTCGCCGGCAAGGCCCGCGGTCGCAGCGTCGTCGCGCTCCGCTGACCCTCGTCGTTCGGGGCCCGGTCGGGGAGCGACCGTCGGACGACGCACCACACCCCGAGCACGAGCACGCCGGCGACCGCCGCATCGCTCCAGTAGTGGTTCGCCGTCGCGACGATGGCGAGCAGGGTGATCGCCGGATGGAGCCAGGCGAGGTGTCGCCACCGTCCGCGCAGGCAGACGACAGCGCCGCCCGCGACCATCGCCGCCCACCCGAAGTGGAGTGACGGCATGGCGGCGAACTGGTTCGCGACCGAGTCGTGCGGGTCGGACGGATAGATGTTCGGGCCGTACACCGACAGGGTGTCGACGAACCCGTCGAGCATGCGCGGTGGTGCGAGCGGGAACGCCACGTGGATTGCGAGACCGGCGGCGGTGACGGCGACGAACCACCGTCGGATCGTCAGGTAGTGCTCGCGTCGGCGCCACCAGACCCACACGAGGAAGGCGATCGTCAGTGGGAAGTGGACGAGGACGTAGTAGTGGTCGAGCAGTTCGATGAGGGGCCGGAACTGCAGCGCGACGCGCTGGACCGTGCCTTCGGTGAAGGCGCCGACGCTGCGCTCCCAGCCGACGACCCGCTCGGCGTTGTCGAAGGCGGCCGA
>JAGQSS010000578.1 GCA_020439405.1 Ilumatobacter sp. | reverse complement strand
CGCTCCGGATGGACGCGTTCAGCGTCGTCATGGTGTCGCTGGTGTCCGGCATCGGGCTCCTGGTGTGCGTCTACGCGGTCGGCTACTTCTCGCACCCCAAGCCGGGGACGGCCCGGCTCGCCGGCCTGCTCACCCTCTTCGCGGGTGCGATGCTCGGCGTGGTCCTGTCCGACCACCTCCTGTCGCTGTTCGTCTTCTGGGAGCTGACCTCGATCACGTCGTATCTCCTGATCGGCAACGACGACCGGAACCCGAAGGCCCGCGACGCCGCCCTGATGGCGGTCCTCATCACCGGCGCCGGCGGCCTGGCCCTGCTCGCCGGGTTCATCCTCCTCGGCCAGTCGATCGGCACGTACCGGATCAGCGAGATGGGCGACCTGGCGATCGGGACGAGCGGCACCATCACCGCCGCCGTGATCCTCATCCTCATCGGGGCGATGACGAAGTCGGCCCAGGTGCCCTTCGCCGGATGGTTGCCGGGGGCGATGGTCGCGCCGACGCCGATCAGCACCTACCTCCACGCCGCGACGATGGTGAAGGCGGGCGTGTACCTCGTCGCCCGGCTGTCGCCCGTCCTCGCCGAGACCGGCACGTGGCGGAACATCATCCTCGTGTTCTCGTCGGCGACGATGATCATCGGCGGCTGGCGGGCGCTCCGCCAGCATGACCTCAAACTCCTGCTCGCCTACGGCACGGTCAGCCAGCTCGGTTTCATGATGCTCCTGTTCGGCATGGGCGAGTACGAGCTGGCGCAGGCCGGCGTCACCGTCCTGATCGCCCACGGTGCGTTCAAGGCCGCACTGTTCATGGTCGTCGGCATCGTCGACCACCAGGTCGGCACCCGCGACATCCGCGGACTGCACGGCTTCACCCGACCGTGGTGGCCGGTCCTGGCCGTCGCCACGATCTCGGCCGCGTCGATGGCGGGGCTGCCCCCACTGCTCGGGTTCATCGCCAAGGAGAAGGGCCTCGACGGTGCGCTCCACGGGCATTTCGCCGGGGCGGACGCACTCGTCGTCGTGTTCGTCGTCGGCTCGATCCTGACGTTCGCGTACTCGGCACGGTTCGTGCTCGGCGTGTTCGGACGGTTCGGCGACGCCGACCACGAGCAGCGCACCGCGACGGCGACCCCGGCGTCGTGGTCGTTCTCCGGGCCCTCGATCCTGCTCGCCGTGTTCACCGTCGCCGCCGGGCTCTGGCCGGCGATGATCGACGAACTGGTGAGCGCCGCCACCGTCGCCATCGACCAGCTCGCCCACCCGAAGCACCTCGCGCTGTGGCACGGCATCAACACGGCGTTGATGCTGTCGGCCCTGATCATCGCGGTCGGCACCGCGATGACGATCGCCCGCCGCCCGGTCGCCGTCGCCCAGCGACGCTTCCACGACACGATCGCCTGGGTCCCGACTGCCGAGCGCAGCTTCTGGTTCCTCCTCAACGGCACGATCCGCGGCGCGAAGCGCTTGACGCGCATCGTCCAGAACGGTTCGCTCCCGATCTACCTGATGGTGATCCTCGGCGTCGCCGCCGTGTCGATCGCGATCCCGGCGTTCGCCGCCCTCGGCGAGTGGCCCGAGTGGATCGGCACCCCGATCCACGTCC
>JAGQSS010000577.1 GCA_020439405.1 Ilumatobacter sp. | reverse complement strand
CTCGAAGCGACGCTCTACGCCGCCCAACCCGACACCCTGCCGCAGCGCGACGTGCTGCGCGGCACCGGGGGCTCGGTCTATTTCCTCACCCGCCAGGACATCACCGGCGGTTCGACCAGCGCCCAGATCCAGATCACCGATCCCGACACCGGGCGCATCGTGCAGACGATCCAGCTCGCCGAGGGCACCGATTACGCGGTCGATCACCTGCAGGGCGTCCTCACGCTGTCGAAACCCCTGTCGTGGTATACCGGCGAGAGCGGCGCGGTCGGCGACCGTACCGGGAGCTACGACCAGAGCCTGCTCGTCCAGTACGAGTACACGCCGACCGATGTGAACGTCGACAGCGTGGTGCTCGGCGGGCGTGCGGTGGCCTGGGTGGGCGACCATGTGCGCATCGGCGCTACGGCGATGCGCGAACAGACCGATACCGGCACCCAGACCGTCGCCGGGGCGGATGCGCGGTTCGAGTTCGGCCGCCAGAGCTATGCCGAGGTCGAGGTGGTGCGCTCCTCGGGTCCCGGGTTCACCCGTTCGACCTCGACCGACGGCGGTCTCACGATCGTTTCGACCGGCGGGGCCGACAACGGCCCGGCGCTGGCCGCCGGGTTCGACAGTTATGTGGATTTCGAGGATCTCGGGGTCGGCGCGCCGGGCCATGTCTCGTTCTATGCCGAACGCAAGGAGGCGGGCTTCTGGTCGGTGGCTGAGGACATCACCGCCGATCAATACGTCTTCGGCGGCGAGATCGAGGTCGAGGCGAGCGAGCGCGTGACGCTCGGCGCCGAGGCCGAGCGGTTCGAGACCGATGCGGGCGAGACCAGGACCGAGCTCGGCGGGCGCGTGGCCTATGCGCTCGACGAGCAATGGACCGTGACCCTCGGTGCGCAGTATCTCGACCAGGTCACCCCGGGCGATCCGGATGAAACCGGCACGCGGCTCAATGCCGGGGCCAAGCTCGCCTGGGCGCCGAACGACGACCTCACGCTCTACACCTTCGGTCAGTACACGGTGAAACGCTCGGGCGGGCTGGGCGACGACAACCGGATCGGCGTCGGCGCGGAAGTGCAGCTCACCGAGAAGCTGCGCGCCTCGGGCGAGGTCTCGACCGGCGACCAAGGCCATGCGGCCAACGCCCGGCTGACCTGGTCGCCCACGCCGGACCGCGAAGTCTATTTCGGCTACACGCTGGACCCGACCCGTTATGGTGCTGGCAGCGATCTCGACGACAACGGCCGGATCGTGTCCGGCGGGCGCTACCAGTTTTCCGAGACCGTCAGCGTCTATGGCGAAAGCGCCTTCGATCTGCCGGGCGACCGCCGGTCGCTTACCAACACCTACGGCGTCACCTACACGCCCGATGCCGCCTGGACGCTCTCGGGCAGCTTCGATTACGGCGAAGTGCACGACGAGGTGGGCGGCGATTTCGAACGTCTCGCCGCTTCGTTCGGGACCGCCTGGAGCCCCAACGACGACGTTGCAGCGCGTCTGCGGCTTGAATACCGGACCGAGGACGGCGACGGCGTGGCGAACGACCGCGACACCTACATGTTCTCGGCCGGCTACTCGACCACGCTTGCGCGCGACTGGACGCTCGTCGCCGATGCCGAGGGGCT
>JAGQSS010000576.1 GCA_020439405.1 Ilumatobacter sp. | reverse complement strand
CCGCGACTCTCCACTGGGTTTCCAAGCCGGCCGTCGTGATCAGAATGTCCAGCGACGGACCCGTCCGGGATCCGGCACGACGATCGCTATCGCGGGGTCGACGGCCGGCCACCGTCGGTGATCGCGATACTGAGCGCCTTCGACGGCCAGAACGCTCCGCCGACGTGCCGTACTGTGCGGTCACCGGCGCCACCTGGCGTGAGTGATATGCGTGGGCTACGGCGTCGGTTCGATGGTGAGGTTCTCGGCGATTTCTCGCATGGCGTCCGGTGTCCCGTGGATCATCAGGAGATAGTCGCCGAGGACTGCGAGACCCATGTTGGCCGGCTCGCCGGTCTGACGAACCGCGTTGCCGTTCCACAGGTACCACGTGACGTTCGATCCGGTGATGCTGTCGGAGAACTCGGTGCGGCTCAACAAGGGTGACTCGTCGCCTGGGTTGGCCTGCACCGACAGCCCGGCGAATGCGGCCTCGTCGGGAATGAACCATCGTTCGAGCAGGTACAGGCCGTTCGCCCGGTCGCAGTCGCCGACCGCTGGTAGCGGGATCGGGTCGGGCGAGAATCGTTCGGGTGGGTCGAACCTGATTGTGAGGTCGTGGATCGTCCACTCCATCGTCGGCAGCACAGCGTCGGGTGGGTAGGTCGGTCGTGGCTGAACGTTGGATCGGTCGCAGGTCACGTCGGAGCCGTAGTCCGGTGGCAGCGTGAACGGGGCGGTCGGCCATGTGATCGTCGGCGGCGTCCACTGCGTCGTGGACGTCACCGTTGTCGTCGCTGCTGAAGTTGCGCTTGTTGCCGGCGGTGTTCCGGAGCTTCCCGTGGTGTCGGTAGCAGCGTCTGCGACCGTTGCCGAAGTCGAGATCGAGTGCTGTACGTGCGCGAGTTCCCGATACTCGCCCTCAGCGCAAGCCTGGGCTCGATCCCTCAACGCATCGACGTCGAGCAGGCGCTCGAGCATTTCAGGGGATCCGTATCCACCACCGGCCGACAGCCTCGCGCCCAGCGGGATCCGAGTTCCGTCGGCCGCGACGACCTCCTGCGCACCCTCGTCCCATGAGGTTCCGTAAGGCCACAAGACAGCGAACCGCGTACCGGGAGCACCGTCGTCCACGAAGAGGCAGGCGCCGTCGCGGGTAAGGACGCCCTGGATCATGGCATCCTCGCCCTCGTCGGTCGGGGGACCTGGCACGAACATGACTGGCCCATCGACGCCGCCAGACCAATCGGGCGCAGCCGATGTAGGTGTCGACGGCCCCACGTCGTGCGTGCTGGGCGTCGTCGGCGACGCGGTGCTGGATCCGCTCGGATCGCTCTCGCCACAGCCCGCCGTGGCAGCGAGCAGCACCAGTCCGATGGCCGGGGCCCGCATCCGCATATGGATTGGACGTCGATCAGCACTCACTGGTTCCCATTCCACCAGACAAACCGACGCACCGCCCGCCGGCCACGCATACCACTCGCCGGCGTCTTGGTTCCAGCTCGCTCAAAGCCGGCAGCTTGATCGTTACGACGGTGGCCAGCGGTGGTCACCGTCGGTGATCGCGTTACCGAGCGGGTCGTGCTGCCGTAGCGCTCCGCTGACGTGCCGGACTGTGCGGCCGGGTTCACGACGAAT
>JAGQSS010000575.1 GCA_020439405.1 Ilumatobacter sp. | reverse complement strand
TCCTGGCCGATGTTCACCAAGCCGGCGCGGTTCGACACGATCGTGCCGATCGCGACGAGCAGGAGGGGGACGGCGACGCCGATCGTGGCGCCGATGCGACCGGGGCCGCGGATGCTGCCGTCGAGCAGCGCGTTGAACACCTCCGACGCCGAGCCACCGGTGACTTCGACGAGGAGTGCCGAGAGCCCGAGCGCCGCGGCGATGCAGATCGTGTAGAGGAAGATCACCTCGCCGATCGCCTTCACCCGATCGGCCGTCGGCGTGGACGGGTTCGGATGGTAGGGCTCCTCGGTCAGCGTGCCATCGGTGCCCATCTCTCGCCGGAAGTCGTCGGCGTCGACCCCGTGATGGTGGTCGTGGGACTGGTCGTCAGCGCTCGTGTGAGCGGTCGCATGTCCTGGTTCGACCGTCATGCGGCCTGGCCTCCCATCATCAGCCCGATCCGTTCGAGGTCGGCCTCGCGGCGGTCCATCTCACCGATGATCCGACCATCGGAGATCACGATGATCCGGTGGGCGAGATCGAGGATCTCCTCGAGTTCGCTCGAGATGAGGAGGACCCCGACACCGTCTTCGGCGGCGCGGCGGAGCCGATCGGTCATGTATTCGATCGCGCCGACGTCGAGCCCGCGGGTCGGTTGGGCGGCGACGAGCACCTTCGGCCGACTCGAGAGCTCGCGGGCGAGCACGACCCGTTGCTGGTTGCCGCCCGAGAGCGAGAACAACGGTGCGTCGGGCCCGGAGCAGCTGATCTCGAACTCCTCGATCAGTTGCTCGGCCGTGCGGCTCATCGATCGATGGTCGAGCACGCCGCCTCGTGACACCGATCGGGTGTCGACGAGCCACAGGTTCTCGGCGATCGACATCTCGAGCACCACGCCGGAATCGTGTCGGTCCTCGGGAATGACGCCGACGCCGGCCCGGGCCATGGCGCCGGCCCGACCGGTCGGGACCGCGACGCCGTCGACACGGACCTCGCCGTCGTCGATGTCGGTCAAGCTGGAGAGGACGTCGGCCAACGGGCGCTGGCCGTTCCCTTCGACCCCGGCGACGCCGACGATCTCCCCGGCCCGAACACGCAGGTCGAGTCGGTCGAGGATGGTGCGACCGTCGCGGTTGCGGACGGTGACGTGGTCGAGCCGGAGTACCTCGGGGGTGTCGTCGTGCTCGGTGTCGGGCACCTCGGTGCCCTCGAGGTCGGTGTCGACGACGCCGAGTGCGACGCGTTCGGACCGCAGCGACACCGAACGGCCGACCATCGCAGCGGCGAGGCCCGATGCGTCGACGCCCTCGGTGGCGACGTGCTCGACGACGCGACCCTGGCGCATGATGGTGACCTCGTCGGTCGCCTTCAGGATCTCGTCGAGCTTGTGGCTGACGAGGGCGACGGCGCGCCCCTCGTCGACGACGACCTGGTTGAGCGTTTCGAAGAGCTGCTCGCTCTCGGCGGGGGTGAGCACCGACGTCGGCTCGTCGAAGATGATGATCGACGGGTCGCGGCGTAGGCACTTGATGATCTCGACCCGTTGGCGCATGCCGACAGGGAGCTCACCGACCACGGCGTCGGGGTCGACGTCGAGGCCATAACGATCGGAGATCTCGACGATGCGGTCACGCAC
>JAGQSS010000574.1 GCA_020439405.1 Ilumatobacter sp. | reverse complement strand
TCGACATGGTCGAGGAAGGTGTCGTCAGCGCGGAGGAATCGCTGCGAACGCTCGTCGACGCCACCCAGGTCCGGCAGCTCCTGCTGCCGCAGCTCGACACCGCCCGGGCGGCCGACCCGGTGGCGACCGGTGTCGCCGCGTCGCCCGGCGCCGCGACCGGCCAGGTCGTGCTCACCGCCGACGAGGCGGAGGAGCGTGCCGCGAGCGGCACGCCGGTCATCCTGGTGCGCGACGAGACCACTCCCGACGATTTCCACGGGATGGTGGGGGCGAAGGGCATCCTGACCGCGCGCGGCGGCAAGACGAGCCATGCGGCCATCGTCGCCGTGGGGATGGGCACGCCGGCCGTGACCGGTGTCGATGCCATGGAGGTCGACGAGGCCGGCGGCTACATCACGATCTCGGGCGTGCGCGTGGCGGCCGGAGACCACGTCACCATCGACGGCAGTACGGGCGGGGTGTTCCTGGGCGAAGCGCCACTGTTGCCGCCGGACCCCAACAACCCGTATCTCGAGCGCATCCTCGAGTGGGCCGACGAACACCGCCGCCTCAAGATCCGGACGAACGCCGACACCCCCGAGGATGCCCGCCGGGCCCGGAGCTTCGGCGCCGAGGGGATCGGGCTGTGCCGCACCGAGCACATGTTCGGCGGCGACGATCGCCTTCCGATCGTCCGCGACATGATCATGGCCGAGGACGACGACGAACTGCGCGCGGCGCTCGACAAGCTGCGCGTGTTCCAGGAAGAGGACTTCGTCGGGATCTTCCGCGAGATGTCGGGGCTGCCGGTCACGATCCGGTTACTCGACCCTCCGCTCCACGAGTTCCTGCCCGACCACACCGAACTCCGCGTGCGACTCGAACGCGCGAAGTTCACCGGCGTTCCGGACCCGGAGGCCGAGGAGCAGCTTCCGAAGGTCGAGAAGCTGATGGAGGTCAACCCCATGCTCGGCACCCGCGGGTGTCGCCTGGGCATCGAGATCCCGGACCTCTACCGGATGCAGGTCGCCGCGATCATGAACGCCGCCTGCCGCGTCACCCGCGAGACGGGGAAGAAGCCGATCGTGGAGATCATGGTTCCCCTGGTCGGCTTCGAAGAGGAACTGCGCGTCATGCGTGACGAGATCGTCGACGTCTGCGAGATCGTCATCAAGGAGCAGAACGTCGACATCGACTACCACGTCGGCACCATGATCGAGCTGCCCCGGGCCGCCCTCGTGGCCGACCGCATCGCCCGGCACGCCGACTTCTTCAGTTTCGGCACCAACGACCTCACGCAGACGACGCTCGGCTTCTCACGCGACGACGCCGAGACGAAGTTCCTGGCCCACTACATCCAGAAGGGCATCGTCGAGTCGAACCCGTTCGAGCACGTCGACGTCGACGGCGTGGGCGGGCTCATCGAGATCGCACGCGACCGGTCGCGGTCGGTCAGCCCCGACATCAAGCTCGGGGTGTGCGGTGAGCACGGTGGTGATCCGGACAGCGTCAGGTACTTCGACTCCATCGGCCTGGACTACGTGTCGTGTTCGCCGTTCCGGTTTCAGATTACTCGCATAGCGGATTACTAAGACGAGTTTCAAGCCATGACGAGTGATAGAAAAACAAAAAATTGAAAA
>JAGQSS010000573.1 GCA_020439405.1 Ilumatobacter sp. | reverse complement strand
GGCCTCGGGCCTCGGCCCCGGGACGTACTACGCCTTCTACCGCCGCCGGGGCAGGACGGTGTGGCGCCAGCGCCTCGGGGTGGCGAAGGGCCCCTGCGGCTACCTGTCGGTCCGTCAGTACGTGACGCCGCCCAAGCGCAAGGGCGCCGGGCCGTGGGACATCGTCATCCAGAAGGGCACGCGCTACCGGCCCAGGGTGCGCCAGCTCGTGTACCGCGGCTTCTCCCGGGGCGCGTTCAGGTCCACGTTCGGGTTCAAGGGCTACCTCCAGAAACCGTAGACCTCCGGCGGCCGCGTGGATTCGCGGCCGCCATGCTCGCCCTCACGTTGGTGACAGCCGACGGTCAAGCGGTCCGGGCCGGCGGCCGATGACCCTCCCATGGCCCCCCTCCACCGCGAACCCATCGTCGCTGCTCCAGCCGGACGTGGCGCTGATCGTGCGCCTGTCTCGCAGCGCCGGGGCCTGCGTGGCGAATGCGATCGCGGGATGTCCGGGTCATGGGGATGATGCGCGCACGCGTCGTCATCGCCGGCCTTGCCCTTGCCGCGATGGCGCTGCCAGCGGGCGCGATCGGTACGACGCTCCATCCCTCGGTCATCGACTCGGTGGGGGACGTCGGTGAGGAACCGTCCGTCGCAATCGGCACCGACGGGAATCCGGTGATCAGCTACCACGACGCCACCAACGACACGCTGAAGGTGGCCTGGTGCAACGACCCGGCGTGCGCGGGCGGCGACGAGACCACAACCACCATCGACGCGACCTCCGGTGCGGGCCAGTTCAGCGCCATCGCGATCGGCGCCGACGGGTACCCGGTCATCGCCTACTCCATATTCGGTTGGAACCTGATGCTGGCGAAGTGCAACGACCGAGCGTGCACTGGAGGCGACGAGACCATCAGCACCGTGGACGCGAGCGGCGGCCAGCCCGGTCCGTATCCGTCCATCGCGATCGGCACCGACGGGAACCCGGTGATCAGCTACCTCGCCAACCAGACCGCCGACCTGCGCGTCGCGGCGTGCAACGACCCCGCATGCAGCGGATGGGACGAAACGATCAGTGTCGTCGACGACACCGGCACGACCGTCGGCGTCCGGAGTTCGATCGCGATCGGTACCGACGGAAACCCCGTGATCGCCCACTACGACCTCACCAACCAGGACCTGCGGTTCGTGCGGTGCGACGATCGTGCGTGCGCTCCCGGCGGGGACACCGCCGTCGTCGTCGATGCCACCGGGGACTCCGGCTGGTATCCGTCGATGGTCATCGGTGCCGACGGGAACCCGCTGATCACCTACCGCCGCACCGTGTACCCCGGCCCTCCGGAGTCCAGTGGATTGGTCGCCGCCCACTGTGGTGATGCGTCGTGCTCCACGGTCTCGCATCGGATCCTCGACAGCGGGGGATCGGGAAGCGCGGTCGCCCTGGACGCCGACGGCCTCCCGTTGATCGCCTACCGCACGGGTGATCTCGTGAGGCTCGCGCACTGCGACGAGGCGGACTGCGGCTCCGGCGCGTCGCTGGACACCGTGGACACGACGGGCTCCCCTTCCTGGGAGAAGGTGGCGCTCGCGGTTGCGGCGGATGGCACTCCGGTCGTTGCCTATGACCACCACACC
>JAGQSS010000572.1 GCA_020439405.1 Ilumatobacter sp. | reverse complement strand
CGCACACCGATCGTCCTCGCCGCGATCAGCCTCGACCTGTTCGCGGTCCTGTTCGGTGGTGCCGTTGCGCTCATCCCGGCGGTCGCCGAGGACCGGCTCGGCGTCGGCGACATCGCGTACGGCTGGTTGCGTGCCGCGCCGGGCATCGGCGCGGCCACGATGGCACTCGTGCTCGCCGTACGGCCCGTCCAGCGACGGGTCGGTCCGACGCTCCTCGTCGTGGTCGCGATCTTCGGTCTCGGCACCGTCGTGTTCGGCCTCACGACGAGCTACGCGGTCGCGTTCGTCGCGCTCGTCGTGCTGTCGGGCGCCGACATGGTGTCGATGTTCATCCGCGGGTCGATCGTCCCGCTCGCCACGCCGAACGATCAGCTCGGGCGCGTGAGCGCCGTCGAAGGCGTGTTCATCGGTGCATCGAACGAGCTCGGTGCGTTCGAGAGCGGCGTGGCCGCCCGTGCCTTCGGTCTGCCGTGGGCGATCGCCGGTGGCGGCTTCATCACGATGGGGATCGCCGGTGCGTTCGCCGTGCTGTTCCCGACCCTGCGACGGGTCGATCACTTCAGCGA
Organism: Ilumatobacter sp.; assembly: GCA_020439405.1. Taxonomy (GTDB): domain Bacteria; phylum Actinomycetota; class Acidimicrobiia; order Acidimicrobiales; family Ilumatobacteraceae; genus Ilumatobacter. Next base: position 1,060 of record JAGQSS010000572.1, on the reverse strand, counting down.
CGTGAAGCCGCCCGAACCGGCCGTCGCCTGAGCCGTGCTCAGCCGAAGATCCGGCTGAGCCGGGCGACCGCCCGGAACCGTCGACCCGTGTCGAACGAGCGATCAGCACCGATCCGGCCGACCCCGGTGGCGATCGTCGGGTAGATGTGCACGAGGTCGGACAGCTCATCGACACCGATGCCGAACCGGATCGCCAGCGCGAGCTCGTGGATCAGCTCCCCGGCTGCCGGTGCGAGCGCGTGTGCGCCGACGATCCGGTCGTTGGCCGTGACGACGATGATCGACCCGGCGGTGGTGCCGTCGGCACGGGCTCGGTCGTTCTCGGCGAGTTCGTGACGGTAGACGGTCACATTGCGCTCGCCGTGTCGGTCGCGGGCCTCGGCGGCCGTCAGACCGGCGTGTGCGAGTTCGGGATCGGTGAACGTGCACCACGGCACGAGGTGGGCGGGTGCGCCGCGGCCGGGGAAGAACATGTCGCGGACGGCGAGGACGGCGTCGTGTGCGGCAGCGTGGGTGAACCTCGGTCGGTCGGCGGCGGCGTCGCCGACGACGTAGATGTTGGGGACCAGGGTGCGGTTGCGCTCGTCGACCTCGGCGCCCGCCGCCGAGATCGGTACACCGAACTTGTCGAGTCCGAGGCCGTCGACGTTCGCGATCCGGCCGGTCGCGACGAGGAGCCCCGCGCCGGTGAACTCGCCGTCGTCGGTCTCGACGACGACGCCGTCGCCACCCTGACGGACGGCCGTCGCCGTGGTCGAGAGCCGGAGATCGACCCCCTCGTCGCGCAGGACCTGACCGAGCCGGTCGGCCAGTTCGGGTTCGTCACGGGGGACGAGGCGGTGGGCCTGCTCGATGACCGTGGTCGGCACGCCCAACCGGACCATGGCCTGCGCCAGCTCCGTCGCGATCGGGCCGCCACCGATCATGACGAGCGACGCGGGCGGTCGCTCGAGTTCGAACAGGTTCTCGCTCGTGAGGACCTCGACGGTGTCGATCCCGTCGACCGCCGGCATCGACGGTCTGCTGCCGGTGCAGACCAGGACGTAGCGGGTGTCGAGCT
>JAGQSS010000571.1 GCA_020439405.1 Ilumatobacter sp. | reverse complement strand
GGTCCGTGGGTTCAAATCCCACCCTCTCCGCGGAAGCGAAGGGCCGGGCGTCACGCCCGGCCCTTCGTCGTTTTCCGAAGCGCCACCTCGTGGATCCCGTCACTGCCAGGGTTGGGTGAACGTGTCGCTGGCGGCCATCTGGCCGGGGCCCTTGCGGGTGATCGGCCCGTGGCCACGACCGACCGGATAGCCGATCGGCACCATCGCCGCCGTACCCCACGACTCGGGGATCTCGAGCAGCTCCTTCACCCGGTCCTCCTGCAGACAGTGCAGGGTGGTAAGGGTGCAGCCGAGCCCTTCGGCGACGCAGGCGAGCATCGCGTTCTGCACGGCCGGGTACACCGATCCGCCGCCGACGATGCTCACCCGGTCGAGCCGGGCGTCGGTGATCGCCATCGCAGCCGGGTTGGCGCAGAACATCAGGATCGCAGGCGCCTCGTGGAGGTGATCGGCGAGGTAGTCGCCGGAGACGGCGACCCGCTTCCACTGCTCGACGACGTCGTCGGGTTGCCCCTCGAGACGCTTCAGGAAGCCCACCACGTACCGCTGCCACTCGGGGCGGTAGATGTCCTGCAGCCCGGCCTTCTTCGCCGGGTCGGTCACCACGATCACCTTCCACGGCTGCGTGTTGCCGCCGGTCGGCGCCCAACACGCCGCCTGCAGCACCCGCTCGAGCACCTCGCTCGGGATCGGATCGGGCTGCAGCTTGCGCACCGCACGCAGGGTGCTCATCGCTTCGTACAGGTCCATCGCCGGAGGAGTCACACCCCGCAGCGTAGGAAATGCGGTCGTGTGCCGCCCGTGTCAGACTCGCACGATGTCCGACTTCGAGATGACGATCGAACAGCGCGAGGCATTCCTCGCCGACCTGCACGTGGGGGTGCTGGCGATCGAGCGCGACGGCAAGGGACCGTTGGCGCTGCCGATCTGGTACGCCTACGCCGACGGTGCCGTGATGATCTCCATGGCCACCGACTCGGCGAAGGCCAACCTGCTGCGCCGGGCCGGTCGGGCCACGATGACCGTCCAGGACGAACGCCCGCCGTACCGCTACGTGTCGATCGAGGGACCCGTCACGCTCGCGCCGTACGACGAGGTCGAGGCGTTCGACATCGAGGAGGTCTCCAAGCGCTACCTCGGCGACGAGTTCGGTGCCGAGTACGCAGCCGCCAACCCGCCCGGCGACACCACCGTCATCGCGACGATCACCCCCGAACGCTGGCTCACCGTCGACTACGGGCAGCGCTGACCGACGTCAGCCGATCTGGCGGGCCTGGTCGGCCCAGTAGGGGGCGCGGAGATCCTTCTTCAGGATCTTGCCCGACGGGTTGCGGGGGAGTTCGTCGACGAAGTCGACGCTCTTGGGCACCTTGAATCCGGCGATCCGCTCACGCGCCCAGGCGATGACGGCCTGCGGCGTGACGTCCTCGTCGGGTGCCTTGACGACGATGGCCTTGACGGCCTCGCCCCACTTCTCGTCCGGGACACCGATCACCGCCACGTCGGCCACGCCGGGGCACCCCATGATCGCGTTCTCGACCTCGGCCGGGTACACGTTCTCGCCGCCCGACACGATCATGTCCTTCACGCGGTCGTGGAGGAACAGATAGCCGTCCTTCGTGTAGCCCGCGTCGC
>JAGQSS010000570.1 GCA_020439405.1 Ilumatobacter sp. | reverse complement strand
CGCCGTCCTCGCCGAGGCGCTCGCCGGTGTGGGTGCTGTCGAGACTGCCTACCTCTTCGGATCCTGGGCGGCGCGCTACGAAGGTGTCGAGGGCGAGCGACCCGTCGGGGACATCGACCTGTTGGTGCTCGGCGATCCGGATCGTGAAGAGCTCTATTCGCGAATCGACCGTGCTTCCGGCCGGCTCGGGAGACAGGTACAGGTGACCATCCGCGCCGCCGGATGGCTCACGAACGGCGAGGGCGCCTTCCACGACACGATCGTCAACCGACCCCTCGTACCGGTCCGGACTTCTACCGAATCTTCTACCGGAACTTCTACCGGACGGGTAGAAACGGGGTAGAAGCCGTCAGCACGTTACAGCACTGTAGTTTAAATCACCCCAGCTAGATCGGCATTTTCTGGACCACACCGGACTGTGGAAAACCCCGGGAATCGGAGTTCAAGTCCCCCCTCGCCCACCACCTCCGACCCCGCGCGATGCGGGGTCGTGGCGCTTTCGGGACGACGACGACACATCGTTCGACGCGATGGGTACGCTCGGCCGCTCGTGGGAGAACTCGTCGTCGAATTCGCAGGTGATGCCGTCGAGGTCGCCGAGAGGTTGACGTTCGGGCGGGCGGGCGATCTCGAACTCGACTCGAATCCGCACCTCCACCGTCTCGTCGGGGAGTTCGCCCGGACGGACGAGGGTTGGTGGATCCGGAACCTCGGCTCGCGTCTGTTCCTCTCGGTCACCGCCGACGACGGCACCCGCGTCGATCTCGCGCCGGCGAGCCAGCACCTCATCACCGCCGGGCGCGGCGTCGTCCGCGTGACGGCCGGACAGGCCCGCTACGAGATGGCGTTCCGCACGGAGACGCCCGCGATGCGGAGGGTCGATGTCGACGACTCCGACGACCTGGCGACGCGGCCGTTCGAGGCGATCCTGACGCCACGCGAGGTCGACTTCCTCGTCACGTTCGCCCGTCCGACGCTCGACGGCAGCGGCGGACCGCTCCCGACGTACGTCGAGGTGGCGAGCACCTGGGGCGTCTCCCCCAAGACGCTCGACAACACGATCCAGTCGATAAAACGCAAGCTCCGCAATGCACGACTCGCGCGCGAGGAGCCACTCGAGACGCTCGTGCGGATCGCGATCTCGCACAGCCTCGTCACCGCGGCCGACCTCGAGTGGTCACGCCTGCCGACCGGCGAACCCCGACCTGCCGCCGACGGGCCACGCTTCGCCGGCTGAATCCACTGATCCGGCTCCACGCCACGTGCATGCGAGCACCGCTGCGACTCCCGTGGAACAGGGTGACGAATTCTGTGGCAGCGATCATGCCCGCCGCCGTCGTGATCGCTGCCACAACGTGGACCAGCGCTGCGGACGGGTGGGTCAGGCGCAGGCGGGGCCGGCGGTCGACTGGGAGACCCGGGTACGGTCGGCGGAGACGGTGCGGACCTCGAAGCAGGCGCCGCCAGGTTCGCCGTCGAACTCCCACACGTACGTCGTCTCGTCGGTCGACCGCACCTCGTCACCCGCCACCAGCGATACCTGGTAGCCGACGTCGGGCTGCGGTGCGGACCAACTGAGCTCGAACCGTCCCGGCGCCGTGCGCGACACGGCGAGGTCGGTCGGAGCGAGGAGTAC
>JAGQSS010000056.1 GCA_020439405.1 Ilumatobacter sp. | reverse complement strand
ACGACCGGAGCAGCACCTCGCCGGTTCGGGCGTCCTCGATCCGGTCGAGCAGCGAGCGGGCAATGCGGAACGTGTCGGCCACCATGCCCGACACGTCGCCCGAGTGCAGCCCCTCGGTCACGATGTCGACCGTGAGCGTGGCGACGACGACGCCGCGCAGCGACGTGGTGACCCACATCCGGTGCGCGTCGATGCATCCCGAGTCGAGACACACGACCAGGCTCGGGGTGCCGAGCCGATCGGCGAGCCGTTCGACGTGGGCGGGGAGATCGGGCGACCCCGACTCCTCGCTCGCCTCGATCAACACGACGCAGCGGGCATGTGATCCGCCGGACGCCTGCACCGCCTCGATCGCGGTCAGACTCGCGAACGCCGCGTACCCGTCGTCGGCGCCGCCGCGGCCGTACAACTTGTCGCCCTCGACGATGGGCGTCCACGGCCCGAGACCGTCGCGCCAGCCCTCCATCTCGGGCTGCTTGTCGAGATGCCCGTACAGCAAGACCGTGTCGTCGGTCGGAGCCTCGCCGAAGGCGGGGATCTCGACGACGACGAGCGGGCTGAGGTCGGGTGGGTCGATCACCTCGACGGTCATCCCGGCGATCGATCGGCTGCGACACCACTCGGCGACGAGGTCGACCGCTCGATGGATGTGGCCGTGCTCTCGCCACGCCGGATCGTACGCCTCGCTCACGGCCGGGATGGCGATGTAGTCGTGCAGCAGCGGGACGATGTCGTCCCAGGCACGATCGACGAATCCGGACACATCGGCGGCGAGCGGCATGACGTCACCGTAAACCACATCACCCCCTGGACGCTTGCGGTACGCGAGGCTGGTCGGGTGAACCATGGTCGCCGGTGGGGGCCGGCCGTGCTCGTCGTGTGGTCGCTCGCCGTTGCCGCCTGCTCCGAGACGGCCGACGATGCCGTCGTCACGTCGCCGTCGACGAACGTGACCGTCGCCCCGACCACGGCCCCGCCGACCACTGCCCCGACGACCGCGCCGACCACGGCACCGCCCACGACCGTCCCGGCGACCAGCACCACGCCGCCGAGCACGTCGACCAGCACGTCGACCAGCACGACGGTGCCACCCGTGCGGCGCGTGTCGATGGCGTTCAGCGGCGACACCCTCCCCCACAGCCCGTTGTGGCGGCAGGCCGAACGCAATGCCGCAGCATCCGGGATCGCCGGGTACGACTTCGACCCGATGATGGCCGGCCTCGCCCCGCTGCTCGACGAGGTCGACGTCGCGGTGTGCCATCTCGAGACGCCGATCGCCCCGGACGGCGAGGAACTGTCGACGATGCCGCGCTACGGCGTGCCGCCCGAGGTGGTCGGGATGCTCGGCGCCGCCGGATGGGACCGATGCTCGACCGCCAGCAACCACACGATCGATCGGGGGTTCGAGGGCATCGTGCGCACGGTCGACACGTTCGACGCGTACGGGTTGGGCCAGGTGGGCATGGCGCGGACACCCGACGAGATCGAACCGCGTGTGTTCGAGTCGAACGGCGTCGCAGTCACCCACCTGTCGTACACGTGGAGCTACAACGGGCTGGTGCTGCCGGAGGGCGACGAGTGGCAGTCGGCCCTCATCGACCCCGACCGGATCCTCGCCGACGCGCTGATCGCCCGGTCGCTCGGCGCCGAGATCGTCGTGGTGTCGCTGCACTGGGGTGCCGAGGGAGTCCACGAGCCGACGACCTACCAACGGCGCGTCGCCGAACGCCTGACCGAGCCGGGGATCATCGACCTGATCGTCGGGCACCACGCACACGTCGTCCAGCCGATCGAGCTGGTGAACGACACCTGGGTGCTGTTCGGGCTCGGCAACATCTTGTCGAACCTGCCGACGTCCGACCGGTGGCCCGCCGCGAGTCAGGACGCGGCGATCGTCACCGTGTCGTTCGAGGTGACGTCCGAGGGCGTCACGGCCGGCCGCCCGACGGTGTATCCGACCTGGGTCGACAAGGACGCCGGCTGGATCGTCCGGCTGGTGCAGGACGAACTCGCTCGCGACGACATCGGCAGTGGCCAGCGAGGTCGTCTCGACGCCTCGCTGGCCCGTACCGCTGCGGTGCTCGGCGACTTCCTCGCCGAACCGTGACCGGGTGAGCCGCTGATCAGCCCTTGACGGCGCCGGCGAGCAGGCCTCGCACGAAGTACCGCTGCAGGGCGAAGAAGACGGCGATCGGGACGACCATCGCCACCATGCCGGCCGCCGTGAGCAGGTGCCACGACTGGCCGCGCGTGCCGGTCAGCGTCGCCAGCTGGCGGGTGATCGGCGCCTTGTCCTGGCCGGCGTAGATGAGGGCGATGAGGTAGTCGTTCCAGATCCACATGAACTGGAAGATCGTCAGCGACGCGATCGCCGGGACCGACAACGGGACGATCAGCCGGAAGAAGATCGTCATGTGACCGGCACCGTCGATCTTGGCGGCCTCGATGATGTCGCGCGGCAACGCCCCGACGAAGTTCTTCAGGATGAACACACAGAACGGCATGCCGAAGATGGTGTGCGCGATCCAGACGCCGAGGTACGTGCCGGTGAGGTCGAGATCGGGGAAGATCGTCACGGTGCCGATGTGGGCGCCGCCGCTGAACAGCTGCAGGATCGGCACGAGCGCCATCTGCAGCGGCACCATCAGCAACGCGACGATGGCGACGAACATCCACTCCCGGCCCCGGAACTCGATCCAGGAGAGGGCGTAGGCGGCGAGCAGGGCCAGCCCGACCGACAACATCACCGCCGGGACCGTGATGATGAACGAGTTCTGGAGGTACTTCCACAGATCGTCGTTGCCCGCGCCGGACGACAGGACCGCGCGGTAGTTGTCGAGGGTGACGTCGGGGTCGCTGAAGAAGGTCCACCAACCGCTGCCCTTGACGTCGGCCTCCGGTCGGAACGACGAGATGAACACGCCGAAGGTCGGGATCGTCCAGAGGACGGCCAGGACGGTGACGATGATCATGCCGGCCTTGGTGCCGAGCGCTCGGCTCACCGTCGCGCCGGTGCTGCGCTTCTTGTGGCCGGTGGGGTCGACGTCGCCTGTGACGGCGTGGTCGACCATGTCCTGGTCCGCGAACGGATCGACGTCGGTTCCGGATGTCGTGCTCATGCGCCCACCATCTCCTCTGCTCGCTTCTGGGCTCGTCGGTTCAGGTAGATGATGGGGATCACCAGGGCGAACAGCAGCACGGCGAGTGCCGAGCCGAGGCCGCCGCGGCCTTGGACGAAGGTCGTGACGTAGAACTCGTTGGCGATCGTGCTGGTGCCGAACCGGCCGCCGGTGGTGGCGGCGACGATGTCGAACGCCTTGAGGCCGGCGAACGTGATCGTCGTGGCGACGGTGATCACCGTGGTCTGGATGTAGGGCAGCATCACCTTGTAGAAGACCTGCCGATCGGTCGCACCATCGACCTTGGCCGCCTCGATGAGGTCGTCGGGGACGCCCTTCAGCGCGGCGCTGAAGATGACGGTCGCGAAACCCGCCTGGGTCCAGATGAAGATCACGATCAGGAGGAACGTGTTGAAGCCGGGGGCCGAGTCGGGCGGATCGAACCCGCCGAAGCCCCGCTCGAGCACCCACAACCGGTCTCCGTTGCCGCCCATGTCGGCAGGCAGACCGGGGATCGCACCGGTGATGGCGTTCAGGAGTCCGTTGTCGAACGGCGGACCGGCGTAGACGAACAGCCAGGTGACGCCGGCGCCGACGAGGGAGATGGCGCCGGGCAGGAAGATGGCGGTCTTGAACGCCTTCTCGCCGCGCACGTTGTCGGCGAACCGCGCCACGGCGAGGCCGACCACGACGGTGAAGGCGGTGCCGACGATCACCCACGCCATGCTGTTGAACACCGTCAGCCGGGTGCCGGTGTTGCTGAAGATCGTTTGATAGTTGTCGATCCCGACGAAGCTGTTCCCACTGTCGTTGCGGAAGCTGAGATAGATCGTGCGCAGCGCCGGCACGAGCAGGCCGATGACCACGGCCACGGTGGCGGGCAGCATGAACACCCAGTATCGGGCACCCTCCTGCCACTGCTTCGGCAGGCGACCCGACAACCAGTACAGGCTGCCGAGTAGCGCGCCGAGCGCCGCGAATGCGATCAGCACGGTGATCAGTGCTCGGATGAACTCACCCATGGAACCCCCCTGTTCAGACCGGTGACGCCTGGTTCCAACAGTACGTCACCTGCGTGGTGGATGCGAAAGGGGCCGGGGCTGTGCAGCCCCGACCCCTTTCGATTGACGTCGAACGACGTCGGTGTCCAGAGACGGGTCAGCTGGCGGGCCAGCTGGCCTCGACGTTGTCGACGAAGGTCTGGGTGTCGATCGAGCCGATCACCCACGCCGTGACCTCGGTCCAGAAGGTGCCGGCGCCGACGGCGCCGGGCATCAGGTCGGAGGCGTCGAAACGGAACACGTCGGCGCCGAGCTGGAGCTCGGACAGCTCACGAACGAGCGGGTCGTCGATCGCAGCCACGTCGATCGCCAGGTGCGGCGACAGCTCGCCACGGGTGTTGACCATGTACAGCTGGTAGTCGACCGAACCGGTGTAGCGCAGGACGTCCATCGTCTCCGGCTTGTCGGTGGCAGCGGCGTAGATGTCGCCGGCGCCGAGCAGGTACTTCGGGCCGTCTGCCGGGCTCGGCAGGTAGAAGAACCAGACGTCGCCCTCGGGCGAGATGTCGGTGCCCTCGGGGAACAGCGTCGAGTAGAAGCTCGCCTGACGGTGCATCCAGCAGTCGCCCGTGGCGACGCAGGTGCCGCCGTCCTGGAACTTGGTGGTGGCGATCGCCTTCACCATGTTGTCGCCGCCGAGGTAGTCGGGGTTCTTGACGAACTCGCCGACCGCGTCGGCCACGGCTGCGACCTGCGGGTCGTTGAACGGGATCTCGTGGTTGACCCACTGGTCGTAGACCTCTTCACCGTTCACGCGGAGCATGAAGTCTTCCATCCAGTCGGTGAGCACCCAGCCGGTGGCGACACCGGACTCGGCGCCGACACCCCACGGGATGCCTCCGTCGGCGACGATCTGGTCGGACAGCGCCTTCAGCTCGTCGATGCTCTGCGGGATCTCGTAGCCGGCCTCGGCGAAGCCCGAGGGGCTGTACCAGACCAGCGACTTGACGTTCGAGCGGCCGGGGATGCCGTACACGGTGCCGTCGAAGGTCGCGTAGGTGTCCCAGCCGGAGATGAAGTCGTTGGCGGTGCTGTCGGCGAGGTCGTCGGGCAGCGCCGTCAGGTAGCCGGCTTCGACGTGGCCGGCCATGAGACCGGGCTGCGGGTAGTCGATGACGTCGGGCGGGTCGCCGCCCTGCAGGCGGACGTTGATCTCGGTCTCGAACTGGTCGGTGCCCTGCCAGACGACTTCGACGCCGGTGCACTCCATCAGCGGGTCGTACCCGGCGACGAACTCCTCGACGACCGTCGGGTCGCCCTCGGAGTTGCGGACCGGCGAGAAGACGGTGACCTGCTTGCCCTCGTACTGGTTGTCACACGGGATGGCCCCGTCGAGCAGGCTCTCGCCACCGGTCTCGCCGCCGGCGGCGGTCGTGTCGGTGGTGTCGCCGGCGTCGGCGGGCTCTTCGGTCGGTTCGTCGGCGGCCGGTTCGTCGTCGTCACCACACGCAGCGGCGACGAGCGACAACGCGACGACGGCCACGACCGGCTTCGTCCAATTGCGCTTCATGATTGGTTGGATCCTCCCCCTCCGCCGCGCGGGCGACGGAAGCGTTTTCGCGAGCGGCGTGGAACCGCTCTCGGTTGTCGGCCCACCCTGATGTGCGGACCAACTGTAAACGCTTGCAGAAATCACACCGCTGCGCAACACATTGGAAACGAAAAGGGCCCGAAGTCCCGGGAATCACCCCCGACATCACGCGCGTACTCGCCCGGAAACCCTTGTGACGACTACGGTTCGGCCGTGCTCGAGATCGCCACCGTCGACGACGCGATCGGGTGGGCCGCACGGCCCGAACCCCGCCCACCGGCCGCATTCCGCGCGATCGACCTCCGTGACGCCCCCGGTTTCGAGCACGGCACGTTCGACCGGTGCGTCTTTCTGTCGTGCCTCCTGACCCCGGCCCAGGCCGGCTTCCTGACCGCGACCGGCGCCACCATCGTCCGCGACCGCCCCGAGCGCCCGTACACGTTGCACCGGAACCGGTTGTACTCCCCCGAGGAGTTGTTCGCCGGCTTCGACGCGTCGGAGCCGGACGGGTACGCCGAGACGTTCGACGCCCGGGTGTACCGCCACTGGGAACGAACCGGCCGGCAGCATCCACCGTTCATCGACGAGAGCCTGGCGCGCCGCCTGCACGACCATTCGATCACCGAGGCGCTCAACGACGAACTCGCCGGCCGGCGCCCGGTGGCGATCATGGGCGGGCACGGCCTCGAACGGTCGTCACCCGGCTATCTCGCGATCGCGGAGATCGCCCGCACCCTGACCCGCGACGGGTACACGATGCTGTCGGGTGGCGGCCCGGGCGCGATGGAGGCGACCCATCTCGGCGCGTGGATGGCCCACTTCCCCGACGACGAACTCGCCGCCGCGATCGAGGTGCTCGCGCCTCGACCTCCGGGTGCCGAGCCGGGCAAGGAGTACGCCGACCCCGACTGGCTGCGTCGCGCCTTCGCCGTCCGCGAGCGCTGGCCCGTTCCCGAACCGAGGTACGACTCGATCGGCATCCCGACGTGGATGTACGGGCACGAGCCACCGGCCGCGTTCGCGACGAAGATCGCCAAGTACTTCGCGAACAGTGTGCGCGAGGAGGGGTTGTTGGCCGTCGCCACGTACGGCGTGTTGTTCACACGCGGGTCGGCTGGGACGGTCCAGGAGATCTTCCAGGAGGCGACCCAGGACCACTACGAGAGCTACGGCGAGCCGTCGCCGATGGTGTTGATCGACGTCGACTACTGGACCGAGACCCTGCCGGTGTGGCCGCTCCTCACCGCCCTCGCCGACGGCCGCCCGTACCGCGACCTCCTCGTCCTCACCGACGACCACGACCAAGCCGTCGCCACCATCCGCACCTTCGAACCCGCTCGATAAGAGGTCGGATACCAGAAGGGGTCAGGCACCTTCTGGCACACCAGGTCGAGCCCTGCTGCGCGTTCGACGCCAGAAGGTGCCTGACCCCTTCTGGTCGGATCCGACCCCTATCCCCGGGCGGTTTCGCTGCGTTCGAGGCGGCCGTCGGAGGTGGTGGGGAGGCCGAACAGGAGGGCGACCGAGACGACGCACATGGCGATGCAGCCGACGATCGCCCAGGTGTACGAGTCGGTCCGGTCGATGATCCACCCGGCCGTCGGCGCACCGATCAGCGCACCGATGCCCGGGGCCGTGTAGAGCAGCCCGAGGATCGAGCCCAGCCCGGCGACGCCCATCCGGTCGGCCACCACGATCGGTCCGAGTGCGACGAACCCGCCGTAACCCGTCCCGAGCACGAGCACGAACAGCACCATCAACGCGTACGACGACCCGGCCACCAACCACACGACGAAGCTCAGCCCGTGGATCACGTAACAGGTGCGGTAGAGCCGGAACGACCCGAATCGACGGTCGAGCACACCGAATCCGAGTCGCGACAACACGCTCGCACCACCGAGCACGCTCACCAGGACGGCGGCCTGCACCGAGGCCACCCCCTCGTCCTTCGCGTACTGCCCGACGAACACGAACGGGACGAACAACGCCAACCCGAGGAAGAACGACGACAGATGCAGCCGGCGGAACACCCAGCTGTGCGCGGCGTCGGCGAACCGGGCGGGCTGCGGCGAACCGTCGCCGGGCGGCGGGGCGGCGAGCGGCATGCAGAGCAGCAGCACCGCGGCACCGCCGATCGCGAAGATCACGTAGGTGTCGCGCCAGCCGTACCGGTCGATGAGGGCGGCGGCAAGGGGCGACATCACCAGCGTGCCGACACCGATGCCGGCGACCGCGACGCCGACGGCGAGCGCCCGCTGACGCTGGAACCAGCCGCCGACCATCGCGACCATCGGCACGTAGCCACACGCCGCGGCGATGCCGACACCGAACCCGTAGGTGAGGTAGCCCGGACCGAGCGACCCGACGCGGCTCGTCAGCATCAGCCCGACGAAGATCGAGACGGCGCCGATCGCGAGCACCAGGCGCGGACCAAAGCGGTCCATCAGACGACCGGTGATGATGCTGAGGACGAAGAACAGACACGTCGTCAGGCCGAAGATCACCGCCGTCGCACCCCGCTCCGACCCGAACTCGTCGCTCATCGACTCGAAGAACGCGCCGAAGCTGTAGGCCGTGCCGAGCGTCGTGGCCGACGACAGGAACGCCGCCACCACCGTGAGCCACCCCCGCCCAGAATCCACCCCCATCGCCCGCACCGTACGCCACCAGAAGGGGTCAGGCACCTTCCGGCGCACCAGGTCGTACGTGCCGTCAGGTCGAACGCCGGAAGGTGCCTGACCCCTTCTGGTGCAGGGCGGTGCGGATGCGTTTGGGGCTGACGGGGCCGTGGACGCCGACGGGTTGGGCGAAGGTACTGACCCGGAGTTCCTCGACGAGCCAGGAGATCTCACGGAGGTCGTCGTCGACCCGGCCTGCCCGCTCGATCGCCTCGGCCAGTTCGCGCTCGATCGGCCGCACCTCGGCCATGCGCCGCTGGTCGCGCGGCACGTCACCCGACAGGTGGTCGAGCCGGTACTCGATGCCGCGCACATAGCGGTGCACGTCGGGGAGCCGGTCGAGGCCACTCCGACCGACGAACCCCGGCGCGACGAGTCGCTCGAGATGCGCCCGCGCGTCGGCCACCGTCGGTGCGAGCGCGTCGGCCGTCAGCGCCGACAACCGTGCCCGCACGCGCTCGGCGGCGGCGATGATGTCGGCCGCCTCCGCCAGGGCGTCGGCCGCGAGTTGCGGCGCGTCGTCACGGACCGCGCGCTCGATCGTCGAGAACGACGGCTCGTCCCACGGGAGGTCGTATCGGGCCAGTACCGCGTCGACCGCGGCGTCGATGCATTCGGCCGTCAGATCGGCGAGCAGGACCGGGCCCGCGGCCACGGCGAGCTTGGCCGACTGTCCGAGCGTGCGTTCGACCTTCGCGACCGTCGGTGCCGCCGCCATCAGCAGCAGGCGACGCACGCCACCGCGCATCGCGCGGCGCTGGAGCGACTCGTTGTCGACGACCCGCAGGGTCACGCGGTCGCCACGGTCGAGCAGGGTCGGGAACGCGCGGACGACGTTGCCGGTCGGCGACCGGGTCTCGACCACCCGGTCGAGGTGCCCGATGTCCTGCCAGCGGAGGATGTCCCGGCGTTCCTCGACCGGCACCGCATCGGCGATCGCGCTCCGGACCCCACCGGCCTGTCGGGCACGGATGGCGTCGAGGTCGTCGCCGGCGTCGACCACCTCGCCGTCGGCGCCGACGACGATCACGTGCATGCGGAGGTGGGTCGGCAACCGCTCCGCCGAGAAGTCGTCCGGCCCCACCGACACGCCGGCCACCTCGCGGAGCGCTGCCGCGAGCGCCTCGGTGATCGTCGGGGCGGACGTGTCGAGCCGCGCGGCCGCGGCCGCTGCGGTCTCGGTCATGGGGATCAGGTCGCGTCGGATGTCTTTCGGGAGTGAGCGCACCAACAACTCGACGAGTTCGTCGCGGTAGCCCGGCACCAGCCAGCCGAATCCGGAGTCGTCGAGCTGGTTGAGTTCGGTGAGCGGCACCGTGACGGACGCGCCGTCGAGTGGGCTACCCGGCTCGAACCGATAGGTGATCGGGTAGCTCGCCCCGCCGGTGGTCCACTGGTCGGGGTAATCCGACAGGCGGATGCCCGACCGGTTCGTGAGGACCGAACCGTCGAGGTCGAGCCGGGTCGGGTCGGTCCGGCGAGTGTCGCGCCACCAGCGGTCGAATCGTTGTGCCGACGTGGCGTCGTCGGGCAGGCGCTCGTCGAAGAACGCGACGAGCGCTTCGTCGTCGAGCAGGTCGGTCCGGCGGACGCGCGCTTCGAGCAACTCGACCCGTCGGCGGAACCGCTCGTTCTCCGCGACGAAGTCGTGGCGCGACGTCCATTCGCCGGCAACGAGAGCCCGCCGGATGAACAACTCCCGGGCGAGGCGTCGATCGACCCGGTCGAGCCCGATCGTCCGGTTCGAAACGATCGGCAGTCCGTAGAGCGTCACCGTTTCGGCGATCAGCGCGCGACCCTGACGTTCGTCCCACCAGGGCTCGCCGTACGACCGCTTGACGAGGTCGCCGGCGAGCGACTCGGCCCATTCGGGCTGGATCGCCGCGAGCCGTCGGGCACGGATGCGGTCGGTCTCGACCAGCTCGGTGGCCACCACCCAGCGAGGCGGGCGCTTGGACAGCACCGAGCCGGGCGCTATCACGAAGCGCGAGTCGCGGATGCCGCGGAACTCGCGACTGTCGCCGTCGCGCATCCCGATCTGGGTGAGGAAACCCGCGAGCACGGCCCGGTGCACGTGGTCGGGGTGCGCCTCGTCGACCGTCGGTCGGATGTCGAGCTGACCGGCGACCTGGCGGAGTTGGCTGTACAGATCGCGCCACTCGCGCACGCGGAGGTAGTGCAGGAACTCGTCGTGGCACATCCGACGGAACGCGTTGCCGGAGAGCTCGCGCTGCCGGTCGCGGAGGTAGTCCCAGAGTTCGACGATCCCGAGCAGATCGGAGCCGTCGACGCGGAAGCGCGCGTGCAACTCGTTGGCGCGCTCGGGGTGTTCACGGGGGCGCTCGCGGACGTCCTGGATCGACAGGGCGGACGCGATCACGAGCACCTCGCGCACGCATCCGTACCGGGCGGCCTCGATCACCATCCGACCGAGCCGCGGGTCGATCGGCAACCGCGCCAACTGGCGCCCGACCGCGGTGAGCCGGCGGCGGTCGCCGTCGCGCCGCACGGCACCCAGCTCGTCGAGCAGGAGGTCGCCGTCGCGGATCGCGGCGGAGTCGGGCGGCTCGACGAACGGGAAACGAGCGACGTCGCCGAGCCCGATCGCCGTCATCTGCAGGATGACCGACGCCAGGTTCGTCCGCAGGATCTCGGGCTCGGTGAACTCGGGTCGCTGCGCGAAGTCGTCCTCGGGGTAGAGACGGATGCACACGCCGGGGGCCACGCGACCGCACCGGCCGGCACGCTGGTTCGCCGACGCCTGCGACACCGGTTCGATGGGCAGCCGTTGGACCTTCAACCGGCGGCTGTAGCGCGAGATCCGAGCGACGCCGGTGTCGACGACGTAGCGGACGCCGGGCACGGTGATCGACGTCTCGGCCACGTTCGTGGCCAACACGACCCGTCGTCCGCGATGCGGTTCGAAGATCCGATGCTGCTCGTGCGCCGACAGTCGTGCGTAGAGCGGCAGCACCTCGAGTCCGGGGCGGCGTTCGTCGCGGAGTGCGTCGGCGATGTCGTGGATCTCGCGTTCGCCACTGAGGAACACCAACACGTCGCCGGGGCCCTCCCGCTCGAGCTCGTCGACCGCGTCGATGACGGCGCGCACCTGATCGCGCCGGTCGCCCGGTTCGTCGGGGTCGTCGCCGCCGTACGGGCGGTACCGCACCTCGACCGGATACGTCCGGCCCTCGACGACGAACACGGGTGCCGGATCGCCGTGGGCGTCGGCGAAGTGGGCGGCGAACCGGTCGGTGTCGATCGTCGCCGACGTGATGACGACGTGGAGGTCGGGACGTCGGGGCAAGAGCTGTTTGAGGTAGCCCAGGAGGAAGTCGATGTTGAGGCTCCGCTCGTGTGCCTCGTCGATGATGATCGTGTCGTAACGACGCAGTTCGCGGTCTCGTTGGAGCTCGTTGAGCAGGATGCCGTCAGTCATCACTCGCACGAGCGTCGAGTCGGAGACACGATCGTTGAACCGGACGGAGTAGCCGACACCGTCGCCGACCGCCGTGCCCAACTCGTCGGCGACGCGTTCGGCGACCGTGCGGGCGGCGACACGTCGGGGCTGGGTGTGACCGATCATCCCGTCGACACCACGGCCGGCCTCGAGGCACAGCTTCGGTAGCTGGGTGCTCTTACCCGACCCGGTCTCGCCGGCCACCACCACGACCTGGTGCTCACGGATCGCGGCCACCAACTCGTCGCGTCGCTCGGCGATGGGCAGCGACGACGGCACGTCGATCGGCCGCGCCGCGACGATCGACGCCAGGCGCGCCTCGCGAGCAGCGCGGGAATCGGAGCGGGGCGGGCGGGACATGACACAGCAAGGGTCGCACGTGGCGGGCGACACCGCGACACGATTTCTACCTGCGCCGGGCAGACTGTCCACGTGCTCGCGACGATCGACGCCCCATGGCTGTCCGACGCCGACCGCGAGCGGTACGAGTGGCATCGCAACGACCTCCGGCGTCGGGTCCACTGGGAGGCGGCACGCGGGCTCGAACTGTCCGACGAAATGATCGACACGACGACCGCCTACGCCGCGTTGTTGGTGGCCGGGTACGAACCGCGCGAAGCCCCACTCCACCTGGTGGCGGCGGTCGTCTTCCGCGACGGCACCTACCTCGACCAGGGGCAGCGTCCGGGACCGGTGCGCGGGTCGATCGACGCCTCCCCGCGCCGTCTCGCCGGCCAGTCCGGACACGGACGCGGGCCGGTCGTGCTCGACTGGCGCACGATCCGCCGCGACGTCGTGGCGCCGCATCGCGGCACGAACGTGATCGTCCACGAGTTCGCCCACAAGCTCGACCAGCTGACGGGCTTCGCCGACGGCATGCCGCCGCTGCCGTCGCGCACCGCACGCGACGCCTGGGCCCAGACGCTCGGCACGAACTTCCGACGCCTCCGGCGACGGGGCTCCGACGGACTCGTCCGCATGTACGGTGCGACGAGCCCGGCCGAGTACTTCGCCGTCACGAGCGAGGTGTTCTTCTCACGGCCCGACGATCTCCACGATCGGCTGCCGCGCGTGTACGACCGGCTGGCGGAGTTCTACCGCCAGGATCCGGCGCTGCGCTGACCGTCGCGCCCACGGCCGACGCGTCACGATCGGGCCACGAGCTGATCACGGCTCGATCACGCCCGGATTTCAATTGTGCGCTCGTTCAACTACCGTAGGTGGTGAGTCGACCACCAAGAAGGGCTCACGATGCCGCCAGTTCTCTCCACCTTCGTCTCGGTGATCCGCCCCTCCGACACGGTCGCCCGACTGGGCGGTGACGAGTTCGTCGTCCTCTGCGAAGACCTGGCGACCGATCGGGTCGAGGCCGAGAACGAGTTGCTCGAGATCGCCGACCGACTGCACCGCGTCCTCCAGGCGCCGATCGGCGAACCGGACGCGCCGCAATGGATCTCGGCCAGCATCGGCTCACACGTCATCGTCGGGACCGGCGACCCGATTCGCGAGGCCCTCGGCAGCGCCGACGTCGCGATGTACCGCGCCAAGGCGCTCGGGCGATCGCGCACCGAGGTGTTCGACGAGGCCCTCCGCCGCGAAGCGCTCGAACGCATCCGGATCGCCGCCGAACTGCGGCACGCCGTCGACCGCGACGAGTTGCACGTCGTCTACCAGCCGATCGTCGACCTGCGGTCGGGTGCGGTCCGGGCCGCCGAGGCGTTGCTCCGATGGGAGCACCCCGAGCTCGGATCGGTGCCGCCGACCCGTTTCATCGACATCGCCGAGGAGTCGAACGTCATCGTCCAGCTCGGCGAGTTCGTCATCGACGACGTCTGCGCCACGCTGGCCTGCCATCCCCAGATCGAGTACGTCACGATCAACGTGTCGGCCCGACAGTTGGCGACGTCCGACTTCGTCGAGACGATCGTCGGCGCACTCCGACGCCACGACGTCGCACCCGAGCGACTGGCGATCGAACTGACCGAGAACGTGCTGATCGACGCCGTCGGCTCGTCACTGCGCCAGCTCGACGATCTCCGGGCGATGGGCGTCGGCATCGGGGTCGACGACTTCGGGACCGGCTTCGCGTCGCTCACGTACCTCAAGCGACTCCCGGTCACGTTCGTGAAGGTCGATCGATCGTTCGTCGACGGCCTGCCCGACGAGGCCGACGACCGCTCGATCGTCGAGGCGGTCGTCGGGCTGGCGCACGCACTCGACCTGCTGCCGATCGCCGAGGGCGTCGAGACCGAGGCGCAGGCGGCGTTCCTCACCGCACTCGACTGCCCGATGGCGCAGGGACACCTCTACGGACGCCCGGCGCCGATCGACGAGCTCGATCTGTCGACGAGCTGAGCGTCAGTCGCCGGTGAACTCCGGCGTCCGTTTCTGGGCGAACGCGGCGATGCCTTCCTGCCCGTCGCGGCGGCGCATCGACTCTGCGATCACCACACCCTCGAGTTCGCCGGCGGCGGGGAGCGATGCGTCGACACCGTGGTACACGACCCGCTTCGCGTGGCCGAGCGCCCAGGCCGGTCCGTCGGCGAGTTGCTGTGCGAGTTCGGCCGTCGCACGATCGACGTCGTCGTCGGCGACGACCCGGTTGACCAGCCCCCACCGTTCGGCCTCGGCGGCGTCGAGCACGCGGTTGGTGAGCGTGAGGTCGAGCATGCGCCGCAGCCCGATGTGTCGGGCGATGAAGTACGACGAGGTGCCGTCCGGGGTGACGCCCGCTCGGGTGTAGGCCATCGTGTACTTGGCCGACTCGGCCGAGACGACCAGATCGAACGCCGCCATCAGCGAGAGCCCGGCGCCGCCCGCCGCGCCACGCACGCCCGCGACGAACGGTTTCGGGATCGAGTTCATCTTGTAGATGGCGCCGTGGTAGTCGACGAGCATGTCGCTCGCCAGCGCGGGTACGTCGGCCCCGGCCTGGTGGAACAGCTTCAGGTCGCCCCCGGCACAGAACACCTTGCCGTCGGCCGTCACCGACACCGCAGCGACGTCGTCGTCGAACTCGATCGCGACCATGACGGCGCGGAGGTCGGCAGAGAACGCCGGATCGACCGCGTTGGCGGCCTCGGGTCGCGTGAATCGGACGTGCGCCACCCGGTCGCGCACCTC
>JAGQSS010000569.1 GCA_020439405.1 Ilumatobacter sp. | reverse complement strand
GATCCCGTTGGAACTCGTGGTGATCGAGCCGCTACCCGACGGGGCTCCGACGTCCGTTCTCGCGCGGTCGTAGCGCACGGCGCCGCTGAGCAGGAACAGGTCGCCGTTCGCGGCTTCATGCGCGAACACGTCCATACCCATCCGCAAACCGCCGGCGAACATATCGTGCGTCGCGCCGGTGCTGGACGCATCCGGTTCCGAGCGGGCCGCCTGCCCGACGGCACGCACGCTGAACGGCGAATAGCCCGCACCCGCACCAGCGCGCGCGCCATCCTGCGCCTGCGGCCAGAACCACTGGTTGCCGATGCGCTGCTGCAAGGTTGGCATCCCGTACAGGCCGCCGGCGAGCGTCAGCAAGTGACTGCCAAGCGCCTCGTAGACCGGCGCCGCGGGGCTCCAGCCCGCCTGCAGAAGCCATTGGCTGCCGGACAGGCCGAGATCGTATTCGAACGCGCCCGTGACGAACGGGCCGCCCGCCAGCACGAAGTCGCCGGCCGAGGTCGAGCCGGTCACGTCGACGAGCACGATGGCCTGCCCGTTGGCCGGGCCGGACGACACGTCGGTCACGCCGATCATGGTTGGGCCTCCGGTCACGTCGCCGCTCACGATCATCGTGTCGGCCACCGCGGCGGCAAGGTCGGCATCGAACAGCAGCATGCCGGAGCCGCCGTAATCGCCGCCGACCGCGATTGTGTCCCCCACCGCGTCGTCCATCGTCGACACGGCACCGGCATTGGTCACATCGCCGAGAATGTCGAACATGCCGGTGCCGCCGCCCGGCAGTAGCAGCGACGAGGCGCTATCGACGGCAAGTCCGCCCGCCGTCCAAGCTCCGCCGGACAGTGTCAGGCTGGTTGCAGCCAGATTGACCTGCTCCCAGTTGAGCACATCGCTACCCGCAGCGCTCGCCGTCTGGCCCTGGAAGGTCAGCACGTCGATCCAGCCGTCGGCACTCGCGGCATCGTCGCCGCCGTCGAGCACCTCGGTTCCGTCATAGATCGCGCCGGCGTCGATCAGCGCCGTATCCGAGCCGTTGCCACCGTAGAAGCCGGAGTTCAGCGCTCCGCCCGTCCAGTTGAACGCATCGTTTCCATCATCCGCCGACGCCGTCATGTCGTCGCCGTAGATGTCGCCGGTCATCGAGCCGGAGCGCAGGTTGAAGACATCGTCGCCAAGGCCGAGAACGGCATCGCCGGTCACGTCGCCCTCGACCGTGACCACCGCATCGCCAGCCGTGTCGATGATCGAAAAGGCGCCGCCGGTCACGCTGCCTCCCATCACGTTGATCGCAACGTCCGAACCCGCCAGCGACCATGTCTCGATGCCGGCATTCGAAGCACCCAACACGTCGCCCGTCGTGGTGATCGTCATCGCGCCCGTGCTGTCGTTCCACGCAAAGATACCGTCCGTCCCGCCCGAAACATTGTTTGCGCTGATCGTCATCCCGGTCGCCGACGGGTAGAGGTAGCCGTAGATGCCATTGCCTGTGATGCCGGTGACGGTGCCCATGTTGGTGATGGTCAGTGCCCCGGCACCGGCGTGCCATCCGACGATGCCGCCTGCCCCGCCGGACACGTCGCCGGCCGCGGTGATCGTCATCGCGCCGGTCCCTCGGTTCGACGCAAAGATGCCGTCCC
>JAGQSS010000568.1 GCA_020439405.1 Ilumatobacter sp. | reverse complement strand
GGTCCTGCGCTCGTACGATCGCCCGTTCCTCTGCTGCTTCAGCGATCAGGACCCGATCACCCGTGGCGGCGACAAGCCCTTCCGCACCCTGATCCCCGGCGCGCAGGGCCAGCCCCACACCACCATCGAGGGTGGTGGCCACTTCTTCCAGGAGGACAAGGGCCCCGAACTCGCTCAGCTCCTCCACGGCTTCGTGACGGGCAACCTGTGACCGACTGGCGCCGACGCAGCGGACGGGCGGCGTTCGCCTCGCACCGACTCGTCGGCTGGATCTTCTGGGATCCGGTCGGCATCGAGCGGTACGCGGCACTCGGCATCCCCAACGGGCTCGGCTACTACGTCACCACCCGGGCCGGTGCGCTGGTCGACGCAGGCGCCGACGTCGTCACCGCCGCCTACTACTCGATCCACCCGGACTTCGTCCGCCTGTCGATCGACGAACTCCTGAAGGTCGCCACGTCGGCCGACGCCGTGCGCGCCCGCGACGAGGCGGTCGTCGTCGGACTCCACGAGCACGTGCCGGAGATCTGCGACGGTCTGGCCGAACTCGCCGAACCGCTGTGGGCCGCCGCCGACAGCCTGCCCCTGTCGGGACGTGCCCTGTTCGCCGCCCAGCTGCGCCATCGCCGGACCGACGATCCGCTCCTGTCGGCGTGGCTCGCCGTCAACTGCATCCGTGAATGGCGGGGCGACACCCACTTCGCGATCCAGACGGCCGAAGACCTCACCGGCACCGAGGCCGGCATCCTCGACGGCGCCTGGCGCAGCTACGGCGACGACTGGCTGCCCCGCAGCCGTGGCGCCGATGACGCTGCCCTCGCCGCCGGCTACGCCCGCCTCGAGGCCCGCGGTCTCGCCGTCGACGGTCGGGTCACCGACGCGGCGATCGACTACCGGATCTCGCTCGAACACCGGCTCGACGACATCACTGCCAACGCATGGCAGCACCTCGGCACCGAACGCACCGACCACTTCTGCGAACTGGTCGAGTCGGTCGGCGACCGACTGATCGGCCGGGTCGACGCGACGGCGGGGGAGAAGTGGATGCCCGCCGGCCGCCACCACGAACGGAGGACGACATGACCAGCGCCACCCGCACCCGCGACCTGCACGTCCCGCCCGCCACCGTGTGGGCGGTGCTCGCCGACTTCGACGCCCTCGCGATCTGGGCGCCCGACATCGACCACTCGGTGCTCACCACCGAACAACGCGACGGCGTCGGGACGGCACGGCGGGTCCAGACGGGCCAGGTCACCCTGATCGAACGGATCACAGCGTGGGAGCCCGACCACCGCCTCGCCTACGACATCGAGGGCCTCCTGCCGATCGTCCGCGCCGCGTCGAACACGTGGACACTCACACCGACCGCCGACGGCACGCTCGTCTCGCTCACCACCCGCGTCGACACCGGAGGACGACCCGACAAGGCGCTGATCGGCGCCGCCGTCACTCGCAAGATGGCCGAGGCGAGCGACATGATGCTCGACGGCCTCGTCGCTCACCTGGAGGACCTCTCGTGAACCGACCCGACGTCATCATCCTCATGACCGACGAGGAACGCGCGGCTCCGCCGTACGAGACCGACGAGTTGCGCGCCTGGCGGCGCGAGGCGCTCCCGGGCGCCCAGTGGTTCGCGGATCA
>JAGQSS010000567.1 GCA_020439405.1 Ilumatobacter sp. | reverse complement strand
AGACGCAGCACGTCGTCGCGCCAGCCCGGCGGGAGGTCGGCGGCGAGACCACCCGGGCGGATGAAGTTGTGGTTCATCCGCAGGCCGGTGACCTTCTGGAAGAACCGCAGCACTTCCTCGCGTTCGCGCCAGCCGTAGATCATCATGCCGACGGCGCCGAGGTCCATGCCGTTGGTGGCGAGGAACAGCAGGTGCGACGACATGCGGTTGAGCTCGGAGAGCAGCATCCGCATCCAGACGGCGCGTTCGGGGATGTCGCCGTCGATGCCGAGCAGCTTCTCGGTCGCCATCGAGAACGCGAGCTCGTTGTTGAACGGTGACAGGTAGTCCATGCGGGTGACGTTCGTGCCGCCCTGCATGTAGGTCAGCTGTTCACCCGTCTTCTCCATGCCGGTGTGCAGGTAGCCGATGATCGGCTTGCAGCGCAGGACGGTCTCGCCCTGGAGTTCGAGCATGAGTCGGAGTACGCCGTGGGTCGACGGGTGCTGCGGACCCATGTTGATGATCATCGTCTGATCTTCGTCGGGGTCGTCGGGGAGGTCGCCGAGCATGGCGGCCTCGGCCTCGCTCATCCGGAGGACCGAGCCGATCTCGCGCATCAGCTCGTCGGCGGTCGTCTCCGACCGCGGCTTCATCTCCTGCTCGCCCGCCGTCGTCTGTCCGACGTTGGCGTGCGACCACGGCTGCCGCTCGGTCACGGCCGGTTGCTCCGTCGCACTCATCGGACACTCCTCTCCAACGCATCGTGGCCGACAGCGACCGCCAGGGAGCCCGGCCGCACGGAGGGAGCAGACGAAGCGCAGCGGAGTCCAGTCCCGACCATCATGAATGGCTGCCTTTGAACTGGACGGGGATCTTGCCGACGGCGTAGTCCTTGCGGAGCGGATGGCCGACCCAGTCCTCGGGCATGAGGATGCGGGTCATGTCGGGATGGCCGGTGAACACGATGCCGAACATGTCGTAGGTCTCGCGTTCGTACGCCTCGGCGCCCGGATGGACGTCGAAGAGGGTGGGGACGGCCGGTTCGGCCTCGGGCACCTGCACCCGCAGGCGGATGCGTCGGCGATGGGCGATGTCGAGCAGGTTGACCACGACCTCGAATCGCTCCCCGACGATGCCGGCCGGCAGCGGACGCTGCAGGTAGTCGAGGTAGTCGACGCCACAGAGGTCGATGACCATCGTGTAGCCGTCGTCGGCGAGCGCCTTCACCAGGTCGAGGTACTGGTCGAGCGTCGGGAACACGACGGTCTGGCCGCAGCTCTCGCCCGCGACGCAACCGTGCACGGTCGGGGCCGCCTCCGGTTCGTCGGGCGTTTCGGGCGCGTCGGTGTCGATGTCGGTATCGCTCATGTCAGGCTCACTTCGTCCCGAGCAGGACGGGGGTGGTGGCGGGCGCGATCTCCTCGATGTGGAGTTCGGCGCCGGCACCGGTCTGGGCACGACGCTTCATGATCTCGCCGTCCTCGATCTTCTGGTGCAGGGTCTCGATCGCGTGGATGAGGGTTTCGGGCGTCGGCGGGCAGCCGGGCGCGTACACGTCGACCGGCACGATCTGGTCGACGCCCTGGACGATCGCGTAGTTGTTGAACATGCCGCCGGAGCTGGCGCACACACCCATCGAGATGACCCACTTGGGTTCCA
>JAGQSS010000566.1 GCA_020439405.1 Ilumatobacter sp. | reverse complement strand
CGGATCACAGGTTCCCGGGTCAGGTGATCGACGGTAACGCCTCGTTCCTCGGCGTCACCTCCGACACCTGACCCGCTGTTCCCTGCGACAGCCGGCCCGGTTCCTTCAGGTTTCGGGGGTGCGGGGACGGGGCACGCCTGGCCCATGGCCGACTGTCCCTACACCACCACCGACGCCGGAGCGCCGGCACCGAGCGACGAGCACTCGCTCACCGCCGGTCCCGACGGCCCGATCCTGCTCCACGATCACTACCTGCTCGAGCAGATGGCGAACTTCAACCGGGAACGCATCCCGGAACGCCAACCGCACGCCAAGGGCAGCGGCGCGTTCGGCACGTTCGAGGTCACCGGTGACGTGAGCGAGTACACCCGTGCCGCGTTCCTCCAGCCGGGCGCCACGACCGAGATGGCCGCTCGGTTCTCCACGGTCGCCGGTGAACGTGGCTCCCCCGACACCTGGCGCGACCCACGCGGCTTCGCGCTCAAGTTCTATACGTCGGAAGGCAACTTCGACATGGTCGGCAACAACACGCCGATCTTCTTCATCAAGGACCCGATGAAGTTCCAACACTTCATCCGCTCCCAGAAGCGACGGGCCGACAACGGGCTGCGCGACCACGACATGCAGTGGGACTTCTGGACACTCTCGCCCGAGTCGGCACACCAGGTCACCTATCTCATGGGCGACCGTGGTGTGCCCCGCACCTACCGCCACATGAACGGCTACTCGAGCCACACCTACTCCTGGTACGCCGAGGACGGCACGCCGACCTGGGTGAAGTACCACTTCCACAGCGACCAGGGCGTCGAGGGGTACACGCAGGACGAGGCCGACGAGATGGCCGGCATGGACAGCGACGTCCACCGACGCGACCTGTTCGAGGCGATCGCCGACGGCAACCATCCGTCGTGGACCCTCAAGGTCCAGCTGATGCCGTACGAGGACGCTGCGACGTACCGCATCAACCCGTTCGACCTCACCAAGGTCTGGCCCCACGCCGACTACCCGCTGATCGAGGTCGGGCGCTTCACCCTCCACACCAACCCGACCGACTTCCACACCCAGATCGAGCAGGCGGCGTTCGAGCCGAACAACCTCGTCCCCGGCACCGGGCTCTCGCCCGACAAGATGCTGCTCGCCCGGGGGTTCGCCTACGCGGACGCCCACCGGGCCCGCCTCGGCGTGAACTACAAGCAGATCCCCGTCAACGCGCCGACGTGCCCGGTGCACAGCTATTCGAAGGACGGTGCGATGCGGGTCCTGCCGGTGACCGATCCGGTCTACGCGCCGAACAGCTACGGCGGCCCCGCCGCCGACCCGAGCCTCACCGGCGACGACAACCGGTGGAGCTACGGCGTGTCGGACGACATGGTCCGCACGGCGTACGTTGAGCGTGAAGACGACGACGACTGGAGCCAGGCCGGAGCACTCGTGCGCGACGTGTTCGACGACGCGCAGCGCGACGAGTTCGTCGACAACGTGGCCGGGCACCTGGCCGACGGCGTCTCCGGACCGGTGCTCGCGCGTGCCTTCGAGTACTGGCGCAACGTCGACAAGGAGATCGGCGAACGCATCGAGCGTTCCCTGTCCTGACGCATCCCCGGGTCGGGTGCCTCGGGTCAGGTGCCAGAGGTGACGGGCG
>JAGQSS010000565.1 GCA_020439405.1 Ilumatobacter sp. | reverse complement strand
CTACTACGACGCCGAACCGGGCGACGGCCCCGCCGAGGGTCTGGCGATCGCCCGCCAGGTCGCCCAGGTCACCTTCCGCAGCGACAACGCGTTCACGCAGCGGTTCGGTCGTTCGTTGACCGACCGCGCCAAGGTCGGCGACACCTTCGGGCTCTGGCAGGAGTTCGAGGTCGAGCGGTACCTCCAGTACCACGGCGACAAGCTCGTGCGCCGGTTCGACGCGAACAGCTACCTGATCATCGGCAAGGCGATGGACCTCCACGACGTCGGTCGCGGCCGAGGCGGCACCGAGCGGGCGATGCGGCGCATCACGGTGCCGAACCTGACGATCGGCATCGACAGCGACGTGCTCTACCCCGAGTACCAGCAGCGCGAGATGTGCGACATGTTGAGTCTGAACGGCGTGCCGAACGAATACGTGCAGATCGAGTCGACGCACGGACACGACGCCTTCCTCATCCACTTCGATGCGGTGGGCGAACCGATCGCCAAGTTCCTCGATCAGGTCCACCGGAACGGCTGATGCCCGAAGGGCTCGAGGCGGAGATCTATCGACGCGCCATCGAACCGGTCGTCGGACGCGACATCGTCGCCATCGAGGTCGACGACCATCAGGCGATGGCCGTCGAGTTGGGTCGGGTTCTGCCGGGGCGGCGCATCGTCGGCGCCCGACGCCGCGGTAAGCACGTCCTGGTCGATCTCGACGACGACCACGTGCTCGGGCTGCACTTCGGGATGACGGGTCGCCTGATCGTCGACGGCGCGGCGGCCATCGACCGACTCGAGTACGCCAGCGGCCGCGACGACCCGGCGTGGAACCGCCTGGTGGTCACGCTGGCCGACGGCGAAGTCGTCCGGGTCAACGACCCCCGTCGCTGGGCGGTGTTCACGCTCGACCCCGACCTGAGCCGTCTGGGGCCCGACTTCCTCACCCTGACCATCGACGTCGTCCGTGACCGTCTGGCCGGACGGCGAGCCGCGCTGAAGGCGATCCTCCTCGATCAGTCGGTGATCGCCGGCTTCGGCAACATGTGCGTCGACGAGGTGTTGTGGCAGGCCGGCGTCTCGCCGCTGACACCCGCCGGCTCGCTCGACGACGAGTTGCTCGGTCGACTCGTCGAGGCGGCCGGCGAGCACCTCCCGGCGATGTTGGAACGGGGCGGCAGCCACACCGGCACCATCGACCCGGAGGTCCGGGCGTCGGTGCCTCCGTGTCCGCGCGACGGTGCCGCGATGCGCCGCGACACGGTCGGTGGGCGGACGACGATCTGGTGTCCTGTGCATCAGGTCGGGTGAGCTGGCAGAATCGGGCGCCGTGAGCGAGGGCGTGACGGAACGATGAGCGTGGTCGAACTCGCCGTCGACATCGGCGACCCCGACAGCACCCGCACCGTCTGGGCGATTGTCGCCCTCCTCGTGGTGCTCGGTCTCGGTCTCGTCATGCTCGCGTTCTGGCTGCGACGTACGACCCGTCCCGACCCCGAGTACCTCGCACCGCTCGAGATGATGGGGGAGCGGTCGTGGCGGAACGGCGACCCGGTCTGGCAGCGCCGCCGGCTCGACGAGGTGCGCCCGCCCGGAGCGACCCCGCTCCGTCGGGCCGCGGCGCCGCCCCGTTTCGACGAGTCGTTCGACGACGGCCCGTC
>JAGQSS010000564.1 GCA_020439405.1 Ilumatobacter sp. | reverse complement strand
CCTCCTGCACCACGCCGGCAGCGTCGACCCGCAGCAGTGCGTTGGGGCGCTCGCTGCCGGCGTTGGTGCGACCCTCCGAGGCGAGCCAGAAGCCGCCCTCGGGCGCCACCGCGATGCCCTCGACGTCGAGGTCGCGACGAATCGTGCCGTCGGGGCTGGCGACCCGCACCCGGCTCGTGATCATCGCCGGCGTCGCACCGGCGTCGATCGTGTAGATGCTCGTCTCGGCGAGGATCGAGTCGCTGACGCCGTAGAGCGTGTCGGCGTCGACCGGGTCACCGGCGAGGCCGCTCATCGCGACCCACGGGATCGGCAGGCCGCCGGCCTCGTCACCGCTGAGGAGCGTCATGGACGGCGCCGTCGTCCGCCCGTACCGGTAGATCGTGATCATCGACGGGATCAGGTCGTCGACCGACGTCTCGGAGGCGCTCACGAGGAGGTTCCGCTTCGGGATCGCCTTCAGCCCCTCCGGGCCGATGCCGGTCGGGAGCAGCTGGAGCAGCTTCGGGGTGGGGCGTGACGCGTCGTAGACGCCGATCACGTTCGCCCGCTCGGCGCCGACGAACAGCATCGGCGTGCCGCCGAACGTGGCGACCTCGAGCGACTCGGGCTCGCCGCCCTTGTTCTCCGAACGGCCCTCGTTGTAGTGGCCGGCGCGGATCTGTGCGTGCTCGAACGACTCGGCCGACTCGTACACGACGGTGCCGTCGGTCCGGAAGATGGTGAAGCCGCGAGAGCCGCCCTCCTCACCGTTCTCGTCCTCGTAGTCGCCCTCGTTGGCCGTGGCGAACGTGGTGCGGCTCAGCCAGCCGACCGTGTCGGGCTCGCGCCGACGGTCCTCGATCGACTCGGTGAGCGAGATGACGCCGTTGCCCTGCGGGCCGAGCTCGTCCTCGGTCGCGTCGATGTTCGCGAGGTCGACGGTGCCGGCCGAGAAGTTGCTCGTGATCGCTCCGGTGCGGAGGTTCACGACCGCGAGGTGGTTGTTCTCCTGGAGCGACACCACCGCCATGTTGCGGTCGTTGATGTCGACGAACTCGGGCTCCGGATCGGTGGCGTTCGCCATCGGCAGCCCGCTGAAGTCGACGTAGCGCAGCGGCCACCAGCTCGGCGAGCCACCGAGCTCGACGACGACCAGCTGGCCGCCGGGGAGCTGCGGGATCAGGCCGTCGTTCTCGTCCTCGTCGCGCTGGTTCTCGAGGACGATCGCGGCGTACTTCTGGTCAGGGGAGATCGCGACCGAGTCGGGCTGCCCGCCGAGCGGGAACGTCTTGACGATCGCACGTGTCTTCACGTCGATCACGTGGAGGGTGCCGGTCGGACGGTCGAAGTCACCGTCGCTCGTGTCGACCGCGACGAGGGCGTACTTCGACGTGATGGCCACGCTCGTCGGTGACCCACCGACCGTGACCGTGCCGGCCGCCTGGGGTGACGCCGGGTCGCTGATGTCGACGAAGCCGACCTCCCCCTCCTCGCTGTCGGTGTAGATCAGGGTCCTGCCGTCCTTCGTGGCGTCGACGATCTCCGACACCGTGCTGCCGTTGAGGCGGACGTCGAACGTGCCGACGTGCTGGAACGCACGGGTGCCGGGGCTCCCGGCGGTCGCGGCGCCGGCGCCGAGCGCCGTGGCG
>JAGQSS010000563.1 GCA_020439405.1 Ilumatobacter sp. | reverse complement strand
AGCCTCCGTTGAGCGTGTCGTCGCCCGCACGGCGCAGCAGACGGTCGTCGCCGGAGCCGCCGCGCAGGATGTCGTCGCCGGACCCGCCGTCCAGCCTGTCATCGTCGCCGGCACCTTTCAGGACATCGGCGCCATCCTCGCCGTAGAGCCGGTCGTTACCGGCCTCGCCATAGAGACGGTCGGCACTCTCGCCGCCATAGAGGCGGTCGTCGCCGTCGTCGCCCCGGATCGTGTCGGCCCCGTCGAGCCCGTAGAGCGCGTCGTCACCCGCCCCGCCGAGGACGAGATCCTCGCCGCCGTCGGTGCCGGTCGCGACGTTGGGCGTGCTGTCGCCGGCGTGGAACGTGCCGCCGTCGTCGAGGATGGTGACGAACAGCGTCGCGGTGGCCTGGTCGACCCCGCCGTCGCCGTCGGACACCTGGTAGGCAAAGGTCTGTTCGATCACCGTCCCCGGCGTCGCGAGGTCGAACAGATCGGCATCGGCCTCGTAGGCGAAGGAGCCGTCAGCGGCGAAGGTCAGCACCCCCTGCATCGGCCCGGACAACAGCACCGCGGTCAGCTCCCGGCCCTCGGGATCGTCGTCGTTGTCGAGCACGTTGCCGGTGACGATGCTGTCCTCGTCGACCGCGATCTGGTCGTTCGCGGCGGTCGGCGCCTCGTTGTCGGCAACGGTGAGGGTCACCGTCGCGGTGTCGGTGCCGCCGGCGCCATCGGAGAGCGTGTAGGTGAATTGCGCCGACCCGGTGTAGCCCGGCGTCGGGGTGAAAGTCACCACGCCGCCGGAAAGCGCCACGGTCCCGTTCACCGCCCCGCTCACCGCGGTGAGCGTGAGGGTCTGGGTAAGCTCCGGATCGCCGTCGCTGTCATTGGCGAGCAGCGCGCTGGCCGCGATCACCAAGGGCGTGTCGTAGGCGGTCGCATAGCCGCCGTCGTCGGCCGCCACCGGGTCCCCGTTGACCGCCGCCACGCTGATCGTGACCACGGCGGTGTCGGTGCCGCCCTGCCCGTCCGAGACCCGGTAAGTGAAGCTGTCGGTGCCGTTGAAATTCGCTGTGGGCGTATAGCTGAACGAGCCGTTGGCGTTCAGCACCAACACCCCGTTGCTCACCCCCGAGACCGGCGTCGTGTTGACGGTCAGGCTGTTGCCGTCGACGTCGCTGTCGGCGCCGCTGCCGTTGTTCGAGAGCACGTTGCCACCGAGCGGCGTGCCCTCACTGGTCGAGAAGCTGTCGGCCCGCGCGTCCGGCGCGTCGTTCACCGCGGCCACGGTGATCGTGACCACGCCGGTATCGGTGCCGCCGTGACCGTCGGACAGCTGGTAGGTGAAACTGTCGGTGCCGCTGAAGTTTGCCGTGGGCGTGTAGCTGAACGACCCGTTGGCGTTCAGCACCAGCACCCCGTGGCTCACCCCCGAGACCGGCGTCGTGCTGACCGTCAGGCTCTGGCCGTCGATGTCGCTGTCGGCCCCGTTGCCGTTGTCCGCCAGCACGTTGCCGCTGAGCGGCGTGTCCTCGTTGGTCGCGACACTATCGGCCTTGGCGTCCGGCGCGGTGTTGCCGCCGATCGGGAACAGGTCGAAAAAGCTGTCCGCCAGCCATTCGTAGGCGATCTGGGTATAGTGGACGTCGTCGGTGAAGATCTGGCCTTCGGTGTAG
>JAGQSS010000562.1 GCA_020439405.1 Ilumatobacter sp. | reverse complement strand
CGCGCAAGGCGTACGAGCGCGAACTGCGTCGGCTGCACGCCGAACTCGTCGCGATGCAGGAATGGGTGAAGGCGACCGGCACCGAGGTCTGCATCGTGTTCGAGGGGCGCGACACGGCGGGTAAGGGCGGCACGATCAAGGCGATCACCGCCCGCGTGAGCCCGCGCGTGTTCCGGGTGGTCGCATTGCCGGCCCCGACCGAGCGCGAGAAGTCGCAGATGTACATCCAGCGCTACATCTCGCACTTCCCTGCGGCGGGCGAGGTCGTGATCTTCGACCGCAGCTGGTACAACCGGGCCGGCGTCGAACGGGTCATGGGCTTCTGCACCGACGACGACGTCGAGCGGTTCTTGGCGATGGCGCCGGCCGTCGAACAGGCGATGGTCGATTCCGGGATCATCCTGATCAAGTACTGGCTCGAGGTCGGCGAGCACGAGCAGACCGAGCGACTCCAGGCTCGCATCGACGATCCCCGCAAGACCTGGAAGCTGTCGCCGATGGACCTGGAGTCGTACACGAAGTGGGACGACTACGGCCGAGCGCGAGACGACATGTTGCGGGCGACGCACAGCGAGTGGGCGCCGTGGCACGTCGTCCACACCGACGACAAGAAGCGCGGCCGGTTGAACCTGATCACGCACCTGCTCGACACGGTGCCGTACACGCCGATCCACCACCGCACGATCGAACTGCCCGATCGTTCCACGTCGACCGACCACGACGAGCTCGACCTCGCGCCGTACCTCGTCCCGGTGGTGTACTGACCCCGGGTGAGAACCCCCCAGATCGGGTGGGGACGATGCACCCACGTCTCGCCTACGGTCCGAACAAATCACCCGATCGACATCCGACACAACGCCCCACCAGGAGGAGCCGTGAGCGACGCCGAACCGACCATGGGACCGATCAGCTACCTGATCGTCGAGTTCCCCGGGAACCGCATGACCGGTGAGGGTCTCGACGCCCTCGTCGACCTGGTCGACCGCGGCATCATCCGAGTGCTCGACCTTGCGTTCGTCACACGTGGCAACGACGGATCGGTGACCGCGCTCGAGCTCCACGAACTCGACGGGGGCGACTTCGACCTGACCGTGTTCCACGGCGCCTCGGCAGGTCTGCTCGACCAGTCCGACTTCGACGACGCCGCCGACGCGATCGAGATCGGATCGTCCGCCGGCATCCTGCTGTTCGAGAACTGCTGGGCCGCCGGGTTCGTCGACGGCATGCGTCGGGGCGGCGGCGAGCTCGTCGCGGCCGGCTACATCCCCCTCGCCGACGTCGCCGCCGCACTCGACGCGACCGAACCTGCCTGACCGAACGACCCGAACGAAAGGAACCGACATGCCAGGACTGCTCCGAGGTGTGGCTCGCACCGCTGTAGTGGCCGGAACGGCGACCGCCGTCTCGAATCGCGTCTCACGTCGCCAGGCCAATCGGTGGTCGCAACAGCAACCCCAGTACGCCGCACCGCCGCCCCAGTACTACGAGCCGGCTCCGGCTCCGGCACCCGCCCCCGTCTACGCAGAGCCGGCACCGGCACCTGCGCCGGCACCGAGCATCCCGATCGAACAGCTGAAGCAGCTGGCCTCGCTCAAGGAGCAGGGCATCCTCACCGAGGAAGAATTCGCCGCGCAGAAGGCCAAGCTGCTCGGAATCT
>JAGQSS010000561.1 GCA_020439405.1 Ilumatobacter sp. | reverse complement strand
CGCGGCGCAGGATACCAACGGTGACGGGCAACCGACGACCCTGACCCTCCAGATCGACAATATCGACATCGCCGGCGTCACCGACCTCGGCTTTTCCGGCCTCTTCGCCGAAGACGACGACGGCGCCAACCAGGATTGGGACGCCGACGCTCTGGTCTATGTTGAAGCGCGGATCGACGACGGCGTCTGGGTCAAAATCCTGCAATTCGCGTCGCAGGGCGCGACCAACACCGAGCCGGGTCTCGACACCGATTTCGACGGCGTGGCCGACGGTCCGGCGCTCACCAGCGCGCTCACCGCGTTCAACGCCGCCATCGCCGGCACCGGTGCCGAGCTCGACCTGCGCATCACCATCGAGAACCTCGAATCCGGCGACGAAGACATCGCTTTCGACGATCTCACCGTCACCGGCACCCCGGGCGCGACCGAGATCGACGTGCTCAACGAGACCTTCGACGACGCCTCGAAGTTTACCGCCTCGACCGGCTTCTTCTCGGATACCGCCGTGAGTTCGGGCTTCGACTTCTTCGGCCTGACCGACGGCGCGGGTGACGACGATTTCGGCAGCGACCCGGCGCCGGTCGGCATCAAGGCCTACACCGGCACCGACGGTCGTTTCCTCACCGGCATGGATCTCGACGGCGAAGGTGCGGGCCTGCCGATCACGGTCACCTGGTCCGGGCTCGATATCTCCGGCCTCAGCGACCTCAGGTTCGAGGGCGATTTCGCCGAGTTTCTCGACGGCAGCGGGAACATCGACAGTGCCGACTTCATCCGGCTCTCCGCGAGCATCGATGGCGCCCCGGCGGAAGTGCTGTTCGAATTCCGCGGCGACCAGCAATTCAACGGCGTCTTCCGCCTGGACACCGATCTCGACGGCACCGGTGACGGCACCCAGCTCACCGGCGATCTCAGCACCTTCCTCGCCGACATCGCCGGTACCGGCTCCACGCTCGATCTGACCCTGGAAGTCAGCGTCAATGCGGGCGACGAAGATTTCGCGGTCGACAATTTCCGCGTCATCGGCACCTCGGGCGCCACCATTGAACCGGCCGTTGTGGTGAAATCCGGCGACGGGATCTCGGTCGATGAGGACCTGACGATCATCGACACCTTTACGGTGGAGTTTTCGACCGTGCCGACCCATCCGGTCGAGATCACGGTGGCCGCGCCGGACGGCCAGAGCCTCGTGAGCACCGATGGCGTGTTTTTCTCCAACACCGTGACCATCGTGCCCACCGACACCACGCCGACCACGATCCACGTGCGCGCCGCCAACGACAGCATCGATGAAAACTCGCCGCATTTCGGCGAGATCACCTTTACGACCTCAAGTGCCGATCCCGACTACAATGAGCTGGCCATCAATCCGCTCTCGGTCGAGATCGAGGACAACGAAATCACCAAGATCCACGACATCCAGGGCGCGGGCGACGCTTCGGCCATGGACGGTGAAGTGGTGACCGTGGAAGCCGTGGTGACCGGTCTCGTCACCAACAACGCGGGCGTCGTGACCGGATTCTTCCTGCAGGAAGAAGACGCCGATGCCGATGCCGACGCGGCAACCTCGGAAGGCATCTTCGTCTTCGCCTATGACCCCTCCGTCTCGGTCGGCGACAAGGTCCGCGTCACCGCCACGGTCGACGAGTTCAACGGCCTGACC
>JAGQSS010000560.1 GCA_020439405.1 Ilumatobacter sp. | reverse complement strand
GCAGAGGGCATCTGCTCGGGTGGATCGGTCTTCTCGCGGTTCGAGGCCCTCGTCGCCATGGCGAACCATCCCGTGCCCGCCGCCGATGGCGAACGGGCGCAGCCGCTGCTGTGTGGCGCGTCTCGGTTGATCGAGCTGACCGATGAGTTCCTAGCGTCGGGGCACGTGGTCGCGCTGACCGACGCTGACGAATCGCTCTACTCAACCGTGGAGATGCTCGGCGTGCAGGACCGCATCGCGGCCCGCTTCACCAAGGGACTTCATCGGGGCGCGCACCTCGTACCCGACGACCATGTCGAAGCCGCGCTCGAACGGCACGCGCACCTCACCGACGAACAACGGCGGCTGGTGACCGAATGGTGCCAACGCGGGCATCGCTTCCAAGCCGCCGTCGGACGCGCCGGCGCTGGCAAGACCACGACCGTCGCCGCGTGCGCGGATGCGTGGACCGCCGCCGGCTACCGGGTCCTTGGTGTAGCCGTGAAAGGCGAAGCGACGCGGACTTTGTCTGCGGCGACCGAGATCGAGTGCGAGACCGTCGCTTGGTATCTCGCCACACCGATCCCCAGTCGTTGCCGCTGGACTCGCGGACGATCCTCGTCGTCGACGAGGCCTCCACGCTGTCGGACCGTGACCTCGACGCCTTGATGGAGATGGCCGCGACGACCGGGGCGAGCCTCCGGCTGATCGGCGACCCGGCCCAGCACGGCGCCATCGCAGCGGGGGGCATGTTCCGCGTCCTCTGCGAGCGCCACGAACGCGACACTCCCGAGCTGGTGACCACCCACCGGCTCCAGGACCCCCACGATCGTGCGGCGGCCCAGGCACTACGGGAGGGCCGCATCGACGAAGCGTT
The DNA here is from genome assembly GCA_020439405.1 of Ilumatobacter sp. Classification (GTDB taxonomy): domain Bacteria; phylum Actinomycetota; class Acidimicrobiia; order Acidimicrobiales; family Ilumatobacteraceae; genus Ilumatobacter. The sequence goes on along the minus strand of JAGQSS010000560.1, from coordinate 807 downwards.
TGACGAACTCGCCGCGGCCGGGCATCTGCACGTCGTCCCGGACGACCTCGCCATGTACCGAGAGGTGCTCGGCCGCTGGTGGAGCGCCCACCGCGACGGAAACGACCACCCCATGGTCGACCGGCGCAACAGCACCCGCCGCCAACTGAACCGTCTCGCCCACCTCCTGCGACGGGTGAACGGCGACCTCGGCGACGACGAGATCCAGGCCAGCGGAGATCGGGCCTTCGCTGTCGGTGACCGCATCACCGCCCGAGCCCCGAACCGCGATCTGCACGTCGAGGGCGAACGACACGCATACATCCGCAACGGCGCGCTCGGCACCATCGTCGCCGTCCGCGCCGGCCGCAAGGTCACGACGCGGGACACGCTCACCGTGGAGTTCGACGGGATCGGTCGCATCGACATCCCACGTAGCTTCTTCGACCACCACCGGACCCCAGCGGGTCGGCCCGAGGTCGGCATCGATCACGCCTACGCGCTCACCAGCTACGCCGTGCAGGGTTCAACACGAGACATCTCGACAAGCCGGGTCGACGCCACCGCCACACGAGCCGAGACCTACGTCGACATCACCCGCGGCCGCCACGAGAACCACCTCTACCTCACCGCCGCCACCGACCCCCTCGACGGCGAAGCCCTCCCCCGCGTCCCCGACCCACCCGCCGACATCGCCGTCGCCGACCGCCTCCACCGCTCCACCGGCGAACTCACCGCCTGGGAACTCGCCCACCCCATCGACCCTGCTTTGGCCGGTCGGGTGATCGAGCGATGACCATCGAGGATTTTGTTGTCGGTTTTCGGGAC
>JAGQSS010000055.1 GCA_020439405.1 Ilumatobacter sp. | reverse complement strand
TCGCCGGACGTCAGGTCGTCTGAGCGCCCGAATCGCGCTTGGCGGCCGACCCTGCCGCCCGACAGGATCGGGAGATGTCCACCCCCTCGCCCGTCGCCGCCGTCCCCGCCGCCGAACCACCGGTGGCGGTCGACCACTTCTCGACGCTGCTGGCCGTCGAAACCGACTGCTGGGACGTCCACGAGTCGATGACGACCGGCCGCCAGGACTTCGTCCTCCTCCAGACCAACGCCTCACCGGCATCGTTCGCCGCCGAGCACATCGACGGGGCGATCCATCTCCACCACGCCGACATCAGCGAGGAGACATTGTCGCGGTGGCCCGACGAGACGCTGTTCGTGGTCTACTGCGCCGGACCTCACTGCAACGCCGCCGATCGTGCGGCGCTGAAGATCGCCGGGCTCGGGCGCCCCGTCAAGAAGATGATCGGCGGCAAGACCGGCTGGCTCGACGAAGGCTTCCACCTCGTCGCCGACGAGTCCTGACCGAGCGTAGCGACGACGTCAGGCGTGCTCGGTGCGCCCTGCGCCGCGGCCTGCACGCACCAAGACCGTGACCACGATCGCGAGCCCGACCAGCGCCACCAACGAGGCTGCGATCGCACCGTCGAAGGTCGTCGCCAACACCGCCTCGGTCGCCAGGAGCGCTCCGAGGACGCCGAGCACCAGCAGCGGGACCGTGTCGGTCCGGGTCGCGTGCACCACCACCGCCAGCGCCACGACGAGCGCCGCCGCAGGACCGAGGTGCTCATTGACCTCCGACAACGTGAACGTGCCGACGTAGGCGAGGAACGCGCCGCCGGCGATCGCGACCTGGTTGGGGTGAACGATGCCGGCGCCTCCCCCGATGGCGACGGCCGAACCCATGATCACCGCCGCAGCGCCCGCGGTCCAGATGCCGACGTCGAGCCACGAGGCGGTCGCCATGGCGACGAACAAGAACGCGGCCAGGACGACGAGGAGTTCGAGCGGACGCGGTCGATTGCGCCACGCCACGAGCCCGGCGGCGATCACGAACAGACCCGAGACGATGACGACGACCTCGTCCGCACGCGGATCGAGCCGGTCGACCACCAGCCCGATGGTGAAGGCCAGCCCGCCGAGCCCGACGGCGGTCAGGAAACCTCCGACGCGAGCGGTTCCGGGCTCCCCCTGGCGGTACGACCATGCGCCTGAGCACACGCCGACGGCCAGGACGGCGAGCGCGACGGCCAGCCGGGCAGCGAACGCCAGGTCGTCCCAGCGGGCGGCGACGACGAGCCCCCCACCGGTGACGGCGAGCACGCTGCCGAGGTACACCGCGATCTCGGCGGCGACCGAGAACCGTCGACCCCCTCGGGCGTCAGTGTCGGTGGACGCGTCGTCGAGGTGTTCGAAGTGTCGGATCGCGGCGAGCTGATCGTCGGTGATCAGCCCGGCGTCGACCCACGCGTGGCCGTGCTCGTCCACCCGGTCGTGGTGCAGCACGGGTGTCATCGCGACCTCCTCTCGTCGGGTCCCGATTCCAGTGTCCGTCCGTCGTCGCCCCGCCGACAGGGACCAAGGACCCACAGGCCCGCGCCCGCCGGGGTCCGGCCGGGGCGATCAGCCGTCCGGAGGAGTCGGAGCAGGCTCGGCCGGGCCTGGCGCCGCACCCGGTTCGGCGGTCCCGGTCGACGAGCCCTCACCCGACGGGGCCCGGTACTCGGTGATGGTGATCGTCGTCTCGTCGTAGTTGTGTGCCGCCGCCGTGACGCGCACGGTGATGGTGCCGGCCTGCGCGCCGATCGACACCTCGCCGTCGGCGTCGACGGTGCATCCGAGGTTCGCGCCGCGGATCGTGTACGACAGCGCCGTGTCGTCCGGATACGGGGTCGCCGTCACGGTGACCTTGCGCTGGTTCCACTCCCCCGTCGCGGGTCGTGGTGGTGACGCCATCACGGTCGACGACGACGGCGTGGCACCGGTGACGGCGCCCGGACCGGTGTAGTCCTCGGTGATCGTCCCGAGCCCGGCCGACACCTCGAACTGCGGACCGGCGATCAGGCGACGCCGGTGCGAGACGGTGGCGAACGGCGACGCCTCACGGGTCCCGCCCGGCTGGACCGTGGCGTACAGCTTCTGCGTCATCGTGAAGCCGACGGGCAGCGCAGCCACGCCCGTCGGGTTCGACGTGCTGGCCAGCGCACGCCCGATGTCGACGCTGCCGCTCCCGATCGTGACGTTGTCCGGGCCGGCCATCTTGCCCGAGGCGTCGAGGTCCCAACCGTGGGATCCGGAAGCGTTGGCGGTCAGCTGGAACGTGTTGCCCCATGGCGTCTCCGCCTCGGACGCATCGAACTCCTCGTTGATGTTGGCGCCTTCCAGGCCGGACGCGTGCCCGGACGGCGCCGTGAACGTGTGGGTGAACTGGCCGCCGTAGGCGGCGTTGCCCGACGTCGCCGTCGCGCTGATCGCGCCCGGGCGCTCGATGACCGTCAGGTCGACCGACACACCCGAGCCGTCGCTGCCGTCGGCCGAGACCTCGATGGTGCCGCCGCGCTGGCCGGCACCGACCGTGATGGCACCGGACGACGCGTCGATGGTGGTGGCGGTCGGCTCGACACTGCCGGCGGCCACGCTGTACGTGACACCGGTCGCGTGGGCCGGTTGCGCGGTGGCACTCAGGTCGCCGGCGACGGGGAGGGTGACGGTGTCGGCGCTCAGGGTGAGTCCACTGACCGACACGTCGGCGAGCTGCACCTCCTCCTCGTCGTCCTCCGACCGCTGCACGAGCGCTCCCGAAGCCAGCCGCGCGGCTGCAGCGTTCCCGGCGAGCCGCTGGATGTGGCGCATCGTGACCGGGGCACCGACGCCCGGTCCACGCGTGCCCCCGAACGGGGACGCGTCGCGCGGGTCCGCGGCGCCCAGCCCGGCGGCGAGCGCGACGGCGACGTGCCGCGCCGCCTCGTCCGACTGCTCGACGGCATCTTCCGGCGATCGGTCGACCTCGAGCGTCGCGGTCGACGACTCCGACTCTCGCTCCATCGTCTCCACCGTCGCGTCCCGCTCCGCGACGGGCGGGCGCTCCCGACGGTCGGATCGGGCCACCCCGATTGCCCGATCGGGCAATCGCGACGGCCGGAACGACCCGTGTGTGACCCTTGTCGACCTGCGGACTTTTCGTTCATCACCGGTCGCAACTCGCCCGCGCGCGTCTACGGTCGACGTATGGCACCCTCCCGCTCGGCACGCACCCGCATCGTGGTGCTCGTCTCGGGCAACGGGAGCAATCTGCAGGCCGTCCTCGACGCGTGCGCCGACGGCCGTCTGCCGGCCGACGTCGTCGCCGTCGTCTCGAACCGGTCGGGTGCCTACGCGCTCGAGCGGGCCGCCACGGCCGGCGTCCCGTCGGTGCAGGTGGGCAAGCACGACGACGAGTCGCGCCGCGACTACGACGCCCGCCTGGCCGACATCGTGGCCGGATTCGCCCCCGATCTCGTCGTCCTCGCCGGGTGGATGCGCATCCTCACGAGCGACTTCCTCGGCTGGTTCCCCGACCGGGTGATCAACCTCCATCCCGCTCGCCCCGGCGAGCTGCCGGGCACGAACGCCATCGAACGCGCCTGGCACGAGGCGATGGCCGGCGAGCGGACCGTCACCGGCGTCATGGTCCATCTCGTCCCCGACGAGGGGGTCGACGACGGGCCGGTGCTCGCCACCGACGACGTCCCGATCCGCCCGGACGACACCCTCGAGACCCTCGAGGCCCGCATCCACGCCGTCGAGCACCGGCTGCTCGTCGACACGATCGCCGGTCTCTGCCGAGAACCCTCCACCCGTTAGCACCCCCACAGTCAGGAGCGCCCTCCATGAGCATCAACGACGATCTCTTCGACCGCTACGACGCCCTCACGTTCGACGACGTGGTCGTCGTCCCCGGCTACTCCGAGACGCTGCCCGACGCCGTCGACACGTCGGCCGTGTTCGCTCGCGACATCGAGCTGTCGGTGCCGCTCGTCTCGGCGGCGATGGACAAGGTGACCGAGGCCCGGATGGCCATCGCGATGGCACGCCACGGTGGCATCGGCGTGATCCATCGCAACATGACGATCGAGGCCCAGGCCGCCGAGGTCCAGAAGGTCAAGCGCAGCCAGAGCGGCATGATCACCGATCCCGTGACACTTCGGAAGGAGGCGAAGCTGTTCGAGGCCGAGGAGCTGATGAACCGCTTCAAGTTCTCGGGTGTCCCGATCACCGACGACGACGGCTTCCTGGTCGGCATCCTCACCAACCGCGACATCCGGTTCTGCGAGGGCAGCGACTTCGAACGTCCGATCAGCGAGTTCATGACGAGCGAGAACCTCGTCACGGCCGAGGTCGGCACCTCGCTCGACGAGGCACGACTGCTGCTCCAGAAGTACCGCATCGAGAAGCTGCCGCTGGTCGACGCCGACGGGCGTCTCGCCGGGCTCATCACGGTCAAGGACATCCAGAAGCGGCTCGACTTCCCGAACGCGTCGCGCGACGAGGGCGGACGTCTGCGGTGCGCCGCCGCCTGTGGCGTCGGTGACGACGTCGAAGAGCGCGTCGAGGCCCTCGTGGCGATGGGGGTCGACGCGGTGGCGATCGACACCGCGCACGGCCACTCCGCCGGTGTGATCAAGACGATCGAACGGATCAAGGGCGGCTGGCCCGAACTCGCCGTCACCGCCGGCAACGTCGTCACCGAAGAGGGCGTCGAAGCGCTCGCGAAGGCCGGGGCCGATGCGGTCAAGGTCGGCGTCGGTGCCGGATCGATCTGCACCACCCGCATCGTCTCCGGCGCAGGCATGCCGCAGTTGTCCGCGATCCACTTCGCCGCCACCCGGGCACGCGAACTCGGCGTCCCGATCATCGGCGACGGCGGCATCACCTACTCCGGCGACATCGTGAAGGCGATTGCCGCCGGCGCGACCACCGTGATGCTCGGATCGCTGCTCGCCGGCACCGAGGAGAGCCCGGGCGAGACCGAGCTGTTCGAGGGCCGGCGCTTCAAGTCGTACCGCGGCATGGGGTCGCTCGGCGCCATGCAGGGCCTCGGCGCCGACCGCTACGCCACTGCCCAGAGCGAAGCCTCCGACGTCGCGAAGACGTCGAACAAGCTGGTGCCAGAAGGGATCGAGGGACGAGTGCCCTACGCGGGCCCGCTCGGCGACACGGTCTACCAGCTCGTCGGCGGTCTTCGGTCCGGCATGGGCTACGCCGGCGCCGCCGACCTCGAGCAACTCCGTACCAACGCCCGCTTCATGCGCGTCACGACGGCGGGCCGCGAAGAGAGCCATCCGCACGACGTGACGATCACCAAGGAAGCGCCGAACTACCAGCGCAGCTGACGACGCTCGCGGTCGCGAGACCGTGACGACCGACATCATCCAGATCCGACCGGACGGGCCCCAAGGCTCGTCCTCCTCCCCCGTGAACACCTCCGCTCCCCCTGCGTCGGTCGTCGTCGTCGACGACCCGGTCACCTCGTCGCCCTCGAGCGCGTCCCGCCACGACCGTGGGCTCGCCGCCGGACCCTGGCGCAGCGGCTGGACGTGGTCGGCGGCCGTCGTCGTGACCTTCTGCCGATGGCTGGAGGCCGCCGACCGTCGGGTCTTCCACGTCGCTCCCGACGAACCCGGACAACTCGCGATGGCCCGGTGGTTGTCGGGCGGCACGCGTTGGAACATGTTCGACCATCTGACCTGGCGACCCGGCTACGCGCTGACGATCGCTCCGCTCGCCCGTGTCTTCGGCGGGGGCGAGGCACTCGTGCGAGCCACGCTCACCCTCAACGCCGTGTTCGCCGGCCTGTCGTGCGTATGTCTCGTCGTGTTGCTCCGTCGTTGGACCGACCTCTCGCCCAGAGGCGCGGCCGCAGCGGCGGTCGGGGTCGCGTTGGCACCCGCCGTGATCGCGTCGAGTGCCTACACGTGGGCCGAGTCGCTCATCACGCTCGTGTTCCTGGCGACCCTCGTCGCGCTGCAGGGCCTGGTCGACCACCGTCGGCTCCGGTACGGGGTCGCGGCGATCGTGCTCGCTGCGTTCGCGATGACGGTGCACGGGCGCTCGCTCCCCATGTTGCCGGTGACGGCGGCCGTCGTCGCGGTCGTGTTGCTCGCCGACCGACGCTGGACCCACGCGGCGGCCACGACCGGCCTCGCCGCTGCGCTGGGCGTCGCCTCGCTGCGATTCACCGAGTGGGTGCTCCACTCGGTCTGGGACGACCCGAGCGACGTGAACACCGCCGACACGCTCATCTCCCGGCTCGGCGCACCGCAGGCGCTCCTCGACTCGTTCGTGGGCCAGACCTGGTACCAACTGGTCGCCTCGGCCGGGCTCGTCGGTCTCGGTGTCGGCGTCGTCGCGCTCGCCCTCGTGCGCCCGACCGGGCCGATGCGGCGGGTCGACGCCGCGATCCTCACGGTCGTCACCCTGCCATTGGTGCTCACGAGCGTGACCTTCATGGCCGGCCAGGACCGCCCGGATCAACTCGTGTACGGACGGTATGTCGACGCGGTGAGCTGGCCGCTGGTCGGTCTCGGCGCGGCGTGGACGATCAGGCACCTGCGGCCGATCGCGTCATCGGGCCGGTCGTGGCTGCCGTCGGTCGTTGCGATCGTCTGCGTGGTCACGGGCGTCGTCGTCGCGTTCCGGCACGGCGACGTGCTGGCCGCCGACGTCGGGCTCCGGATGATGGTCCCCGGGCTGCTCCCCTACATCGGCTCGGGTGACGGCGTACCCGTCCTGACCATCACCGCGATCGTCACGATGTGGCTCGGCGCGCTCGCGCTGGTCATCGGGCTCGCGAACCCACGCCGGGTGCCGTCCGGGGTGATCGTCGTCGTGGCCGCCCTCGTGCTCACGGGCGCGGCGGTGCGGGTCCACGACGCACAGGCGACCTATCTGAACACCTGGGCGATCGGGGACGACCTCGCCGAGGTCGACGCCCTCCTCCCGCCCGACGAGTCGGTCGGCGTGGTGATGCGACGCGAGGCGTTCACGCCGTCGTACGTCGAACAACGTCAGCGGTTCGCGGTGTACCAACTCTTCCTGCCCGACCACGAGTTCGTGTGGGAGCGGACCCCCGGCCGCTACCGGACGAGGTTCGTGATGGCGCCGACACGCGTGCCCGCACTCCGCGACGCCGGGTACTCGATCGTGTGGTACGACCCGGTCAAGCCGATGGCGCTCTGGGAACGCACCGACGACTGACGCCTCACCGTTCGCCTCGCCACGCCTCGAGTTCCCCCTTCGTGCGGGCGGCGAGTCGGGTCAGGCGAGCGGCACCGGCCTCGTCCTCGGGACCGGCGTCGCACGCCTCGGCCAACCGGTCCGCGCCGAGGAGACGCGCGGCGGACCCGAGGGTGTGGGCGGCGCGGGCGCCGGCGTCCCCACCGTCGATGATCAGTCGGACGCGATCGTCGAGCAGGTCGATGAACGAGGTCACCAGCTCGTGAACCGTCGAGAACGATCCGAGTTCGGCGCCCAGACGGGCGAGGACCCCTCGATCGAGCACCGGCGCGACGACGTCCCCCGTCACCGCCGCAGGGTCGACGAGTTGTTCGTCTTGTGCCTCCCGACGAACGGCACGCTGCAACGCTTCGGCGACGTCGGCGAGCGACGCTGGTTTGGCCACGAAATCGCTCATCCCGGCGGCGAGGAACGCGTCTCGGTCGGACGGCGAGGCCGAGGCGGACAGTCCGATGATCGGGATGTCGGCCAGGGCGCCGCCGCTGGCCCGGATTCGGCGCGTGGCTTCGGTACCACTCCAACCCGGCAGTTGCTCGTCCATCAGGACCGCGTCGATCGGCGCCTGGTGCGGGTCGAGCAGGAGGCCGAGTGCGGCCTCGCCGCGCTCTGCCGTGATCGCCTCGACGCGCAATCGTTCGAGCTGGCTGCACGCCAACTGCCGGTTCACCGGGTTGTCCTCGACCACGAGGACCCTGAGTCCGGCCGGCAACTCGATGTCGAGCCGTGCGACAGGCGGCGTCGTCGCCCGGAGCGGGACGACGATGTCGAACCTCGTGCCTTCACCGACCGTGCTCGACAACGACAGTCGGCCGCCCATCGCGCCGACCAACCGCTCGACGATCGACAGGCCCAATCCGGCTCCGCTGCGGCCTCCGGTCGCTGATCCCACCTTGAACGGCTCCAGCACGGTGGTCAGATCGGCAGCCGGGATCCCCGGCCCGGTGTCGACGACCGAGAACATGACGAACTCGTCGCCGGCGGGATGCACGATCGTCTGCACCGACCCTGCATCGGTGAACTTCACTGCGTTCCCGACGAGATTGTCGAGTATCTGCCGGAGTCGGTCTCCATCGGCCATCACCCACCCGGGGACGCCGTGCTCGATTCGCGACGAGACGAGAATGCCCTTGCCTGCCGCCGCGACGACGCCGAGTTCGGTGACGTCGCGCACCAGGACGGCAATGTCGGTCGGTGTCGGCGTGATCTCGATCTCACCCGCATCGAGCCGGGCCGCGTCGAGCAGGTCCTGGGTGACGTTCGCCAAACCGGAGAGCTGTCGGGCCAGACTGGCTGCGAGTTCGGACGCTCGTTCCGGGAGCTCCTCGCGAGACAGGATCTCGGCGAGACCCCGTACTGCGTGGAGCGGGTTTCGGAGTTCGTGACTGACCGTGGCCAGGAGGCGGGTCCGAGCGTCCGCGACGGCCTCGGCGGTCAGGCTTCGCTCGGCGAGTTCTGCGACATGGGCTCGTTCGTCCGTCACGTCACGGGCGACCACGACGAATCCTCGAAGTTCCGGGTCGTCGAGACAGTTCACCGCCCGGATCGACGACACCTGGTGGCCGCCATCACCACGCTCGACCTCGACCTCTGTGTCGACGACGGCGCCCGGCGTCGAGAAGAAGTCGGGTCGATCCGCGACGATCTGGCCGAGGTCGCGATCGCGTAACACCTCTCGAATGTCCCGACCGGCCCAGAACGACCCCGGATAGCCCGCGATGTCGCTGAGTTCGCCGGTGCTGAAGCGGACCTCGCCGCTCCTGTCGATCAACGTGATCGACTCTCTCGCGTGCGCGAGCAGCCGCAACGCTCTGTTGTCATCGGGACGCCGGTCGCCCGGATCCATCGCCGGAAGGATCGCGGCGAGCAGGGCGTCACACGTTTCCGAGTCGTCGACAGTGCGCGCCACGCTCAATCTCGCCTTGAAGCGCGTGCCATCACGATGGACATACCACTTGTCGGACTCGAACCGGCTGAGCTCCCCGCGGGCGAGACGAGCGAGATAGGCCGCTGTCCATTCCCGGTCCTCCGGTCGCGTGATGAGCGCGACCTCGAGTGCGTCGACCTCCTCGATCGTGTACCCGAACAGCGCGGCGAAGGCACTGTTGCACGTCACGTGCCGCCCGAGTGTGTCGACCACCGACAACGGAACCGGCACGTCGCGGACGACCCGCGCCCAAGGCAGCCGGTGTCCTGTCATCGCCACGTGCTCACGGCGCAAGGACTCACGGAAGCTTCGTCGCCGTGCACGACCGTCATACGGCCATGCCGTAGCCGACGCCGCGGACCGTGCGGATGAATTGGCGGTCGGTGGTCGCGGCGAGCTTCTTGCGGAGATTGGCGATGTGGACGTCCACCACGTGATCGTCGCCGAACCACTCCCCTCCCCACACCGCCTCGAGCAGTTTGGCTCGCGTGACCACCTCGCGCGGCACCATCGTGAGCTGGTCGAGGAGATCGAACTCGATGCGAGTGAGGTCGATGGCGATGCCGCCGAGCGACACCTCGCGGGCGAGCGGGCGGATCACCAGGTCCTCGATCACTCGCTCGACCTGATCGGCGGTCGCAACACGCGGCCGTCGCGCCAGCGCGCCGACACGGGCCGAGAACTCGCGCGGCGAGAACGGCTTGGTCACGTAGTCGTCCGCCCCGAGACGGAAACCGACGACCTTGTCGACCTCGTCGTCCCGGGCGGTCAACATCAAGATGTAGGCATCGGAACGTTCGCGAATCGACCGGCACAGGTCGAGACCATCGCCGTCGGGAAGCGTGAGATCGAGCACGACGAGATCGGGGCGGGTCGAGGCCAGCAGCTGCTCCGCCTCCCCGATCGTCGAGGCGACCTGCGCCCGGTGTCCCGCCGCGTCGAGGACGGACAACACGACCCGGACGAACTCCGGAGAGTCCTCGACGACGAGGACGTCCATGGCATCCATCGCACCAGTGTCGCGCTCCGGGCGACGTTTGTCGTGCTCGCGTCGGACTCTGGTTCGACGTAATCGTCGGACGACGGTCGGGTGCGCCCCCGTCGGAGTGGCGGGAATACTCACGACGGGGGCGCTGTCCCGTCGGTGCCGACCGGATGGTGGGACCCGGGATCTGGCACCGCCTCACGACGAGCGAGACGAGTGCTGCTCCTGGGGGAGCAGTGATCGTCCACTTCGTCGATACGGTCGACTGGCGTCTGTGGCCCTCTCGATGATCCAACCACGCGATGCCGGTCGCCGTCTCAACCGCCAGGCAAGATCGATCAGCTCCGGATCAAGAACCGGTGCCAAGATCAAGTCACGATCAAGTTCACTCTGGAACCGATCAGTCTCCGAGCCGTGAAATTGCTTTGACGTCGCCGGTCGATCAGGCTGATCTGATGAGCCCCTCAGCCGCGGAGATCGCGTTGTATCTCGCGTCGGTTGCGGACCCCAATGTCGAACGAGGAATCGCCCACCAGGTCGAGGCGCTCGGCGATGCCACCGTATTCCTCGGACCCCGCCGGCTCGGCGTCCTCCGTTTTCCGATCCACGGCGTGTTCGACTTCGTGACGATCTGGGTGAGCGGAGATGCTCCGGCGCTCCACCGCCCCGGCTCGGCGGATCGTTTCTATGCGCGGCAGACCCGTCCGTACTGGTACCGCACGATGCTCGAGACGTCGGGAACGTCGTTCGGGCGCACCGAGACGCTCCCCGACGAAGCGAGCATCGAGCGCGCCGTGTTCGAGCGCGAAGGGGTTCGTACGTACGTGCACACGCCGATCCGTACCGGACAACGTGTGCTCGGAGCACTGATTTGGGCGTTCCCGACCGATCACGATCCGGACTCCGAAGCGATGACGCGACTGCTCGAGTCGACTGACGATCTCGCCGACGCCTTTGGTGTCGGTCTGCTCCGGCTCGACTCGATCGACGATCCTGGTGCCGAACTCGCACACCGTCTCGTGCGCGCCGACGATCGTGCGCTGCGGCTCGAGCTCTACGAGATCATGCGAGAGCTCGGAGGGTCGCTGGAAGCCGACCGGGCCGGACTGTTGGTCCTCAACCGGGACGACGACACCGTCTCCCTCGGCGTCGGGTGGGCGACCGACCGCACATCGATCGCTCCGACGATGCTGGCGCCGTCGGACGCCCGTGTTCCGTCGAACCGTTGGCCTTGGTCGGTCGGCGAGATGATCGCTGGACGAATCGTTCGGCTCGGCGACGTGCACGACACCCCGCCGGAGGCCGCCGAAGACCGCGCGACCTGGGCGATCGACGGGGTGCGTGCCTTGTTGATGATCCCACTCCACGCCCACGATGTGCTGCTCGGCGCACTGGTGATCAATCGGACCGAGGTCGGTGACTGGACGGACCGCCAAATCCACCGCGCCGAGATGATCGCGACGAGCATCGCGACGATCGTCGATCGACTCAGCCGGGCCGAGCGTGCCCGCACCGACGCTCGCCGTGAACACGACCTCCTCACTGCCACGATGGAGCTGATCGGCGAACTCAGCCACGAGTTGAAGACCCCGGTCCACACGATTGCCGGCTACGCCGAACTGATCGACGACACGAATCTCAGCGACCCCGACCGCGACGCACTCGCTGCGATGCGCGATGCCGCGACCCGGCTCGGCACCGTCGTCGACGATCTCCTCGCGGCGGCCCGACCGCACGAGGGGGCCACGACCGAGGTCCTGCCGGTGCTCCGACAGATCGTCAAGCAGTTCGACTCGATCAGCATCGCCCACGCCGTCCATATCGACTGCGACTCGCTCGACCCGACCACGACGGTGCCGCTCGACGCACCGCGAACGAGGCAGCTCCTCCGGTGTCTCGTCTCGGGCGCGCTGCTGGGTGCCGGGCACGACGGGACGATCCGGTTCCGCGCCGACGACGATGGCGAAACGCTGGTCGTCGACGTCGACAGTCGCGAGATCGTGCCACCCGCTGCGCTCGGGTTTCCCGTGGCGCACGCCATCGTCGGCGACCACGCGACGATCGAGATCGATCGGCTCGACGACGACCCGTCGGCCTACGGCGCCGTCGTGCGCACGCGTTTCCGCCGGTCGAGCGTCGGCGCGTAACTCGACGAGTCGAGGTACCCGATCGCGGGTACGGTCCGAGCGACGGTCCCCTCGCCGCCGTCGGGAAGGAATCCATGTCCGAACGCCATCGCGTCGTCGTCATCGGCGCCGGATTCGGCGGTCTTCGTGTCGTGCGCGGGCTTCGCGACGTCGATGTCGAGGTGGTCGTGGTCGACCAGCACAACTTCCACACGTTCCAGCCGCTGCTGTACCAGGTGGCGACCGCCGGGCTCGACACCGACGACATCGCCTACCCGATCCGCGGCATCTTCCGCCGGCAGCGCAACGCCACCGTGCGGGTCGCCGCCGTCACCGACGTCGACATCGGCCGCCGTACCGTGCACACGAGCCGCGGCGACCCGCTGCGGTACGACACCCTCGTCGTCGCCGCGGGAACGATCAGCCACGACTTCGGTATCCCCGGTGTGTCCGATCACACCCTGCCGCTGAAGTCGGTCGCCGACGCCGTGGCCATCCGCGACCACGTCCTGGCGACGTTCGAGCGCGCCACGTTCGACGACCAGGTCGGGCACGCGCTCGACGTGGTCGTGTGCGGCGGCGGTCCGACCGGCGTCGAGATGGCGGGCGGGCTGACCGAGCTCTACGACCGCGTGCTCCGGAAGGACTATCCCGGGCTCCCGGTCGGCGAGGCCCGCATCACCCTCGTCGAAGCGGTCGACCAGGTACTCAGTACGTTCGACGAATCGCTCGGGAGCAAGGCGGCCGCCACGCTGCGCAAGCGCGGCGTCGACGTCGTCACCGGCGTCCCGATCGCCCGCGTCGGCGACGGGGTCGTCGAGCTCGACGACGGGCGCCGGATCGACGCCGGGACGATCGTCTGGGCGGCCGGTGTCCGCGCCGCACCGATCGCCGATCTGCTCGGGGTGGAACTCGGTAGGAGCGGACGGATCGTGGTCGGCGACGATCTCTCGGCCCCCCGCCACCCGGAGGTGTTCGCCATCGGCGACATCGCCGTCGATCCGGAGCGACCACTCCCCCAGGTCGCCCAGCCCGCGATCCAGGGCGGCAAACACGTGGCGCGCCAGATCGCGCGTCGGCTCGCCGGCGAACCGACCGAGCGATTCGAGTACACCGACAAGGGCTCGATGGCGACGATCGGCCGGAACCAGGCCGTCGCCGACCTGCCCGGCGGTCTGAAGCTGAGCGGACCGGTCGGCTGGCTGGCGTGGCTCGGCCTCCACCTGCTGTACCTGATGGGTTTCCGCAATCGCATCAACGTGCTCGTCAACTGGACCTGGAACTACCTGACGTACGACCGCGCCAGCCGTCTGCTCGCTCCATCGGACGACTGAACGGTCTGCCACGATGGACGCGTGGCCGAGTACCGACATCCGTATCCCGCTCCGGAACTCGCTGCCGAGCACCCGTTCGTCCCGCTCGACTTCCGTCGCTACGAACCGGCCGAGATGGCGCGGCGAGCCGACGACTTCCGCGCCGAGATGGCGAGACGGCGATCGGTCCGGATGCTGTCCGACGAACCGGTGCCGATCGAACTGATCGAGTCGGCGATCGCCACGGCGAGCACGGCACCGTCGGGCGCGCACCATCAGCCCTGGCGGTTCGTCGTCACCGGCGACCCGTCGATCAAGCGTGAGATCCGGCTCGCCGCCGAGGCCGAGGAACGCACCAACTACGAGGGTGGCCGGATCAACGACGAATGGCGGCGCGAGCTCGCCCCACTCGGGACCGACTGGCACAAGGAGTTCCTCGAGATCGCGCCGTGGCTCGTCGTGCTCTTCGAGGAGCGGTACGGCGTCGCCGACGACGGGTCACGCCGCCATCACTACTACGTGAAGGAGTCGTGCGGGATCGCCGCCGGACTGTTCATCGCTGCGCTCCACCACGCCGGCCTGGCGACGCTGACGCACACGCCGAGCCCGATGGCATTCCTGAGCCGCGTGCTCGGACGACCGGAGCAGGAGCGGCCGTTCGTGTTGTTCCCCGTCGGGTATCCCGTCGACGGTTGCCTGGTGCCCGATCTGCGACGCAAGCCGCTCGACGAGGTGATGACCGTCGTGACGAGCTGAGTCCGGTCAGGCGTCGGTGACGCCCCCCAGCGCCGCGATCAACGCGTCGCGATCGTCGACCGAGATACGGAGGGTCCGCAGCGAGACACCGAACGGCCCGACGACCTTGCTCGGCACCGTCGGGTCGAGCTCGATCCGGACGATGCCGGACGACGAGCCGTTGACGAGCCAGCGGCCACCCCAGCCGTGGACGCCCCAACCCCACACCCGGTCGTCGTCGGCCTGCACCGAGGTGATCGACGAGCGCGGGATGCGCGACCGGAACGCCCAGCCCATCCGCACGTCGATGTCGTCGTCGCCGACGTCGACCCAGCTGAGGCTCGGCCCCATCGCCAACACCGTCAGGATCGCCCGGTTGAAGGCGTTGTACGAGACCGCGAACCGCTTCCCACTCATGCGGTCACCGTACCGACGGTCAGGCGAGTTTCTCGACGAACCCTTCGAGCTGACGCAGGTTGCGGCACTCGAAGACGCCGTCGGTGTGGGCGCCGTAGTCGCCGACGATCGAGTCGCCGGTGTTCCAGTACGACTTCGGTTCGGGGTTCAGCCAGTACACGTGGCGCGCCTTGTGCTGGATCTCCTTGACGACCCACGACTGGCTGGCGTGGTAGTTGTTCCGCGCGTCGCCGAGCAGCAGCACGGTGGTCTTCGGACCGACGTCT
>JAGQSS010000559.1 GCA_020439405.1 Ilumatobacter sp. | reverse complement strand
GCACCTTGCGGGTCGTCATCAGCGTGTTGAGCGCGGCGAGGAGCGAGATGTCATAGCACGTAATCAGGAACTCGTCCCGGTCACGGACGCGGAGGTCGATCCCGTCTGCGATCGGCAGCGTCTCCGGCGAAAGCGTCGGCTCGGGAAACGCGAACAGGTTGCTCGCGACGTCCGTGTAGCTGCCAGGGCTGGAAACATGCTCGCGCCAGCTTATTTGCGTTACGATTGCGTCCTGTGCGGCCATCGTTTAATCCTCGGATGCGGTTTTGTCCGTCGCGGCCCTCTTCGTGGCCTTCGCCGGCGCGGTGTTGAAATACTGGTTGAAGACATGCCGCTGCATCAGCCGGTGCAGCTTGCAGACGGGGAGGCCGGTCGGGTCGTCCTTGACGATTGCGTACTCTTCGCCGACGAGGAGCCGGATCGGGTATTCGCGTACCTGGCACCCGACGCGCTGCTTCACGCGGATGTTGCGCGTGTCGCCCTGCTTGATCGTGTACGTCTGGATCATACCCGGACCACCGATGCGGTTATCTGGATCTCGACCGCGACGTAATTCCCGTCCGGGTCGTAGATCGTGTTGATCTGATCGACGCGCAGCGCGGCGAACGTCGTCGCCGGCGCGGCCGTGATGTCCTCGAGCGTCGCCACGACGTCGTCGACGGCGTCGAACATGCCGACGAGGACGTCTTCCTCGTCCTGGCGTCCGGTCCGGCCTTCCAGCATCGAGACGACGAACAGCGAGGCCGAGACGCCGGAGATGACGCGCTTCGCGGCGCCGGAGAACGTCAGCGTCGTGTCGGCCGTCACGCCGACGATCAGCGCCTTGCCGGAGCGGCAGAGGTCGCCGGCCTCGACGGCGTCGAACGGCGTCCGCAGCGACAGGACAATCGCCTCGAAGTCGTCGCCATGCGCGGCAACGAGTGCGTTTTTGATGGCCTGGTATGTCGCGGACGTTTTGCCCATCAGACGACGAGTGATATTTTGAACGAACGGCGCCGGTCGGTCGGCGTCAGTACCTCGAAGCCCTGCCCGAACTTCTGCGCCGCCTGCCGGCTGTACCGGAGCGTAAGACCGAACCAGCGACGCTGCGCCATCCGGCGCGATCCGTCGCTGTTGCGCGTTCCGGTCTGATGGTATCGCCCGATCCGCTCGTTGCGGCCACGGTCTCGGAACAGGATCTCGCGCTTGTTGCCGGCCCCGGGTCGAACGTACAGGCTGTTCATCATCTCGTACGACTGGCGCAGCGTCACCGGCGCCGTGCGGCCCTTGCGCTTCGCTACGCTCGGCCGGTACGGCTCGAACCGGCGGTCGTTGACGCCGATGCCACGCAGCGTCCGGTCGCGGATGTGGCGGAGCGCGTCCTGCGCCTGCTCGTCGAGCTTCGCCTTGACCTTTTTGTCGATCTCGGCCTTCGCGGCGCGGAGCATGCCGGATGCCTGTTGCTTCATGATGTCCCCTTCGGCCACCAGCGCGGCGACGTATTGACGGCAACGGACCGAGCGGTCGATAGCGTGCCGGATACGAGCGAGAGGGACGTCGGTGCGACCGCTGCGAGGGACTTGACCGCATCCTCGAGCATGCGCTTCATGTCGCGCGCGCGGATCGCCCACTGGTCGTCGATGTTTATCATCTTATCCCAGTAGAAGTGATACGCGTACGCGTA
>JAGQSS010000558.1 GCA_020439405.1 Ilumatobacter sp. | reverse complement strand
CGGCGGCCTCCCACAGCGAGCGGACGGCGAGGTCGATCGCCTCGTCGCGCGTCATCGCTGCACGGAACCCGACCTTGATGACCGTGCTGGCGTGGAGACTGCCCGACCCCGTGGCGACGTACTCGCGTTCCTCGTAGCGGCCACCGGTCACGTCGTACGCGAACAGGCGCCCGACGTCGCGTCGCAGGTCGTAGCCCGCGAACAACGGCACGACGACCATGCCCTGCATGGCGGCGGGCAGATTGCCCCGAACCATCATCGACAGCTGGTTCGCCTTGCCCTCGAGGCTGAGCGACGAGCCCTCGACCTTCTCGTAGTGCTCGAGCTGGAGCTGGAACAGGCGGATCATCTCCATCGCCGGCCCGGCGGCACCGGCGATCGCGACGCCGCTGTAGCGGTCGGCCTGGACCACCTTCTCCATCGCCCGGTGCGAGATCAGATTGCCCGACGTCGCGCGACGGTCGCCCGCCATCACGACGCCATCGGCGAAGCGGAGCGCGACGCACGTCGTGGCGTGCGGCACGTCGATCTGACCGGACTGCTCGGTACGGCCGGTGAGGCCGACGCGCCGGAGCAGCTCCGGGAAGTTCGAGCCCGGATCGTCACCGGGCTCGAAGAAGGGCATCGACACGGGCTACTGCCCGCCCTTCTGCACGTACGACTTCACGAAGTCCTCGGCGTTGGTCTCGAGCACTTCGTCGATCTCGTCGAGCAGGTCGTCGAGATCGGCCTTGAGCTTCTCGCCCGACTCGCTGACGGCCGGCGCGGCCTCGTCGACGGTCTCGTCGGTGCGTTCGGAAGTGGTCTTCTGCTTGTTGATGCGTTCCGCCATGGGGATGGCCTCGATCGTGTCAGGCGCCGAGCCGATCGAGCAGCTCGGCGGCGGTGGTGCTCTCGTCGATCAACGTAGCAACATGTCGGGCCGTCCCGCGTAGCGGCTCCATCATCGGCACGCGACGCAACGGATCGCGGCCGACGTCGAACACCATCGAGTCCCAGTTGGCGGCGACGATGTCGTCGGGGAACTTCTGCAGGCATCGACCTCGGAAGTACGCCCGCGTGGTGTCGGGCGGTTCGACAACCGCCCGCTGCGCCTCCGCCGGGTCGACGATCGTCGCCAGGCCGACGCGATACGCGAGCCCCCGTCCGGCGCGCAGGTCGTGGTACTGGAGGTCGATCGCCTTCAGCTTGGGCGAGTCGGTCGGCAGGTCGTGGCGGGTCCGGAAGCCCTCGACGAGACGTCGCTTGGCGACCCAGTCGACCTGATCGGCCACCGACTCCGGGTCGGCCTCGAGTGCCGTCAGCATCGACTCCCAGCGCTGGAGTACGTCGTGGGCGACCTCGCCACCGACGGCGTCGAGTCCGTGGGTCTGGGCGTACTTCTGGGCTCGTTCGAGGAGGCCGAACTGGATCTCGAGGGCGGTCGCCCGGCGACCGTCGCGCAGCATGATCGTCTGGCGCAGCGACGGATCGTGGCTCACCTGGCGGATCGCCGGGACCGGGTTGCCGAGCAACCAGTCGTCGCCCATCTGATCGTCCTCGATCATCGCGAGCACGATGGCGGTGGTGCCGACCTTCAGGTACGTCGCGACCTCGCTCATGTTCGCGTCGCCGGCGATGACGTGGAGACGCCGGTACTTCTGCGGGTCGCAGTGCGGCTCGTC
>JAGQSS010000557.1 GCA_020439405.1 Ilumatobacter sp. | reverse complement strand
GGTATCGGCGCCGGCTTCGATTGCTGCGATGAGGTCGGCGGTGACTTGGTCGATGATGTCGTTTGCCCGCATTGCGTGGCTCCTTCGGTGAGGTGGCGGCACCTCGATGCGCCGCTCGCCCTGTACAGGGCGTTGAGGCCGACCGGGGGAAGGGCGTCCGTCAACTGTCCACGCGCTCGAGCCCGTCAGATCGGCTTGGCGGACGCCCGCCGGTCGGCCGCCCCACCGCACCCGGCCCGCCAGGGCCGGCCACACCTCGGATCGATGCGCTCAGGTCTGCCGATGCCAATGCCGATGCCGATGCCGATGCCGATGCTGATGCTGACGCGTTGTGCGTGGCGGCGCGCATGTGGCTCAGATGAGTTGACGGAGGGTTCGCCCGAGCCAACGGTGGGCGTGCGTGACGAGCAGTCCGGCGTCGATCGCTCGTGCGATGATCGGGTCGTGGTCGACCGTCGTGACGGGGAGGGCGAGCGCTCGCTCGATGTCGGTAGCGGTGAGCGCCCGGAGACGTTCCCGGATGAGTACGACGTGGTCGGGCGTGTACGGCACTGCGGCCGCCCGTCGGACGGCGAGATAGCAGGGACGAACGACGAGCACCCGCTGCGGACGAGGCCGGACCCCGTCGAAGCGATGCACCACGCTCGGGTCGGTGCCAGCGTCAATGATGATCGTGGCTCTGTTGGCCACGAGCTCGGATGTACCACGCGCCGTATTGCTGTCGATGCGATCTGCGGGGAGGTGGACGAGTTCGACACCGTCGACCGGGCAAGCGGCGGTCAGTCCTGCTGCAAGGTCGTCCGCTGCCCCGACGTGCGACCTGTTCAGAATGCTCGCAACGTCTCCGCCAGCGTCGATCACGATGACGCGCCGACCCTTGCCGGCAGCGGTGACGGCGAGGGCTGCTGCGACTGTGGTTGCTCCCTGGCCGCCTTTCGCTCCTGCGACGATCGTCGTGCTCATCGCTCGGACTCCGTTGCGGCGTAGGCGGCGGCGAGGTAGACGGGGAGCCGTTCGACGTGGCGGCGGGTGAGCGGCGGGACGGTCGTTCGGACGGCGAGTGTGAATCCGTCTCGGCGTGCGTACCCGAACCGTTCGAGCCGGTCGATGGTCCGGTCGATCTGGCCGAGAGAGACCCCGAACGTGGCTGCGAGGTCGGCAAGCGTCCAGCAGAGCGGACCGCCGCTGTTGAGTGCTCGGGCGAGTCGGTGAAGGACCAGCGTGCTGGTGGGGCCGAGCACCGGGGTGAGGAACATCAGCGCCTCGTCGGTGTCGGCGTCGAACCGGGCAACGACGAGCGGATCGTTCCATCGCTCGATGTGCATGAGGTCGGCGGCGGGGGCCGTGTGGGGTGTGTCAGCGAGGGTTGACATCGGAAGCTCCTTCGGGTTGAGGGAAGCGACCGAGCCGGATGAGCCGACTTCCCCGAAGGTTCACCCGACCCGGTCGCCCGGCACCGAACACCGGCGCCGCCCCGGTAGGGGCTCTCGGAGGCCGCCGGGGAGGAGGGGGGCTGTCAACGTTCCGGGAGACTTGGACCCGTTGAAACGGATTGACAGCCGCCCGCCGGTCGGCCGACCCACTGCACCCGGCCCGCCAGGGCCGGCCACACCTCAGCCACCAGCCGGCTTGGCTCGACGGCTGTGACTGACCGTCACGAAAACG
>JAGQSS010000556.1 GCA_020439405.1 Ilumatobacter sp. | reverse complement strand
GAGGGCGTCGGCTCGTGCCGCGCGGGGACCCAGAGCTGCGAGGACCTCGGCGGCGGGATGGCCGGCTGGGGCGCCTGCGCGGGCGCGGTGCTGCCCACCGGCGAGACCTGCGACGGCACCGACGACAACTGCGACGGCGTGATCGACGAGCGCGACGATCCCGAGGTGATCTGGAGCTCCTTCATCGGCAGCTCGTACAACAACAACGGCACGCTGCACGCCGCGTCGATCACCGACGGCCAGGTCGTCGAGAAGTGGTCGGTCAACCCGCAGTCGAACCGGATCTGGCCCGGGCGCGCGCTCGCGGGCGGCGACCTCGACGGTCAGCCGGGGCCCGAGATCGTCGCCTGCCAGGAGGGCTCGGGGGCGCGCGCGTTCCATGCTGACGGATCGGACATGTGGACCACGGGCCCGGGGCCGTACTGCGATCAGCCCTCGATCGCCGACCTCGACGGGGACGGGTCGCCCGAGGTGCTGCTCTCGGGCGCCGTGCTCGACGGGGCGACCGGCGCCGTGAAGTTCACGTTCCCGGTCAACAACGGCACGAGCTGGTGGCGCGAGAAGGCGATCGCGGTGGACGTCGACGACGATGACGCGCTCGAGATCGTCACGGGCTCGCGGGTCTTCGACTCCGACGGGACGATGCTCGCGGACACGGGGCTGACGGGGACGTACCCGTCCGTCGCGGACCTCGACGGGGACGGGTCGCCCGAGATCATCGTCGTCGCCAACCTGGGCAAGAACCTGTTCGTGCACCACATCCACGTCTGGCGCTACGACGCGAACATGCCGGGGAACTTCGAGATCGTCCGGCAGGACGTCGACATCAACGGGCCGCTCGCCATCAACCTGTGCCCGTCGAACAGCAACGGCTACAGCGGCGGCGGCGGGCCGCCGACGGTCGCGGAGTTCAACGGCGACGGGACGCCGGATGTCGGCGTCGCGGGCGGCATCGGCTACGCCGTGTTCGACGGCGCGAAGCTGATGGACCCGAACACGCTCAACGCCGACACGCTCCTGTGGATCAAGCAGACGCAGGACTGCTCGTCGTCGTTCACCGGCAGCTCGGTCTACGACTTCAACGGCAACGGGCGCGCGGAGGTCGTGTACGCCGACGAGGAGGTGATGCGGATCTATCGCGGCACCGACGGCGAGATCCTCGCGGAGATCTGCAACACCTCGGGGACGCTGCACGAGTACCCGCTGGTGACCGACCTCGATCACGACGGCAAGGCCGACCTCGTCGTCTCGTCGAACAACTACTCGGGCTTCACGTGCCCGGGCAGCAACACCAAGACGACCGGCGTGCGCGTGTTCAGCAACGTCGAGTGGACGCGCACGCGCAACATCTGGAACCAGCACGCCTACCACGTGACGAACATCAACGACGACGGGACCATCCCGGCCGTCGAGCCGAAGAACTGGCAGGAGCCGGGGCTGAACAACTTCCGGCTCAACTACATCGACGAGCCGTTCGCGCTCTCCGATCTGGTCGTGACCGAGGTGTGGGCGGAGTGCGGCGACCCCTACACGCTCGTCGCGCGGGTCCGCAACATCGGGCGCGCGGAGGTGCCGAAGGGCGTCACGGTCGGCATGTACGCGGGCGACCCGGATCTCGACGGGGTGCAGCTGGGCCAGCTCGACACGACGAAGACGCTGTACCCGGC
>JAGQSS010000555.1 GCA_020439405.1 Ilumatobacter sp. | reverse complement strand
TCGCGCCGTCGAGGAGCCCATCGACGTCGGTGAGGAAGACGAGCGAGTCCGCCTTCAGCGCCCGGGCGACCTCGCCCGCGACGGTGTCGGCGTTGATGTTCAGCGGCTGCGAGGGCGGCTCGAGGCCGATTGGAGCGATCACCGGGATCACGCCCGCGTCGAGGAGCGACTGGATGAACGTGCCGTCGACCCCGGTCACCTCGCCCACGTAACCGAGCCGCTCGTCGTACCGGCGCGCCTTCACGGCGCCACCGTCGACGCCGGACAGGCCGACGGCGTTCCCGCCGAGGCCGACGATCTCACCGACCAGCTGCGCGTTCACGACGCCACGGAGGACACCGACCACGACCTTGAGCGCTTCCTCCGAGGTCGATCGCAGTCCGTCGACGAACGTCGACTCGATGTTCATCTTGCCGAGCCAGTCCGTGATCATCGCGCCGCCGCCATGGACGACGACCGGACGCGCGCCCTCGCGGTGCAGGGCGACGACGTCCTGCAGCGACGTGTCCTGGGAACCGAGGGTCGAGCCCCCGATCTTCACGACGGTGGTGGTGTTGGGCATCTGGTCCTCCGGTCGGTCGGGCCGTGCTACGAGGGCCGCGCGGTGCTAGGTCGTGTAGTCGGCGTTGATGCTGACGTACTCGTGCGTCAGGTTGCAGCCCCACGCCGTCGCCGAGGCGTCACCGACGCCGAGGTCGACGCGGATCGTGACGAGCTCGCCGCCCATCGCGTCCGAGACTGCCTTCAGGTCCACCTCGGCGGGCTGGCCGTGGTCGAGCACGCAGTGCGGCCCGATCCAGACGCTCGCGTTGTCCTGGTCGACCTTCGCGCCGGAGCGCCCGGCGGCCATCATCACGCGACCCCAGTTCGGGTCGCGGCCGGTCACCGCCGTCTTCATCAGTGGCGAGGAGGTCACGGTCCGCGCGGCGATTCGCGCGTCCTCGATCGTCGCGGCGCCCGAGGCGGTGACCTCGATCAGGCACGTCGCGCCCTCGCCGTCGCGGGCGATCGCCTTCGCGAGCCGCATCGAGACCTCGCCGAGCGCCGTCGTCAGCGCCTCGGCGGCCGGGTGGCCGGCGTCGATCGGGTCGCCACCCGCCGCGCCCGACGCGAGCACGATGCCCATGTCGGACGTCGACGTGTCCATGTCCACGTCGATCATGTTGAACGAGACGTCGACGACCGACTTCCACGCCTGCTTCAGCCAGGCGGGGTCGACCGGTGCGTCCGTGGTGATGAAGCCATACATGGTCGCCATGTCCGGGTGGATCATCCCGGAACCCTTGGCGCACCCGCCGACGTGGTAGGTGCGGCCCTCGACGGTGAACCGGAGGGCGTACTGCTTCTCGTGCGTGTCGGTGGTCATGATCGCGCGAGAGAACGCGTAGCCACCCTCGCGGCTGAGCTCGATCCCCTCGATCGCTGCGGCGAGCTTGTCCATCGGGAGCATCCGGCCGATGACGCCGGTCGAACCGACGAGCACGTTTCCGGCGTCGCCGCCGATGCGCGCGCCGGCCAGCTCTGCCATGCGTGCGCAGTCCTCGGCGCCCTGCGTGCCGGTCGCGGTGTTCGCGTTGCCGGAGTTGCAGACGACGCCTCGCACCTCGGTGGTGGAGGCGAGGAGCTTCCGGTCGTGGGTCACAGGGTGGCCGGTCACGGCGTTCTTCGTGAAC
>JAGQSS010000554.1 GCA_020439405.1 Ilumatobacter sp. | reverse complement strand
ATCGAGGTGGCGCTCGACCTCGACGGTCGCCCGAAGCAGATCCGGGTGACCGACCTGTTCGAAGAGGTGGCGGAAGAGCACGCCCACCGTGAGGCGGCCATGCGCGGCGAGGAGCACGTCGGCACCCGCGCCGGGGCCGGGCTCCCGCCCGTCACCACGGCGGTCGTGGCGGTGTGTTCCGGCGACGGTCTGGCCGAGCTGTTCTCGAACCTCGGCGTCCAGGGCATCGTGACCGGCGGCCAGACGCTGAACCCGTCGACGGCCGAGCTGCTCGACACGGTCCAGCACGTGAACGCCGATCAGGTCGTGATCCTGCCGAACAACAAGAACATCATCCCCGTGGCCGAACAGGTCGACGGCCTGACCGAGAAGTCGGTCGTCGTGGTGCCGACGCGAACGATGCCGGAGGCGCTCGCGGCGCTGGTGGTGTACGACCCCGAAGCCGACGCCGACGACAACGTGGCGGAGATGAACGAGGCGGTCGACGCGGTCCGCACCGGCGAGGTCACCCAGGCAGTTCGCTCGACCAACAGCGACGCCGGCCCGATCGCCGAGGGCGACTGGATGGGCATCGTCAAGGGCGACGGCATCGTCGCCGTCAGCACCGAGCTGCTCCTCGTCGTCCGCGACTTGCTCACGAGCCTGATCGGCGACGACGGCGAACTCCTGACGATCATCACCGGCACCGACGCCGACCCTGCCGTCACCGAGCTGATCGAGTCGTGGCTCGCCGATGCCCACCCCGACGTGCAGGTCGAGATCCATCGCGGCGGTCAGCCGCTGTACCCGTACCTGTTCGGCGTCGAGTAAGACTCGTTCGGGTGAGCGAACGACCCCCGATCACACTCCGCGACCTGGCGGCGATCGACGTCGGCCAGCTCCGCGGCGTCGGCGACAAGAAGCGCTCCGCGTTGGCGGCGTTCGACGTGTTCACGGTGCTCGACCTGCTCACGAACTACCCCCGTCGCTGGGTCGACCGCACCAACGAGGCCCGGATCGCCGATCTCGTCCCGGGTGAGGAGGCGCTGGTGCTCGTCACCGTGCGCACGGTGACCAAGCGTATGACCCGAAACCGGCGCGCGATGGTCACGGTGCAGGTGGGCGACGGGTCGGGACGGATGCACGTCGTGTTCTTCAACCAGCCATGGCGCGAACGCCAGCTCAAGGAGGGGTTGCAGATCGCGCTCTACGGCAAGCCCGACACGTACCGCGGCGGTCTGCAGATGACGAACCCGATCGTCGACCTGATCGGCGATCGCACCGGCCGCATCGTCCCGATCTACCCGCAGAGCGAGAAGGTCCAGCTGACCACGTGGGAGATCGCGTCGTTCGTCGACGAGGCGATGCGACGTTGCGCCGATCGCGGCATCGCCGACCCCGTCCCGCACGACGTCACCGATCGGCTCGATCTCATTGCCCGCGGGCAGGCGATCGCCTCGATCCACGCCCCCGAGTCGATGCGCGAGAAGGAGGCGGCCCGCCGTCGCCTGGCGTTCGACGAGCTGTTGCGTGTCCAGCTGGTGCTGGTCCTGCGCAAGCGCGAGCTCGAGCGGACCTCGCGCGGCATCGCCCACGACGTCGACGGCGAGTTGGTGCGTCGGTTCCACGAGGCGCTGCCGTACCCCCTGACCGGAGCGCAGCGGCGGGCGATCTCCCAGATCGAGGTCGATCTC
>JAGQSS010000553.1 GCA_020439405.1 Ilumatobacter sp. | reverse complement strand
GAAGGTGGCAACGAAGAAGGCACCGGCCAACAAGCCACCGGCCAAGAAGAAGGCTGCGGCCAAGAAGCCCGCAGCCAAGTAGTTCCCGACATCGTTCGGGCACACCTTCGACGGAGGGGGCGGCTTCGGCCGCCCCCTCCGTCGCGTCTACGGCGTCGTGGCGGCGACGGCCGGACGTACTCGCGGGAACCAGAGCGACACGGCGGTCCCGACGTCGGGTTGCGAATCGATCGTGACGGTGCCGCCGTGGGCGGCGACGGTCGCATCGACGATCGCCAACCCGAGTCCGCTGCCGCCACGGTGACGCGTGCGGGAGGGATCGGCGCGGAAGAACCGTTCGGTCACCCGATCGGCGACGTCCTGGGGCATACCGCCGCCCTCGTCGCGGACGGTGAGCGTCACGCCCTGGTCGTCGCCGGCGGTCGTGATGTGGATCGGCGTGCCCGGATCGGTGTGGACGACGGCGTTGCCGACCACGTTCGCGACCACCTGGCGGATCCGGTCGTCGTCGCCCGACACGACGGCATCGCCACTCGACGCCACGTCGATGATCCGGTCCGGAGCGACGATCCGGGCGTCGTGTGCGGCATCCCGGCCGATCGCCGCGACGTCGACGGGCGCGAACGCGAGCGGACGGTGCTCGTCGAGCTTCGCGAGGGTCAACATGTCCTCGACCAGGCGGGCCATCCGGGCCGCCTCCTGCTCGGTGCGACGCATCGCGTCGTCGAGTCGATCCTGATCGGCGAGTCCACCGTGGCGGTAGAGCTCGGCGTACCCGCGGATCGTCGTGACCGGGGTACGGAGTTCGTGCGACGCGTCGGCCACGAAGCGACGGAGGCGAGCCTCGGACGCGGCCTGCTCGTCGACGGATCGCTCGATCGTCGCGAGCATCTGGTTCAGGGCGCCGGCGAGCTGACCCGCTTCGGTGCCGGGCGACCCCTCGGGCACGCGTTCGGTGAGGTCGCCGTCGGCGATGCGTTCGGCCGACTCGGTCATCTCCTTGATCGGCCGGATCCCGAGATGGACGACCCACCATCCGACGAGGCCGAGGGCCCCCAAGATGGCGAGCGATCCCAGGACCTCGACGAGCATGAGGCGATCGATCGTCGCCTCGAGGTCATCGATCGGGACGGCGGTGATGAGCGTGCCGTCGGGACCGCGCTGGGCGTAGACGCGGTACGTCGTGTCGCCGTCGACGGAGCTCGTCGTGAAGTACGAACCCCCGGACGCGGGCAGGTCGCCGGCATCGAGATCGGGTGTGCTGTAGTCGCCGCCCGACGGCTGGAACAGCGTCCGGTACTCGCCGTCGTCGCCGAAGAACCCCTCGAACACGTCGCTGACGCGTTCGCGTTCGTCGCGATCGCGGTCGTCGGGCGAATCGTCGGGACGTGGCTGGGAGTAGTCGGGCACCGGCTCGGACCGGTCGACATACTTCGGACTGAACGCGGCCAAGCGATCGTCGACCTGCTCGATGAGCTGGGCGCGCGTCGTCTGGGTCACGATCACCGACACGATCAGCAACACGCCGGCGACGGCGGCGATGCCGACGATCAGTCGCGTTCGCAGCGACAGGTTCATCACTGCTCGCGCAGGGTGTAACCGACGCCTCGGATGGTGTGGATCAGCTTCGGCTCGCCGTCGTCGAGCTTGCGGCGGAGGTAGCCGATGTACGTCTC
>JAGQSS010000552.1 GCA_020439405.1 Ilumatobacter sp. | reverse complement strand
AGGTGCCCAGCCGGCCGAGGAAGGTGACGCCGGCGAGTGACCGGGCGGCGTCGAGGTACGCGGCCGTGCGAGCGGCAGGGTCGGCGAGCCGCACCGGGTAGTACTCGATGTCGCCGGGGCGATGGGCGCGCGGGAACTCGGTCGTCTGGACGGCGGCCTCGTGTCGTTCCCATGGTGCGAAGTGGGCGTGCGCGGTGACGCGGGTGTAGGGCACGTCGACGTCGCAGTGGTTCATCACGGCGCACGCCTGCCGGTCGTCATCCGCGTCGGCGGCGTCGGCGACCGCGAGGACGAGGTCGAGGGTGCGGTAGGTGAGGTACCCGTCGCGATACGCGAAGAACGCGTCGAGCGGACCGGTCCAGAACGTGTGGTCGAACTCCGCCACCTGTTCGGGCGCCATGGGCGTCGCGAGTCGGAGTTCGATGCCGGGGTGATCGAGCATCGCCTCGACGACGGCGGTGTACCCGCGTTCGGGAAGCCCTTGATACGGATGGCCGAAGTAGCGGTCGTCGTGGTCGAAGCGCACGGGGAGGCGGGAGAAGACCGAGGCGGGCAGCTCGCTCGGGGCGATGCCCCACTGTTTGAACGTGTACCCGGCGAAGAAGGCCTCGTAGAGCTCGCGGCCGACGGTTCGGAGCGCTCGCTCCTCGAAGGTGACCGCCGTCGCCGGGTCGCCCGGTTCGGCGCGGTCGGCGATGAAGTCGCGGGCCTCGTCGGCCGTCAGCTCGGTGCCGAAGAACTGGTTGATCGTGCCGAGGTTGATCGGCATCGCGTAGACGGAGCCGTGGACGGTGGCGCTGACCCGGTGGGTGTACGGACGGAACCGTCCGAATCGCTGGACGTACGTCCAGACCCGACTCGACGTCGTGTGGAACAGGTGCGGCCCGTACACGTGGACGAGCACACCGGTCTCGTGCCGAGCGGTGTGGCAGTTGCCGGCGACGTGGTCGCGCGGGTCGTGCACCACGACCGTGTGGCCGGCGTCGGCGAGTTGCCGTGCGACGACCGCGCCCGAGAAGCCCGCCCCTGCGACACCGATTCGGAGCGGTCTGCCCACCGCGTCACGATGCCACACCGAGCGAGGAACGGATGTGGTCAGACCAGGTCCGTTCCTCGATCCTCGCCGACCCCATTCGTTCCTCGGTCAGCTGATGCGGGTCCAGAAGGTTGTGTAGGTGGAGTACAGACCGTCGGGGTACATCGTCAGTTCGTTGAGACCGCAGTCGAAATCGTGGCCGAACACGCTGCCGGCCTGGGACAGCGGGTTGCCGCCGGGCATCCAGGGGCTGGTGTCCGAGCCGAACTCGTTGCCATCGAAGGTGGGTTCGCCGGGTCGGGTCTCGAGCAGGCGGGCCGGCACGACGGGCACGACGTCACCGTCCGCGGCGTCGACCACCGGTGCGTCGCCGAGGTCGTCGGCCACCACGACCGCAACACACACCGGCACGAGCAGTGCCATCACCAGTGCCAGACGCAGTCCACCGAACCGTCGTGAGTTGTCCACCGTTGCTCCCCTGTTCCCGATCCGTCTCGGGGGCGGATCGCCGCCATCGCCGCGGTGCCCGCACAACACCCGCTCCGTCCAGTGTGGCATCCCGCCGTGAACCCACCGCGCGGAACGGATGTGGTCAGACCAGGACCGTTCCCCGGACCGGTTCGACCCACAGCGATTCGGAG
>JAGQSS010000551.1 GCA_020439405.1 Ilumatobacter sp. | reverse complement strand
GATCACCGGACCCGAGAACCTGTGATCCGGTCGCACACCTCGTCCCGGGTCGGGTGACCAACGGTAACGGGTTCGGCTGGCGCCT
This sequence comes from Ilumatobacter sp., assembly GCA_020439405.1. Classification (GTDB taxonomy): domain Bacteria; phylum Actinomycetota; class Acidimicrobiia; order Acidimicrobiales; family Ilumatobacteraceae; genus Ilumatobacter. Next base: position 1,601 of record JAGQSS010000551.1, on the reverse strand, counting down.
CGCCCGTCACCTCAGGCACCCGACCCGATTCGGGGGACGCGTCAGCTGCCGGGTTCGAGGAGGCCGGTTTCGTAGGCGTAGACCACCGCGTGGACGCGGTCGCGCAGGGCGAGCTTCATCAGGATGCGTTTGACGTGGGTCTTGACGGTGCTCTCGCCGACGATCAGCTCGGCGGCGATCTCCTTGTTCGACAGGCCCTGGGCGATCAGGACCAGTACCTCGCGCTCGCGGTCGGTCAGACGGTCGAGCTCGCGGTTGCTGACGTCGGTCGGTGCCGGCCCGTCGGCCGTGGCGCGCGAGAACTCCCGCATCAACCGCCGCGTCACCGACGGCGCCAGTAAGGCATCGCCGTCGGCAACGACCCGGATCCCGGCCAGCAGTTCCTCCGGCGGTGTGCGCTTCAGCAGGAAGCCGCTGGCGCCGGCCCGCACGGCGTCGTAGACGTACTCGTCGAGTTCGAACGTCGTCAGCACCAGCACGCGCGGCCCCGACTCGTCGTCGGGATCATCCTCACCGGCGAGTTCGCCGACGATGCGACGGGTCGCCTCGAGGCCGTCCATACCGGGCATGCGGATGTCCATCAGGACGACGTCGGGCTCCAGCGACCCGGCGAGTTCGATCGCGGCGACGCCGTCGCCCGCCTCACCGACGACCTCGAGGTCGTCCTGGGTCTCGATCATCATGCGGAGCCCGGCCCGCACCAGCACGTCGTCGTCGACGATCAGCACTCGGATGGTCATCGGTCGTCCTCCGCTCGTGGGATGCGTGCCTCGACGCGGTAGCCGCCGCCGGCCCGTGGCCCGGTCGTGAGCCGGCCGCCCAACAGTTCGACGCGCTCGCGCATCCCGATCAGTCCGCGCCCGCCACCGGACGTCGCCGTGGCGGCGGCGCCGCGCCCGTCGTCGAGCACCTGCACGAGCAGCTCGCGGTCGTCGCATCGGAGGACGACCTCGATGTGCGCCGGGCCGGCGTGCTTGACCGCGTTGGTCAGCGCCTCCTGCACGATGCGGTAGGCGGTGGCGCTGGTGGTGCGCTCGACGGTCGGGTCGAGTTCGGCCGGGCACTCGTCCACGAACTCGATGTCGGCGCCGGCGGCGCGCACTCCGTCGACGAGTCGGCCGATGTCGGCGAGGCCGTAGGCGGGTTCGAGCGGTGCGGTGTCGTCGGTGGCACGCAGGAGGCCGAGCATGCGGTCGAGGTCGCCGAGCGCGAGCCGCCCGACCCGCTCGATCTCGCGCAGCGAGCCCACGGCGCGGTCGTCCTGGGTTGCCATGCGGGCGGCGCCGGCCTGCATCACCATCACGTTGACGGCGTGCCCGACGGCGTCGTGCAGTTCGCGAGCGATCCGGTTGCGTTCCTCGGCGACGGCCTGGCGGGCGACGGCATCGACCGCCGCCTGGGTCGCGGCCGCGTGTTCGGCGAGTGCCGCCTGGCGGTCGTGGGATGCACGGACCTGACTCCCGAACACCCAGCCGACCAGGAAGAACATGGCGAAGACGAACCGGGCGCCGCCGTCGAACGCGTCGATCTCGCCGGGCCCGTAGAAGGTGATCGGCCACACGGCGACCAATGCGATCGCCAGGATCGTCGCGGACACTCGT
>JAGQSS010000550.1 GCA_020439405.1 Ilumatobacter sp. | reverse complement strand
CGATTGCCGACGTTGATGCCTCGCAGGAACGCCACCACTCGCATCGGCTCATCTTGGCACCGGCGAGCCGCGGCGTGGATCAGCCGGTGAGGACCGTCTGCGTCTGGGTCGTCTTGCCGACGAGCTTGCCGCCGTCGGTGCGGAGTTCGGTCTCGACGACGATCGTCGTGCGCCCGACGTGCAGCGGTGTCGATGTGGCGGTGACGGTCTGGCCCTCTTTGACCGCACCCAGGAAGTTCGTCTTCGACTCGATCGTCGACGTGCCGACTGCGCCGTCCGGCAGATTGGTGAACGCGCACGCCCCGCCGGCCGCGTCGGCCAGTGCCATGACGGCGCCACCGTGCATGAGCCCGTTGCTGGTGCACAACTCGGGCCGCCACGCGAGCGACAACACGACCCGCTCCGCCGACATCTCGGCCGCCTCGATACCGAGGGTGGCGCAGAGCGGCATGGCGGAGCGGACGAACTCGGTCGGGTCCATGTCGGAAACGTACCGACTCGCCGGGAGGCGGTCGATGACGTGTCAGGTCATGGCGGTGCGCCGCGTCGTCACGAGACGGACGATCGCCCCGATACCGAGCACCGCGAGACCGCTGACGACGGCCCGCCACGGCAGCGCGGCGATCAGGACGACGCAGCCGACCAACCCGAGCACCGCGATCGGCTTCGGCCAACGCCGTTCGTCGTCGGCCAAGGTGAGCGCGGCGGCGTTCGTGATCGCGTAGTACGTGAGGACCGCGACGCCCGAGACGGCGATCGCGCCGCGCAGCTCGAGGACGACGACGAGCGCGATCACGACGGCAGCGACTGTCAGCTCGGCTCGGATGGGGAGCGACCGTCGTTCGTCGACGTGGGCGAACCAGTGGGGGAGCTCGCGGTTGCGGGCCATCGCGAGGGTCGTGCGCGAGACGCCGGGGATCAGATTGAGCAGCACTCCGAGTGCCGCGATGCCCGCCCCGATCCGCACGACCCCGCCGACCGGGAGATCGCCGGCATCGGCGACGAGACGGAGCGGTGCGTCGGTCAGCGCGAGCAGGTCGGCGTCGACCACGGCGAGCGCCGTCACGCCGACGACCGCGTAGACGACGAGCACCGCGGCGAGGGCCCGCGGAATCGCCTTGGGGATCGTGGTGGCCGGGTCGCGAACCTCCTCGCCGAGCGTGGCGATGCGGGCGTAACCGGCGAAGGCGAAGAACAGGAACCCGGCCGACCGGACGATCCCGTGGAGGTCGCCCTCGATCGGGGTGATGCGGTCGAGCGACGCCGACGAACTCGTCCAGCCCGACGCGACGACGGCAGCCAGCGCGACCAGCGACACGGCGAGGAGCCCCCTCGTGACCAGCACCGTGCGCGACAGGCCGCCGATGTTGACGACCGTGATGGCGGCGACGGCCGCGACGGCGACCCATCGTTCGTGCGTGGGCCACAGGTACGCGCCGGCCGTGAGCGCCATCGCCGCGCACGACGCCGTCTTGCCGACCACGAATCCCCACCCGGCGAGATGCCCCCACGCATCGCCGAGACGTCGGCGACCGTAGACGTAGGTGCCGCCCGACTCGGGATGGAGAGCGGCGAGTTGCGCCGACGACGTCGCATTGCAGAACGCCACGACGGCGGCGATCACGAGCCCGACGATCAGCCCGCTGCCCGCCGCGCGAGCAGCCGGGGACCAGGCGGCGAACACGCC
>JAGQSS010000054.1:4516-15076 GCA_020439405.1 Ilumatobacter sp. | reverse complement strand
GGTCGCCCACCTGCTCGATCGCGACGGCGGCATCTGTGTGCTCGCCGCCGACACCACGGTCGATCTCGACGACGACATCCTGGCCAAACCCGACGACGACGAGCACGCGCGTCGGATGCTCGAGGCGCTGTCGGGCCGTGCCCATCAGGTGCACACGGCCGTGGTCGGCTGGACGGCCCGATCGGCGATCGCCACGGTCGTCACCACCGACGTGACGTTCCGGAAGCTGACCGACGCCGACATCGACTGGTACCTCGGCGTCGGCGAGCACCGCGACAAGGCGGGTGCCTACGGCATGCAGACGGCGGGCGGGGCGCTCGTCGAACGGATCGACGGCAGCCCCAGCAACGTCATCGGCCTGCCGCTCGCCGAGACCATCGACGTCCTCCGCTCCTGCGGCGTCGTCGTCACCGGAGCCTAGGGGTCGGATACCAGAAGGGGTCAGGCACCTTCTGGCCGGCCGGCCGGACCGCCCACGACGTCCGATGCCAGAAGGTGCCTGACCCCTTCTGGATGAAAGGAAGCAGCCATGCCCACGATCAAGAGCGACCCCCGCATCGATCCACGTATCAAGGCGGTTCTGGGTGACCTGCCGAGCGGCGCCCAGCCCGACATCGAGAGTCGAGAGGCGTTGCTCGCCGAGGTGTCGACTCCGGAGGCCGTCGCCGCCGAACAGATGATGACGGCGATGCTCGACCTGCTCGACAATGAAGACGTCGCCCCGTCGGCCGGGCTCGACATCTCGACGGTCGACATCGAGTCGCAGCCGGACGGCAATACGATCAAGCTCCAGGTGATCCGGCCGACGGGTGCAGACACAGTCCCGTGCGTCTACTACATCCACGGTGGGGGTATGCAGACGCTGTCGGCCTTCAACGGGATGTACCGAGCCTGGGGTCGGATGATCGCCAACCGAGGTGTCTGTGTCGTCATGGTCGAGTTCCGCAATGCGCTCCGTCCGTCGGCAGTCCCGGAGATCGCGCCGTTCCCTGCCGGTCTGAACGACTGCGTGTCCGGGCTGAAGTGGGTGCACGCCCACGCATCCGAGATCGGGGTCGATCCGGACCACATCGTCGTCGCAGGCGAGAGCGGCGGCGGGAACCTGACGATCGCCACCGGACTGAAGCTGCTGCGAGACGGCGACATCGGGCTGATCCGGGGGCTCTATGCGCTCTGCCCGTACATCGCAGGCGCATGGCCGCAGGGCCGGTTCCCGTCGTCGACCGAGAACGAGGGCATCCTGCTCAACCTCCACCACAACCGTGGCGCGATGGCCTACGGGATCGAGGAATTCGAGGCGGGGAATCCGCTCGCCTGGCCGTCGTTTGCCACCGAGGACGACGTGCGTGGCCTCCCGCCGACCGTGGTCCACGTCAACGAGTGCGACCCGCTGCGTGACGAGGGCATCGAGTTCTACCGGCTCCTGATGCGCGCCGGCGTGCAGACCCGCTGCGACAACCAGCTCGGCACGACCCACGCGGCCGAGATCATGGCGGTCGCCTGCCCAGACATCAGCGCTGACCTCGCCCTCCGTATCGCCGACTTCGCCCGAACGGTATAGCGGCCGTCTCCGACCCCGTTCGGCGCGCGAGCGAGGCCAGCGTGGTTCTACGATGCGCGTGGTGGGGCTCTTCGACAACCTGCGCAAGACGATCGCCGTCGCCCGAGGCGGCGAGGTCGACCCGAACGACCTGTCGCCCGAACAGCGGGCGCTGTACGAAGAGCAGCAGGCACGCGTCGCAGCGGCGAAGGCCGATCTGACGGCAGCCCGCCGGACGCTGCAGGCCTCGATCGACGAACAGGCGCTCGAGCGCCCTCTTCGTGGTCCGGCGGCCGAGATCGCCTACGGACCCCGTCCCGAGGTCGCCGATCACACGGTCAGCGTGGAAGCGTTCGAACAGGGTGGTGTCGGCGGACTTCTCCGTCACGAGTGGTCGAGGGTGAGGACACAGTTGGGCGGCACCGCGCGCACCATGGCGACGGGTGCGCCTCGCGGCGTCGACGATCCCGTCGAGCGACGCCGGATCGAGACCACCGAGCGACACGATCGCGATCGGCGTCGAGCCGACTACACCGCACCGGGGCACGCCGGGGTCACGGTGACCAGGATCGCGACGCGCGGGTCGACACAGCTCGACGACGTCGTGGCATACCTGGTCGATTCCGGGCTCGCGGCCCGCCCCGATCTCGTCTACGGCGTCTCGCGGGTCCCCGACCGGATCAGCCCGGCGAAGACGCCCACCTCCGAACGGCGCCGTGTCGTCGAATGGGAGGTGATCCACGAGCCGAACGCCGGACTTGCCCCGGGTGGCAGCGTCGAACGGGCGACGCTGTCGGCCTGGGACCACTGGGTTCGACGATCGAAGGGCGACCCCGCCGTCGTCGACGAGGAACTCGGCGTCGCGCTCCTCGAGCTGGCCGGCCTGCGCGCCGACCGGTGCCTCGGTGTCGCTCGGGCCGTGGCCATGCGGTCGGTCGGCGGTGGCGACGAGGGCTCGGGTGAGATGGTCGGCTGTGTCGAAGGCGTTCATGTGCTCGCCGCCGCACCGGTCGCAGCAGCGATCGACGGGTTGATCGAGGCTGCGCCGGTCGATCTGCCGGTTCACGGGCGGGACGGCGCCTTCGTCGAGGTGCTCGGCTGGTCCGACGTCGCGAGTGTCGTCCACCCGCAGCCGCAACGGACGCACGTCATCCCGTCGCCGTGCCCGTACCTGCCGTCGACACCGCAGGAGCTGCTCGTGATGTACCTCGAGGTCGTCGGGGTGCGCGCCGCCGACTGCTACTCGGCGGAGGTGACCATCGACGGCACGTTCGAACTCGTCGGGGTCGGGCGGTACGGGCTCGGCGGGTCGAACTCGGGCGGGGAGGAGATGTGCGCCGACGGCGAGGTTCGTCGCCGCCTGCGCGGAGCGACGCACGTCGTCATTGCCTACGACGACCGACCCGAGTACGAGGCGGGGCGCGAACGGTGGCGGCGGTACCAGGACGAGGTGTTGCAGACACAGCTCGAGTTGCAGACCGGGGCACGGCGTCCGATCCTCCCGGCCGGTTCGGCAGGGCTCGAGAATCCGCTCATGCGCTCGGCGGCGCGTGCTGTCGAGGCGTTCGAGACCCTGTTGATGTACGGCGAAACGCAGGTCCCGCCGGACTTCCGCTACTGCCAGCCGTTGGAATGACGGCCGCGGACCCCCGCTACTCGCCGGCGTAGGAGCCGAAGCTGAAGATGTTGCCTTCCGGGTCGCGGATCGAGAAGACCATCGTGTCGGGGGCGTAGTCGGGGATGCGAGGCGGGTCGACGACTTCCACCCCGGCCTCCTGACAGCGTCGCCAGACGGCGTCGGGATCGGCGGTGACCACGTACAGCGATTCACTGCCCGTCGGTCGTTCCGAGTACGGGTTGCCGGGCCGGTTCGCGGTCGACGCCTGCAGGATGCCGCCCTCGGGCCAACGGAGCTGGCTGTGTTCGATCACCGTGGGGTCGTCCTCGTTCGGCACGACGATCTGCTCCTCGAACCCGAGCACGTCGACCAGGAACCGGATGCCCGCCGGAGCGTCGGCGTAGGGCATCGCCGCCCAGATCTGGCCCACGGGTCGGCGAGGTGGCGCCGTCACGGCGTATCCCTCGCCCGCCGCCCGGTCGCGGTACGTCTCGACGTCGACCGCCTCGATCGGCTGCGACAGCAACCACCGATGTCCGTACGGATCGACCAACGTGCCGTGTCGTGCTCCATGTGGCTGATCCGCCGGCTCGGCGAGCGCGGTTGCCCCTGCCTCGACCGCGCGAGCGAACAATGTGTCGACGTCGTCGACCGTGACGTGCATCGCGACCGATGTGCCGCCGAGCGATCGTGGCGACAGGACACCGAACTGGGGGTGCTCGTCGGAGAGATAGAACGACATGCCGCCGACGGTGAACTCGGCGTGACCGAGGATGCCGTCGGACTCGACGCGCATCACCTCCGTGGCTCCGAACGCCGTGGCGTACCAGTCGAGCGCCGCGGCGCCGTCGTCGACGGTCAGGTAGGGGACGACCGCCGTGGCGATCGTCCGATCGGTTGCGTTGCTCATGGTGGGCTTCCTCTCGGGGAGATCGATGGTGGGGGCGTCGAGTTCGAGCGTGTCGACGAGCTGTCGACGCAGGCGGGTGACGAACGCCGGATCCGGGGTGGGTGTGTCGCCGGAACCACCGGCGAGTGCGTCGAACGGGTCGTTGCTCACGGCGTCCTCCCTGCGTCGGGGCGGGATTCGTAGGCGGCCCGGAACGCCGACCGGGCGCGCACCAGGAGGACTTCGGTCGCCTTCTCGGTGCGGCCGAGATGGGCGGCGACGTCGCGGACGGGCAGCCCGTCGACGTACCGGAGCGTGAGCGCTCCTCGGTGATGGTCGCCCAACTCGGCGAGGACCTCGTGGGCGACGATCCGGTCGAGCTCGATCTCCCAGATGTCGTCGTCGGCAGCGGGTTGGGCGTCGACCGCGACCAGGAGCCGCTGCTCACGCTCGCGGCGACGCCAGTGATCGGCGAGCTTGTGGCGGGCGATCCCGATCAGCCACGCGACGGTGAGATCGGGGGGCGGACGTCGGACCACCGCGTCGGCGGCGGCGAGGAACGTCTCGGAGGTGAGCTCTTCGGCCACGGTCGTCGACTCGCAACGACGGGCCAGGTAGACGTACACCTCGCCGACGGCGTCGTCGTACAACTCGACCAGTTTCCGTCGGGCCTCCTGCCCCGGATGCTCCGCGAACTCGCTCACCACTGTCACCATCGTCCCAGACGCGCGTTTCCCTACAGCGACGGGTCGGCCGACAGTCACCGGGCGTCAAGTGGGCTTCAAGGTGCTTGCAAGGTGCTCCGCCGACGATGACCGGCATGCAGCACTTGCGTCGACTCCTCGCGGGCTCCCTGGCCGCCCTGCTCACAGCGCCCGTCGCGGCAGCGTTCCCGCTCACCCCGACGGTCTCGGCCGCCGAGCAGCCCGCCGCGTCGGCGGCCACGTTCGAGTGGTCGATGCCCAACCGGTTCGGACTCGACACGAACGGCGATCACGTCATCGACGAGATCGACCTCGACACCCCGACCTCGTTCACGCAGCCGACGTCGTGGCGGATCGACTTCGACGCCTGTGCAGGCGGTGCGCCGACGCCCGGCGCGACGTACCAATGGACGTTCGCCGGCACGATCGCGGAGCCGACGACCTCGTGCACGACATCGCACCAGTTCACAGCGGTCGACACGACCTACGAGGTGGTGCTGACGGTGACGGTCGGTGGGGTGCCCACGACCTCGGTGCAGACGATCTTCCCGCGCGACCACGTGATCGTGGCGATGGGCGACTCGGGCGCGTCCGGCGAGGGCAACCCGGACTATCTCCACGCCGACTTCACCGCCGGCGGATTCGGCTCGGTCGTGTTCGAACCGAAGTGGAACGACGAGCAGTGCCATCGTTCGGCGCTCGCCGGCCCGGCGCAGGCGGCGCTGCGGCTCGAGCAGCGTGACCCGCACAGCTCGGTGACGTTCGTCCACACGGCGTGTTCCGGCGCCCGCATCACCCGCGGCATCCTCGGCACCTACCAGGGGATCGAGCCCACCAAGGCGCGGCTCGACTGCGACGATCCGAACCTGGCGAACCCGTACCGCGCTGGCGAGACGTTCTTCTTCGTGCAGCCCGACCCGGCCCTCGACGCCCCGACCCCCGACGACCCGGCCTGCCTGCCGTCCCAGCTCGACCAGGTCGAGCAGATCCTCGGCGACCGACAGATCGACATCGTCAACGTGCTGATCGGCATCAACGACCTGAGCTTCAGCAAGGTCGCGTTCTCGTGCCTCGCCGACGACGACTGCTCCACCGATCGTTCGACGTTCCTGCGGGACCGGAACAACCGCATGATCACGGCGACCGAGTTCCTCGCCCCGCGCAAGGCACAGCTGCCCGACCGGTACCGGGCACTGAGCGACGCGTTGATGACCCGGCTCGACCTGCGTGAAGCGGACCCGTCGGCGTCGATCCCGGCCGGTCACGTCTTCTACAACGAGTACCCCAACGCGACGATCGCCGACGACGGCGTGACCGTCTGCGCGAGCAACGAGAAGTCGTTCACGGGGACGTTCCCCGCCTGGGCCCGGACGGCGCTCGACGGGTTCCTCACGGGGCTGACCGTCGACCCCGACGCCGGCACCATCTCCCAGCCGGAATGGACCTGGGCCGGTGCCGCGATCACCGACTTCCTCAACTCGGCCCGCAACGACGCCGTCGCCGCGGCGAACGAGGTCTACCCCGGACGGTTCTCGGCCGTGACGGGCTCGCACGCCGCCTTCACCGGCCACGGCTACTGCGCACGCGACAAGTGGTTCCGGTCGGTCCTCGAATCGCTCCTGTACCAGCGCGATCCGGAGGGATCGCTCCACCCGAACCGTGCGGGACACTTCTACGCCTACGCACTCCCGCTCGAGGACGCGTGGGCCGCCCAGCTCGGCGTCGACGCCCCCGAGCTGCCGCCTACCGTTCCGGGACAGATCGAGACGTTCGAAGGCATCAGCCAGAGCTTCGCGCCGCTGTTCGAAGTCCTCTCGCGGACCGACATCGCGGCCGAACTCGACCGGCTCTTCCCGCTCGACGCCGCCGATCTCGGCAGCACGCCCGGCGCCGCCGCCGGACCCGGCTTCCTGCACTACTTCAAGCTCGCCGTGAAGGGCCTGTCCGATCACATCGCGACGAGCCTGACGTCGAAGGGCATCGCCGAACTCGATGCCGAACTCGACCAGCTCGACAGCACGATCGGTCCGCTCGAACTCGAGGTCGAGGCGCAGATCTCGCCACACGACCTGACGGACCACTACGAAGCCGTGCTCGACGTCTCGCTCACCGGATCGCTCGGCGAGCTCAGCCTCGACGTCGGTGGGCTCGCGCTCGCCGGCCCCGAGACCGAGGTGTCCGTCACGACGCAGCTGACCTTCGTGATCGAACCGCAACGGACCGTCGACCGTGTGTACCTCCGCGCGGCGGACCACCCTGCCTTCCGGTTCGCCGTGACGGCGACCGAGACCCTCCCGCCGGACCAGCCGGTCACCGGTCGACTCGGGCTCCTGGCCGTCGAGGCACACGGTCCCTCGGACGGACCGGCCGTGCGGGTCGAGACCGCGCTCGAATTGCGTCCGCGCGACGTCGACCACGACGGCGAGATCTCGTCGGACGAACTCGTCGGGGGATCGTTCGCCGGCAACTTCGACGTCGTCTGCGACCCGACCTCGAGCGTCGACGTCGACGTCACCCTCGGCGCTGCGATCGCCGGACTCGGCTCCGATCTGGCGCACCTGACGCTGCACGACGACAACGTGTGCGATGGTGTCGCCGAGCCGGTGCTCGAGTTCGCGACCCCCGACCTGGCATCGCTCGAAACTCTCGGACCCGACCAGGTCCTGGAGCTGTTCTCGGCGATCGCGTTGGCGCTCGACGAACTCCAGGCGGCCGCCGACGTGCCCCTGCCGTTCAGCGCCGCAGACCTGCAGGACGCCGTGGAGGTCGCCCGACAGATCCGCACGACCGTCGAGCAACTCCGCAACGGGGCGACCCCGCCCAGCTTGCAGCAGGTCCTGCACGAGCTGGAGACGGCGCTCGGGGTCCCGCCGGGCACGTTCGGTCTGCGCTACGTGCCGGCCGCCCGACGGCTCGAGTTCGATCTCGGGTACTCGACGTCGGTCACGGACGCGACGGTCGAGGCCGACCTCGACCTGCTCGATCGAGTCGGTATCGAAGCCACGACCGACGCCACGCTCGCCGTCGACGGGTCGGCGACGGTCGATCTGACGATCGGCGTCGATCTCGCGCCCGAACCCGACGGGACGTCCACCGACGACCTCCGGACACTCGGCGACCGTCTGCTCGTCTCGAGCGACGCCGCGATCACGGTCGACGGTCAGGTGACCCTCGACATCGATGCCGCCGGGCGGATCGGCTTCGTGCCGGTGTCGCTCGCCGTCGGCGACGCGACCGGGGCACCGATCGATCTGCTGACCAAGCCGAACGGGAGCGCGCCGATGTTCCGTCTCGGCATCGTCGACACGACCGACGAGTTCGTGTCGCTCACCGATCTGCTCGACGGTTCGCCGAACGGGCCGTCGATCAGCGCGGACGTCAACGTCGGGATCAACCCGGTCACGACCCGTGCCGTCGCCACACTCGACGGCACCGAACTCGCCTCCGGCATGGTGACCGTTCGCTGGAACGACCTGTCCCAGACCACCGGCCCGAACGGTCCGCAGGTGCAGGCCGACGCTGCATTCGGACGCGACCTCCTGAGGTTCGCCGGTCAGGCGAACGATCCGATCCAGATGGTGTCCATGCTGCTCGGCGGTGCGCGCGATGCGGCGCGGAGCGTCGTACGCGTGGCGCGTGAGAACGAAGAACTGGCTCGTGCCCTCCCGCTGGTCGGTGCCGGCTTCGACGACACCGTCGCCGGCTTCACGACCGTCGCCGACTCGATCGACCGCGTCCTCGCCCTCCACCGCGACCTGACGCTGCCCGAGGTGGAGGCCGCCGTCGAGCAGGCGGTGGCCGACGCACTCGGCATTCCGGTCGAGCAGGTGGCGCCGGTGATCGCCTTCGAGATCGACCGCAGCTCACCTCGGACGGCGCTGGTGCTCCATCTCGATCTCTGTCAGGCCTCGGAGGTCTCGGCGGCGTGCGGGTCGGCTCGACCGGTCGCCGGCACCTTCACGATCGACGCCGACGGACTCGGTGTGGTCGGCGTCGACGGCGCCGTCGCACTCCAACTCGACTACCTCGCCGCCCTCCGTCTCGACATCGCACTCGAACTGCCGGAGGTCGTCGTCGGAACGTCCCAGACGCTGCCGTCGATCAAGCCGGGCGAGGCCCCGGCCCGGGTCGTCATCCTCGGGTCGACCGGGGCCGAGGTCGAACTCGGCGGTGACGTGGATCTCAACGCGTCGCCGACCGGCACCTTCCGCGGGTACGCCGGGCCGGCCGAGGTCTCCCTCGGCGTCGTCGGGACGAAGGCCGGTGAACCTTTCAGCGACCCGGCGACCGCGTCGGCCAGCGTCCGCTTCGCCGTGAACGCGGGTGGCGATCCTGCCGCCCGGTACACGCCGACCGAGTGGATCGCCGCCGTCGGTAACCGTCTCGCAGCCGGTCAGGTGACCGACCGTTCGTCGGCGTGGACCCCTGCGACGTGTCCGACGCCGAACCAGGAGGGATGCGCGACGTTGCCGATCTATCTGCGCACCGCCTCGGGCGACGTCGTCGCCAAGGACGGCACCAAGTGGGTGCGGCTCGGCACCGGCCCCGTCGTCTGGACCGCCGGTGAGTTGCTCGATCCGGCGACGTGGTCGGCCGACGTTCCCGAATCGATCCTCACCGACATCGAGGCTCGTGCCCTGTCGGCATCGTCGATCGTCGCCGGCATCCGGTACGTCGTCGCCCAGGCCCGGATCGCCCTCGACGGCGCCAACATCGACGAGGAACTGCCGATCATCGGCGACGCGTACAGCGCCGGGAGCTCGGCGCTCGCCGACCTCGAAGCGTTCATGGCGAAGGTCGAGAACATCGTCGCCACCGTCGACGCGGCGTCGAACGCCGGGGCGCTCCAGAACGGCATCAAGACGTTCTTCGTCAACAACATCGGTCCGAGCAGCCAGCTGAAGCTGCTGCGCGACACCAACAACGACAACAAGATCGACGCTGCGGACGTGCCCGTCACGGTGTGGTGCGGCGAAGCGCCGTGTGCGTCGACGGCGCTGCTCGTCGACGTGACCGACGTCGAGATCGGCTTCGCCATCGGTCGCAACGCGACCGCGACGTCGACGCCGTTCCGGTTCGGTGTGCCCGGACTCCGAATCCGGTCGGACGATCCGGCGAGTGCCAGCGTCGCATGGCGGGTCGAGTTCCGCGGCGGCATCGACCGCAACGGCTTCTACCTCGTGCCCGGCACGTCGAGCGGGCTGCCCGAGGTGTCGCTCGACGCGACCGCCTCGATGCCCGAAACGATCGAGGCGACCATCGCCGGCCTCCCCGTCCGGCTGACCGACCAGCACGCCGGGTCGGACCTGCAGATCCAACTGGGCGTCGACCTGCTCGGCGCCGACACCGACCGCCTCCGTCTGGGTGAGCTGATCAGCCGCGGCGGCAACGTGCTCGACGAGAGCAGCATCGCCTTCACGGCACGTGGTTGCGCCGATCTCGAACTCGGTCTCGAAGTCCGGGTGCCGGGTGCCAACGCCGCCCAGGCGTTGCCCGGCATCCTCGGCGACCTCGACCTCCACGCGGACTGGAACGGTTGCCCCGGCTCGACGGGCGCGCCCGTCGACATCCGCGACGGCCTGGCACCGGTCGCGACCGTGGCGCTCCGCAACGTGCGCCTCGACGCCGGGACGACCGCCGCCAACTACGTGACGGCGGTGGCGAAGGAGATCAAGCGAGTGACCGGACCGTTCGATCCGATCGTTCGCACCGTGACCCAGGAGATCCCGGTCGCGAGCGACCTCTCGCGCATGGTCGGCCGCGGCAAGATCACCTGGCTCGATGCGTGGTCCGCATCACAGGGCGTCTC
>JAGQSS010000054.1:0-4420 GCA_020439405.1 Ilumatobacter sp. | reverse complement strand
CTCGGGGAACGACGTCGGCGCGATCGTGACACTCGTCAAGCTCGTGAAGTTCGTGAACGAGGTCGGATCGACCCCCACCCCGCAGGTGCAGGTGCCGATCGCGAACGACATCACGATCGATCTCGCGGCAGGCGAGATCGAGTTCGTCGACCCGGATGCCGCCTTCGACCAGCTCATCGCCGGGACGCCGGTCATCAACGACGTGCTCGACGATCTCGAGGACGCCGGCTGGACGTTCCAGAGCAAGATCGACGAGGTCACCAACGGACAGACCGGCGCCGAGTTCACGTTCCCCGCCTTCGAGGAGCCGATCCAGTTCCTGCAACTCCTGTTCGGCAAGGACATCGACCTCGTCCGCTTCGATGCGGGACGACTGCACGCCGACAAGGGCTTCGACTTCTCCTACGGACTGCCGTTCGCCAAGATCGGTCTCCGCGGTGGGGCGTCGATCGACGGTCACTTCGCCGTGTCGTACGACACGGCCGGCATCCGGGAGGCGCTCGCCACCAAGCCGTACCAGCTGAGCTCGGTCGGCGTGCTGCTGCACGGCGTCGGGATCGACGATCTCGACGAGTCCGGCAAGGACGTGCCCGAACTCGCCTTCGAGGCGCATCTCGAGCTGTACGCCTACGTGGGTGTCCCCGGCGTGTCCGCCCGTGCATCGGGCGGCGTCGAGGGCGCGCTCCGCCTCGACCTCGAGGACCCCGACGGCGACGGCAAGGTGCGGTTCCGCGAGGTGAAGTCCCGGTTGACCAACCCGCTCTGCCTGTTCAACAGCAGCGGCTCGATCGAGGCATACGCCAGGGTCAAGATCGAGACACCGTTCGGCGACGCGACCAAGGACCTGGTCGACCCGTTCGTGCTCTACCAGTTCCCCGACATCCAGGACTCGTGCAACTCGACCGGGGGCGGTGGCGGCTGGTTCGAGCTGCCCGTCCCGGTCCTCGCACGGACCGTCGGGACCGACTTGTACCTCAACGTCGGCCCGCAGGCCGGCCTGCGGAAGTTCGGCGGTGACGGCAGCGAGGTCTACCAGGTCACCGATCTCGGCGACGGACGGGTCCAGGTGACCGGGTTCGGCTACACGCAGATCTACGGTTCGACGACGAACAAGATCCGTTCGATCAACGGCGACTTCGGCGCCGGCAACGACGAGTTGTCGGTGAGCCACGCCGTCGACGGAGCGAATGAGACGCTGATCCGGGTCGTCGTCCAGGGCGGGCCCGGCAACGACACCCTCAGTGGCGGCGCCGCCAACGACCAGATCCTCGGCAACGCCGGCAACGACAAGATCTACGGCCGCGGCGGCGACGACACCCTGCTCGGCGGCGCCGACGACGACCTGATCAAGGGCGGCGACGGCAACGACACGATCCTCGGCGACGACGGGACGAACGCGTCGACCGGGAACGACGTCATCGACGGTGGTCCGGGCAACGACCAACTCCGTCCGAACAACGGTCGCGACCACGTGACCGGTGGCGACGGCAACGACATCATCGACGGCGAGTCGCCCGGTGGGGCCACCCCCGCCAGTGGGCCGGACCACCTCGACGGCGGTGACGGCAACGACACCATCGCCGGCTCGCGGGACGGCGACGTCATCATCGGTGGTGTCAGCATGGCCCCGCCTGTCGGCATCGTCGACTCGATCGACGGCAAGGGAGGCGACGACTGCATCCTCGGCGATCTCGGCGAGGGGACGTTGACCGAGACGAACGGCGTCTGGAGTTGCTCGGTGACCCCCTGGCCGTCCGACGCGGAGCGCGACTCGATTCGAGGCGGCAAGGGTGCCGACGTCATCTTCGGCCAGGCAGGGAACGACTACCTCGACGGCGACGACCAGATCAGCGGCGACGTCGACCCCGACGTCATCGACGGTGGACCGGGCGACGACACCCTGCTCGGTGCCGGTGGCAACGACCACCTCATGGGTCGCGAGGGTGTCGACACCATCTGGGGCGAGATCGGCGACGATCTGATCGAAGGCGGCGTCGGCAACGACGTGCTGCGTGGCGGGCCCGGTGGCGACACCGTGACCGGCGACGACGGCGACGACGAGATCTGGGCCTACGACACGGCCGGCGGCTCCCACCCCGACGGGACGAACCACCTCGACGGCGGTCGGGGTCGCGACACGATCAACGGCGGTCCGGCCGACGACGTCGTCACGGCCGGCGAAGGCGACGACACCGTCCGCACCGACGCCGGGAACGACGTCGTCGATCTGGGGCCGGGCAACGACACCGCGGACGGTGGCATCGGCGACGATCGGATGTTCGGTGGTCCGGGCAACGACCAGATGAACGGACGGGCCGGTGTCGACCTGCTCGACGGCGGTCAGGGCGACGATCAGCTCATCGGTGATCAGATCTCGCTGTCCCAGAGCGGCGACCCGCGGTTCCCCGACGGGCGGCCGAAGTACACCACGACCACCGACCTGTCGATCGGCAGCACCGACACCTTCGTCGGCGGCGGTGGCAGCGACACCGTGTGGGACGTCGAACTCGATCCGTCGTCGGTCGTCGCCCGAACCGGACTGACCCTCGAGATCACGACGCCACCGGCGCACGGCATCATGAACGGGCAGCCGCACGGACGGACGTTCCTCCCGACGGAGTCGACGCCGGTGTTCTACGAGTACGTGTTGCGGGACGCCTCGTCGGCGATCGTCGGCACGGGACGGTTCTCGATCGACTATCTCGAGAACCGACCACCGCTGGCGACCGACGATCACGTGCGGACCGCCCAAGGAACGCCGGTGACCGCCGGCGTGCTCGGCAACGACCGCGACCCGGACGGGCAGCCGATCACGGTGATCGCCCACACGGGAACGACCCCGCACGGCAGCTACACGATCGGAACGGACGGACGATTCACGTACTCGCCCGAGCGCGAGTACGCCGGCCCGAGCGACCAGTTCACGTACGAGGTGACCGACGGTGTCGGTGGCGTCGCCACGGCGACGGTCCGGATCACGATCGACCCCGACCTGACGGCACCGTTGGCCGGATGCATCGACCCGACCGGATGGTCGGGAACAGAGGTGACCGTGCGGTGCGTCGCCAGTGACGCCGGTGTCGGCCTCGCTTCGACCGAGGACGCCGTTCGGTACTACACCACCGACATCGGGGACGGGAACGAGGGCACCGTGTCGGTCGACCCGGCACCGGTCTGCGACGCCGCGGGCAACTGCACCGACCTCCCGCTCGTCGACGCACTCGTCGACCGCAAGCCGCCCAGCGCCGTTTCGGCGACCGACGGCACGACGTTCTCCGAAGGTTCCGCGGTGGTGCTCGAGATCGAGTGCGCCGACGGGGGCTCCGGCATCGACCCGGCGACGTGTCAGAGCGGCTTGCCGCTGCCGTCGACCGTGGGGACACATACGACGGTGGTGACCGTCGCGGACCTGGTCGGCAACGAGTTCGACCTCGAGATCGCCTACACGGTCGTCGACGACGGCAACGACGCGCCGATCGCAGCCGACGACGAACTCACCGTCGAGCGTGGCGGGACGGCCATGGTCGACGTCGTGGCGAACGACCACGATCCCGACGGCGACGAGGTCCAGACCGTCGTCGACGCCGGCGTCACCGACATCGGTGGGAGCTGGAGCGTCGATGCAGCGGGCATCGCGACCTACACCTCGGACGGCGCCGGAGACGCGACGCAGGACATGTTCACCTACACCGTCGTCGACGGTCACGGTGGCATGTCGTCCGCGACGGTCGTCGTGACGATCGCTCCCGACACGACGCCGCCGACGGTGACGTGTCACGCACCCACCGGCTGGCAATCGGGCGCCGTCATCGTGGGGTGCGCGGCCACCGATGCCGGCAGCGGACTCGTCGACCCGTCGCAGGCCGCATTCGAGATCACCAGCGACGTCGCCGACGGTGAGGAACGTGCATCCACCGTCGTCGTCCCCGACGTCTGCGACCGTGCGGGCAACTGTGCCGAGACGGCACCGGTCTCGGTCCTGGTCGACCGGAAGTCGCCGACGATCGAGTCGGCGACCGACGGTGGACAGTTCGTCGTCGGGACGTCGATCCTGCTCGACCTCGTGTGCGCCGACGGCGGTTCGGGCCTCGAACCCGACGCGTGTGACGAGTCGGGGAGCGAGCTCGACGACACGATCGGCGAGCACTCGATCGAGATCGAGGTCGCCGACCTGGTCGGGAACGTCGCCCGTCGGACGATCACGTGGACGGTCGTGCCGGCCCCGAACCGGGCGCCGATCGCCCTCGACGACCGCCTCGTCGTCGCCCAAGGCGCCTCGGCGAGTGTCGACGTGCTCGACAACGACTCGGACCCCGACGGCGACGAGTTGTCGGCCGTCGCCGCAACCGGAACGACCGCGGCGGGCGGCGTATGGTCGGTCGGGACCGGCGGCACGGTGACGTACACCGCACCGGTGGTG
>JAGQSS010000549.1 GCA_020439405.1 Ilumatobacter sp. | reverse complement strand
ATCTCGCACTCGACGCCCGGCGGGACGTAGATGAACGAGGCACCCGACCAGACCGACGTGTTGAGGGCGGCGAACTTGTTGTCGCCGGGCGGGATGACCGTGCCGAAGTACTCCTTCACGAGGTGCGGGTACTTCGGGCGGGATGACCGTGCCGAAGTACTCCTTCACGAGGTGCGGGTACTCGCGCAGGGCGGTGTCCATGTCGCAGAAGAGGATCCCCTGCTTCTCGAGGTCTTCGCGATTCTTGTGGTAGACGACCTCGGACTCGTACTGGGCGGTCACGCCAGCGAGGTACTGACGCTCGGCTTCGGGGATGCCGAGCTTCTCGTAGGTCTTCATCATCTCCTCGGGGAGCTGATCCCACTCGGAGACCTGGTCGCCCTTGGGGCGCAGGTAGTAGTAGATGTCCTGGAAGTCGATGTCGGGCATGTTCACGGCGAACCACTCGGCCATCGGCTTCTTGTCGAACAAGCGGAGCGACCGCAGGCGGATGTCGGTCATCCAGCGGGGCTCGCCCTTCCACCACGAGATCTGCTCGACGACCCCCTTGTTGATGCCCTTCTCGGGCGTGAAGGCGTACTCGACTTCGTCGCTCCAGCCGAGGTCGTACTTGGACAGGTCGAGATCGAACGTCGTCATCGGTCACTCCGTTCCGGGTCGTCCGTGGCGGACGAGGGGGTCGCGTGAATTACCACTACGGCCATAGTAACAATCCGACGCCCCGGATGCCCACGGCCGGATCGGGTTTCGTCAGGCGGCGGCTTCGTCGTCGGCGAGGTCGTCACGCACGTCGATGCGACCGGCCATGCGGACGTCGACCTGGTACTCGATGTCGGCGTCGATCGGCGCGTCGATCTCGATGAAGATGCACTCGCCGGGGCAGACCTCGGCGGCCTTGATCACCGACTCGACGTGCTTCGGGGCGACGGCGGCGAGGCTGCCCGACCCACCCGGGTCGTTCTGCGCCTCACCGTCTTCGACCACGTAGGCGATGCCGTCCTCGAGCAGGGTGAACACGTCGTGGCAGTGATCGACGCACAGACCGTCGCCGGTGCAGAGGTCTTGGTCGATCCACACACGCATGTTCGAGCCAACCTAACCGGGCACCGTCGCGTTCCCACGTCGGTACCCGGCGGTGCGGCTCCTCTCAGAGCGAGTTCAGCGGGTCAGCCCCACTTGTCGCGTGCGGTCTCGTAGACGCCCTGGTCGTACGAGAACTCGACCATGTTGCCGTCGGGGTCGCTGAGCATGCAGATGTACCCGATCGGGTCGGGCATCTGCTTGGCCGGGAAGGCCAGGCAGCCGGCCGCCTCGCCCTTCTTCGCGACCTCGTCGACCCCGTCCTTGGTCGGCAACTCGATGCCGAGATGGCTGAACGGCGTCAGCGTCGCAGTGGTCGCACCGGCGAACGGGTCCTTGTCGGGGAAGAACTGGGCGAGCACCAGGATGAACGGGTTGTCAGGGTCGGGATGACCGAGCCACGCGCCGAAGCCGTCGTCGTCCTCGCGCTGTTCGAGCACCTCGAGGTTCGTGAACGTCGTGTACCAGTCGATCGTCGCCTGGATGTCGGTGACCCGCAACGCGACATGGGTCCAGCGGGCCGTCTTCGGCCGCAGCTCGTGGATCGCTTCACTCATTGGTCCATCCTTCCGGGATCTGCGGGTCGTCGCCGCCCTTCACCCACAGGACGAAG
>JAGQSS010000548.1 GCA_020439405.1 Ilumatobacter sp. | reverse complement strand
ATTTCGATGACACCCCCCTCTACGACGAAGACGGCGACGGTGACGCCGCCAACGACGGCGCCCTGTGGCACACCCACTGGGTGGTGCTGGTCGAAAGCGCCGAGTGCGGTGGAGGGCTCAGCGTCCGAGACATCCCCGACGGCGCGACCCCGACGGTGCCGGCCACCTGGCCCGAGCTGCCGATCCTGATCGACAGCCCCGACATCGCCACCAACGTCACCGCCGAGACCGTCGAGATCCGAGTGCCGACTTCCGAACTGGGTTCCAACACCGACTTCAGCTACGACGGCGTTACCGCAGGCCTGCGAGTCTCAACCAGCCCCCACGACCCGCTGCTGTGCGTCGAGAACGTCTTCGACGTCGCCTCAGGCGACCTCTCCCTGCCGGGCACCGTGGAGCAGTGAACTCGTCAAGGTCCCATGACCTCGGTGGCGGCGGTTCGACAAGCGGCGACAGAACCAGCCCAACGCCCGGCTCGCGTCGTCGGACGCACTGTCAAGGCGACGACGGCGCGAGCGCAACCCGCGCGATCCGCATCCCCGCTGTCAACGCCCACGAGAAGCCCGGCGCCGACAGAACACCTGCCGATCGACGATGAGCGCACCCGCGTGCTGCCCTCGCCAGGGCGCAACTGGCACACGAAGCCCCATCGATGTCGATGCGGGATCCGATCTGTCTCGTTGGGGGTAGCGACCCGGCCGGACAGCTTCCTGAGCTGGAGGAACGGCCTGCTTCTCCCGATGTGTTCCACCGCCGACACATGTCGGCCCAACCCGAGGAGCACATCGACATGCAGGGATACGTGGCCCGCAAGGGCGACCGCTACTACGCCGTCATCTACGAAGGAACCGACCCGATCACCGGACGCGAACGACGCCGCTGGCATCCCGCCGGCACCGACCGCGCCGACGCCGAACGGCTCGCCATTGACTTGGCCCGCCGCCGTCTCGACGACGGGTACGAACGGTCATCGCTCACCGTCGCCGTCTATCTCACCCAGCGCTGGCTGCCATCGAAGAAGCTCACCCTGCGGGCCAGCACCTACGACTCCTACCGGCGCAACATCGACCTCCACATCACACCCTCGATCGGACGGGTTCCGCTACGTCGGCTCCGGCCCGATCACCTCGAACGGCTCTACGCAGAGCTCGCCGACCACGGCCGCGCCGACGGCGCCGGCGGCCTCAACCCCAAGACGATCGTCGAGATCCACATAATCCTGCGCCGCGCACTCGACGACGCCGCCCGACGCGGGCTCGTCGTCTCCAACCCGGCACGCCTCGCCCACGCCCCGAAGCGACGGCCACTGTCGAGCCCGACCTCACGTGTCTGGACGGCGGCCCAGCTCAACCAGTTCCTCACCGGAACCAGCGACCACCGCTACCACACCGCCCTCTGGGTCACCGCGAACACCGGGATGCGGCGCGGTGAGATCCTCGGACTCCGCTGGGGCGACGTCGACCTCGATCAGGAGCTGCTGTGCGTCACCCGGTCGCTCGTCTCGGTTGGCTACGAGCTCCACGAGACCCGCGGCAAGTCCCGCACCGCCCGCCGCAACATCAACCTCGACCCCACCACCACCGCCCTCCTACGTGCATGGCGGCAGCGGCGGAGCGAGGAGGACCCCGAGTTCGATCCCGACGACCCGAGCGGTCACGTGTTCAGCCGACCCGACGGTGCACCAACCCATCCGCAGTT
>JAGQSS010000547.1 GCA_020439405.1 Ilumatobacter sp. | reverse complement strand
CGACGTGGTCGCGTACCGATCGAACTGGTCGTCGCTCATGATCGCCCCTCAGATCGGGTCGCGTTCGAACGGGCAGGTCATGCAGTGGCCACCGCCACGCCCCTTGCCGAGCTCGAAGCCCTGGATCTCGATCACCTCGACGCCGGCGGCTCGCATCTTGGCGATCGTGTACGTGTTGCGTTCGTAGGCGACGACGACGCCGGGCTCCAGTGCCACGACGTTGTTCCCGTCGTCCCACTGCTCGCGTTCCTGCTGGTAGACGTCGCCACCCGTTTCGACGACGAGCAGCTTCGGGACGCCGAGTGCGTCGGCGACCGCCGACACGAAGTCGTCCTCGACCGTGACGTGGAACGGGCGCCCGTTGGTGCCCGGGCGGAGGCTGATCGCCCTGATGTTCTCGACGACCTTCGGGTACGCCGTCGCCTTGTCGCGATCGAGCAGGGTGAAGACCGTGTCGAGGTGCATGTGCGCTCGATCCTTGGTCATCACGGCAGCGATGACCCGCTCCGCCGCGCCGCGCTCGAACAGTGCCTTGGCGATCTGTTCGATCATCCGTCCCTGCGATCGTTCGCTCATGCCGATCAGTACGGCGCCGTTCCCGATCGGCATCACGTCGCCGCCCTCCATCGACGACAACCCAAAGTCGGCGATCTCGAACCGCCCGTCCGGGCCTTCGTGTGGATACCAGAACTCGAACTCCGCCTCCGCGAACATCGGATGCGACCGGTAGATCGCCGCGACGTTGTACGCCTCCCGGCGACGCGCCGGCCAGTACATCGGGTTGATCGACACCCCGCCGTAGATCCAGCACGACGAGTCGCGCGTGAACAGCGTGTTCGGCAACGGCGGGAGCACGAAGGTCGATGCGTCGTCGAGCGCCGCACCGATGAGGGAGTGATCGGCCGCCTGGCGGACCTCGAGCCCGGATTCGTCGACGGTCAGCCCACCGATGAGGTGCGTCGCCAACCGCTCCGGCGTGAAGCTCGCGAGCACGGCGCGGACCTCGTCGACGAGCGAAAGGCCGACGGTGTACTCGGATGCGACCAGCTCGATCAGTCGCGTCCCGGTCGCCGGATCGGCCGCCAACGCCTCCCCGAGCAGGTCCTGCAGGAGGAAGACCTCGACGCCGCGCTCACGCATCTCGGCGACGAACTGATCGTGCTCCGCCTGTGCCCGCTCGACCCAGAGCACGTCGTCGAACAGCAGATCGTCGTGATTCGATGGCGTCAGCCGCTGCAGGCTGAGATCGGGTCGGTGCACCATCACTTTGCGTAGGGTGCCGACCTCGGAGTGGACGCCGAGCGTGCTCATGTCGTTGATACCTCCTGGTGTGCCGCGACGACGTTGGTGCCGGCGCTTCCTTCCACGATCTTCTCGATGTCGTCGAGCGACCCGATCGCCGCCCGGTTGCCGGTCGCCCGGACGAACCGGACCGCAGCGTCGACCTTGGGACCCATCGAACCCTTCGCCAGCTCGAGCTCGGCCATCTCGTCCGCCGTGGCGGTGGCGATGCGGCGCTGGTTGGGCGTGCCCCAGTGCTCGTACACGCCGTCGACGTCGGTCGCCATCACGAACAGGTCGGCGTCGACCTCCCTGGCGAGCAGTTCGCTCGCCAGGTCCTTGTCGATCACGGCCTCGACCCCCTCGAGCCTGCGCTGCTCGTCACGCGCCCAGGTCGTCGGGATGCCGCCGCCACCGGTGCA
>JAGQSS010000546.1 GCA_020439405.1 Ilumatobacter sp. | reverse complement strand
CCACGGCGGAGCACTTCGACCTGCTCGTGGGCCACGTTGATCAGGGTGTCCTGTAGCGAGTTGAACGACTCGGCGAGTTCGTTCAGTTCGTCGTTGCCCTTGGTGGGGATCGGGTCGATCTCGGGCAGCTCGCCCTTGCCCTTCGGGTCGCGGATGGCGGTGACGAGGGCGGGCAGCTGTTCGGTGGTCACCTGGTTGGCGCCGTCGGCCACCGCACGGATGCGCTTGGTGATCGACCGGGCGATGAGCCAGGCGAGGAACACGGCGACGGCGCCGACGGCGACGACGATGCCGGTGCGTCGGAGGGCGTCGGAGCGGGTGCTGGCCGCTTCGGCGTCGGCCCGCTCGACGATCGATTCGGCGACCTGCTGCTGGTAGCCGACGCCACCTTGCACCAGTCCGGCGAACTCGGTCGGGTCGTACTCGGGCGTCTCACCGGCCTGGGCGGCACGGATCACACGGTCGACGTCGGCCCGCTCACGGGCGATGGCGGTGGTGAACCCGGCCTCACGGAACGTGGCCCGCCAGTCTTCGGGGGCGATCGCCTCGAACTCGCCGAGCACCGCTTCGAGTTCGGCGAACTGGTTGCGGGCGCTGGAGAGCGGCGTGAGGTCGCTCGGGTCGGCCTGCCAGGTGGCGATGTCGTGGAGGATGATGTCGGCGGCGAGCTTGGCCTCGGCCAGCTTGACAACGGCGAGCAGCTCACGGCCGAGGGTCGGGTCGCCGGCCTCGGAGGGGAGCAGCTGGCCGACCGACACCAGCTCACGGCTGGCCTGGGCGTAGGCGTCGAGCGGGTCGATCTCGACCTGGAGGTCGGGGGCGATCGTGACCATGTCGAGGTTGCGTCGGGCGGCCGACAGGGCCGACCGGCTGGCGGTGATGTGGTCGCCGGCCGCCTCGGCCGCACCGAGCGAGGCCGCTTGGGTGCGGAGCTCGTTGATGGCGGCGTCGGTCTCGCGACGGGCGGCGGTGTCGCTCGCCATCGTCGGATCGGCTTCGTTCTCGATGGCGGTCAGCGCCGCGGTGAGCGGCTGCCAGAGTGCGCCGAGTTCGGAGCCGTTCTCGGCACTGTCGATGTCGTTCAGGTCGCTGCGCACCGTGAGCGCGAGCAGCGCTGCGACGGCGATGATGAGTGGCAGCGCCGCGACGAGCATCTTCGTCGAAAGTTTGAGGCGTCGCATGGTGTCCGGTGTCCTCCGTGGATCTGTCGTCCGACGGGTTTCCCCCGCCGCACCGAGCCGGTGTTGTGCCGGTGGTGGACGAGCCCGTCGCTCTCCTATCGGGGGCCCGGTCGACTATCTTGAGGAAATGCGGACACTCACCTCACAAGAGTGCGAGCATGGGGGTGCGTCACCCCAGGCCAGAGCGGCGGTCGCCGGGCTCGATTTTCACGGATCGGTGTTCGGAGTGTCTGTGGTTCCTCAAGCTTCCCGAAGCAACGGCCGATAGGTGACGTGGACCTCGTCGGGGTTCGCCTTCGGGTGCACGCCGACAACCGACAGGGGATGACGGCGGGAGACCACCCGATTCCCCGAAGGGGTTCGCCGCCACGATCCCCGTGGCGGTCCAGCGGGAGGATCGTGAGTTTCAGATGACATCGGAGATCGACGAGTTTCGAACGAGTCTCGTGGCTGCTGTGCAGGCCGAGCTCGAACGTCACGCGTCCGCGGTCGTCGCCGAGGTCGATCGTCTCCGTGACGAGGGTCG
>JAGQSS010000545.1 GCA_020439405.1 Ilumatobacter sp. | reverse complement strand
CGATCCTGACCGCCCGCGACGACCTGCGCGTCCTCGGACTCGACCGCGACCCCGCTGCGCTCGACGCAGCGACCCGCCGGCTCGACCCGTTCGGTGATCGACTGATGACCCACCGCTGCCGCTTCGACGAACTCGACGCCGCGCTGGCCGCCCACGACGTCACCGAACTCGCCGGCGCGCTGTTCGACCTCGGCGTCTCGTCGCCGCAGCTCGATCGGGCCGACCGCGGCTTCTCGTACCGCAACGACGGTCCGCTCGACATGCGCATGGACACCGATGCGCCCTGGTCGGCCGACGACGTGGTGAACGGCTACGACGAACGTCGACTCGCCGACGTCATCCGCCGCTACGGCGACGAGCGGTTCGCGAAGCGCATCGCCGCGGCGATCGTCGAAGCGCGCCCGATCGAAACGACGACCCGGTTGGCCGAGGTCGTGACGTCGGCCATCCCGGCTCCGGCCAGGCGGACCGGCGGCCACCCCGCCAAGCGCACGTTCCAGGCGATCCGCATCGAGGTCAACGGCGAACTCGACGCGCTGCCCGACGCGCTCGACGCCGCCATCGACGCGCTCGCCGTGGGCGGACGGATCGCCGTGCTCTCGTACCACTCCGGCGAGGACCGGATCGTGAAGGACCGACTCCGTGCCGCCGAGACCGGTGGGTGCGAGTGCCCGCCCGAACTGCCCTGCGTGTGCGGTGCGGTCAAGACGGTGCGGATCGTGCGGGCGCCCAAGCGCCCGTCAGCCGACGAGCAACAGCGCAATCGGCGAGCGACGTCCGCCAGGTATCGCGTCGCCGAGAAGATCGCCACCGACGACGGAGGGAGCCGCTGATGGCATCGCCGCTGCGTTCACTCACCTCGGTCCGGCCGACGCCGTCCCGCTCGACCGCCCAGCGCCCGGACCTGCGGGTCGTGCCCGGTCGGCGACGGTTCGCCTGGTTCGCGATGTTCCTGATGGTGCTGGTCACCGGTCTGCTCCTCGGCGCCACCTACCTCCACACCCGGATCGCCGAACGCCAGCTCGAGATCGACCGGCTCGACCGGGCGATGCGAACGGCCCAGGAAGAGTTCGACGTGCTCCGCAGCGAACGCGCCGTGTTGCGGTCGCCGACCCGCCTCGCCCAGGAAGCTGCGGCGCTCGGGATGCATGCGGGTGAGGAGAGCGAGTTCGTCCCGATCGACCCGATGCTCCTCGCCGTCACGATCGCCCAGACCGGCCAGTTCCCGTCGGTCGACGAGATCACGCCGGGCTCCTACGCACGACTCGACCCACTCGACCAGTTCCGACTGGTGAAGAACGTCTCCCAGGAGGCGCCGTGAGCCGCCGCACACCCCCGCCCCGCCCGACCCGGCGCGCGGCGCCGCGTGTGCAGCCGGCGGCTCGCCGCGTCCGCGACGACGGCCGGAGCGCCGGCGCCGCCCGATCCGACCGCCGACCGACCGGTCGCCGGGACGACGGACGCCGCCCCGACGACCGCCGTTCGTCCGGACGCACCGATCGCACCGATCGCACCGATCGCGACGGACCGCCCCGCCGTTCGGCCCCCGGCGGACCGGGCACCCGATCGAACCCCCGATCGAACCAGCGACCGAGTTCGCGACAGGCTCCGCCGCCGCGCCGCAAACGGCAGGTGCGGTACAACGAGCCGGCGTCGTCGCCGTCGCGTCTGCACCGCTCGCTCGCCCCGCAGCCGCGCAAGAAGCGCA
>JAGQSS010000544.1 GCA_020439405.1 Ilumatobacter sp. | reverse complement strand
GCTGACCCATCGGACCTCGCGGCCCTCCATCTCGTCGACCCGTACCTCGAGCCCTGCCGGCTCGAGCACGGCGACGTCGCCGACCTCGGGCAGCCTGCCGAGCGCATGCCAGACCAGACCGCCGACGGTGTCGATGTCGGGCACCGTCACGTCGAGGTGGAAGCGGTCGGCGATCGTGTCGTCGAGCACGTCGCCGCGCACGATCGCCCGGCCGTCGGCGACGACGATCGGTTCGCGTTCCTCGTCGAACTCGTCGCGCACCTCACCGACGATCTCCTCGATCGCGTCTTCGAGGGTGACCATGCCGATGATCGAGCCGAACTCGTTCACGACGAACGCGACGTGGCGGTTCTCCTCGCCGAGTCGGGTCCAGAGCTTCGGCACCGACAGCGTCTCGGCGACCGCCACGACGGGTCGCATGATCTCGTCGACGCGGGCGTCGGGCCGTCCGGCCGACGTGAGGTACAGGTCGCGGAGGTGGACGACGCCGACGATGTCGTCACCCACCTCGACCGGGAACCGCGAGTGGGGCGACTCGACCACCGCGGCGAGGGCGTCGGCGACCGTCAGTTCGTCGCGGACCGTCACGAGACGGCGGCGCGGCGTCATGATCTCGCGGACCATGCGGTGTTCGACGTTGAGGACACCGGCGAGCATGTCGCGCTCGCTGATGTCGATCAGCCCACCCGCTGCGCTCTCCCCGTAGAGATCGACGAGCTCCTCGGGCGAGTGCACGTGGGCGTGCCCGTGGTCGGACTTGAGACCCCACCACCGCATGAGGAGGAACGCCGACCCATTGAAGATCGCCACGAGCGGCCGGAACAGGATCTGGCTGACCCGCATCGGGCGCAACGTCGCCATCGCCAGCCGTTCCGGGTAGCGCAGCGCGGCCGTCTTGGGGAGCAGTTCGCCGAGCACCACCTGCAGCGAGGTCACCAGCACCAGGACGACGACGATCGACACCGCGGGCGCCGCCGCACCGAACCAGTCCTGGAACACCGGGGTGAGTTGCGCCTGGCCGTACGCACCGGCGACGAGGCTCGACAACGTGATGCCGACCTGGCACGACGCGACGTAGCCATCGAGCCGTTGGGGATCGCGCAGGATCTCGAACAGCGCTCGTGCGCTGCGGTCGCCGCGTTCGGCCTGCTCCTGCACCCGTGAACGTCGCGCGCCCACCGTGGCGAACTCGGCGGCGACGTACAAGGCGTTGAAAGCGACCATCACGAGGATGATCAGGAGTGGCAGGACTGCCGACATATCGCAGCAACGCTAGCGAGCCGGGTGCCCGACTCGTGGGCTCACTCGGCCGATGTCCGTCGTAGCCTGCGATCGATGCGCTCGTTCCGACATCACCGACTGCTCGGCACGGTGGTCGACATCCGGGTCTCCGGGACGCACGCCGAGGCGGTCGATGCGGCGGTCGTCGGCGAGATCGAAGCGCTGCAACGAGAGCTCTCGGTGTTCGATCCGACGAGCACCCTCGAACGGTGGAAGCGCGGCGCGTTGGTCGATCCCGGCCCGGTCGTGAACGCCGTCCTGGGCGACGCGCTCGACTGGCAGCGACGCTCGGGCGGAGCGTTCAACCCGGCCACACGGACACTGACGAGGATCTGGCAGGCGGCGGCGGACGTCGGCGAACCCCCGACCGGCACGGCGCTCGCCGACGCCGCGGCCCGGATCGCCGATCCTCCGTACCGGATGGTCGA
>JAGQSS010000543.1 GCA_020439405.1 Ilumatobacter sp. | reverse complement strand
CTCGACGCCACCTTCACGCTCACGGCGGTCGACGACACGTTCCTCATCGACGACGCATTCGATGCCGAGGGCCGACCGATCGGACCGAGACCCGGTGCCGAGCCGTCGATCGAGCCAGCCCTGGAGCCACAGGACGACCCTGCGACCTCATCACAGCTCGATGGTCTGGCCTTCGAGGATGTGACAGCGCAGGTCGGCCTGGACGTGCAGCACAGCAACCGGTCTTTGCTGGAAGGACCTGCTGCATCCAGCGGTGGGGTTGCGGTGGGTGACTACGACAACGACGGCGACCCCGATGTGTTCCTCACCCGGGTGGGACTGCCCAACGCTCTGATGAGGAACGACGACGGCCGCTTCGTCGATGTGACCGAACCGGCCGGGCTGGGCGTCGCACCCGGCGAAGCCGCATCGACCGGGTCGACAGGCGCCGAGTTCGTCGATCTGACCGGCGACGGTGTACTGGATCTCGTCATGCTCGGGTTGGGCCGCTCACCGAACCGGCTCTACCTCGGAACGCCAGACGGCACCTTCGGGCCGGCTGAGGGCGCCTGGGCCCTGCCGAGCGCAACGCCACCCAGCGCGGACGGCACCATGTACAGCCTCAGCGCGGCCGACTATGACCGCGACGGGCGCATCGACCTGTTCCTGGGAGCCGACGACCCGTCGCTGCGCGACGAGACCCTCGAACTGGCCGGATCAGCCGAACCACGACCCGGCACCTGCGACGGAGTCCCGCCCGTTGCACCCACACCCTCGGCCGATGCCGGTTCGGGCGAATCCGATTCGGACGACGCCGGATCGGCCGACACCGGCCAGAGCGTGCTGCTGCGCAACACCGGCGAGGGCTTCGAGGACCGAACCGACCGACTCGGGCTCGACGTCGCCGAACTGGTCGTGCGGGCCCCTCGGTTCGCTGACATGAACGGGGACGGATTCGAGGACCTGCTGCTGGCCGGGCGCCTCTGCACCACCAGCGTGCTGATCAACGACACCGAGGGCGGGTTCGTGGACCGGACCGACGGCTCGGGCATGGAAGACATCCACACCGCGCAATCGGCGTCGTTGCTCGACGCCGACGGCGACGGCACCCTCGACTGGTTCCTGAGCGGAGTGGCGTACCCGACCCGCTCCGGAGAGTGCCCGGTGGCGGATCCGACAGCCAGCTGCGAAGGGAACCACCTGCTGTTGGGAATGGGTGACGGCACCTTCACCGACGCCACCGACGAGTACGGCCTGGGCGACGGCTTCTGGGGTCAGGGTTCGACCTCGGGAGACTTCAACCTCGACAGTCGTGTGGACCTGATGATGACCAACGGGTTCGAAGGCGTTGCCACGGCCCGAGAGGACACCGGCACGGATCCGGATCGCCGGTACTACGAACGCGGCGTGAACGACCCCGACCGGCTGTGGCTCAATGTCGACTCCACTCCCTGGCCCCAGGCAGCTGCAGACACGGGCCTGACCGGAACCGCTTCGGGCAAGGCCGCAGTGAGCCTCGACTACGACGGTGACGGCCTGCTCGACGTGTTGACCGCGAACACCAGCGGTGCGCCAACGCTGTGGCGCAACACCACCGAGAACGACAGCCACTGGCTGGCGGTGCGCCTGGAGGATCCCAACTCGCCGAACACGGCGGGTATCGGAGCAACAGTTGAGGTGACCACATCGGCGGGGGCGACCCAGTCCCGCCGGATCACAACCGATGGATCC
>JAGQSS010000542.1 GCA_020439405.1 Ilumatobacter sp. | reverse complement strand
GAAGCGGAACTGGGCGGCGGGGCGGGCCTCGGTGAGGGCCGCCTTGGCGCCGAGCAGCGCCTCGACGTTCACGCCGTTGTCGACGCTCTCGGTGCCGTTGGTGGTGGTGTCGTTGGTGATGGTCATGTCGGTTCTCCTGATGAGTGGACCCCGGTGTGGGGCGGTTGTCGTTGACGGACACCACGCTGACGATCCGCCGCCGTCGAAGCTTGGAGACGATCTGGAGAAGCCCTGAATCCGGATCTCCACACGGCCTCCAAGACAACGCGCGCCCGCGAGGCGCACGGTGTCGCCATGACTTCGACACCTGTCCTCACCGAATCCACGTCCGCTTCGGAGCCCGGTCGACCGGGCGTCCCGACGGTTCCCGACGGCCACCGCTGGGACCGCGCCGGCGACGCCTGGGGTCGCCGGGCCCTCGACTGGGCGTGCCTGTTCGAGCACTACGCCATCGACGTGATCGTCGCGATGTTCGATCGCCTGGAACTGCAGCCCGGTTCCGAACTCCTCGACGTGGCGTGCGGCTCCGGTCTGGCGATGCGGATGGCCGACGGTCTCGGTGCATCGGTCGCCGGGATCGACGCCGCCGAGTCGTTGATCGAGATCGCCCGCGCCCGGACCCCCGAGGGCGACATCCGCGTCGGCGACATGTTCGACCTGCCGTGGGACGACGCCTCGTTCGACGCCGTCACCGCGGTGAACGGTGTGTGGGGCGGCTGCGAGGCGGCGCTCGCCGAGGCGTTCCGCGTGCTGCGCCCGGGTGGACGGATCGGTATCAGCTTCTGGGGGCACGGTCATCTCGACCTGCGCCCCTGCTTCCAGGCGTTCGCGGAACACGCACCGCCCGAGCACGTCGCCGGCATGAAACGCACGAACGGGATCGCCCGACCGGGTGTGGCGGAGTCGATGCTCGAGTCGGTCGGATTCGAGGTTGTCGAACGGGGCGGCCGCATGTCGACGCTCGAATGGCCCGACGCGGACACCGCGTGGCGGGCGATGGCGAGCGTGGGGCCGGCCGTGCCCGCGCTCGAACGGGTTGGCCCCGACGTGTTGCGACCGATCGTGATGGAGCGCCTCGACGCGCTGCGCGACGCGCAGGGCATCTACCGGTTCCGGAACGACCACCAGTTCGTCATCGCCCGCCGGCCGTCGTGAGCGCCGATCGTCGGCCCGACATCGTCGACGTGAACGAGGGTGACCCTGTCCCTCGCGCTGTGCGAGACTGGTTGCTCGCCCAGCTGGGGGGCGAGCGGATGAGCCAAGGGAGGCGCGGCATGCCGTTGTTCATGATCGAGCGAGAGTTCGCCGAAGGTTTCGACCCCGACGACGAGACGCTCCGGCGTATCGACGACTACAACGCCGAGCACGACATCACCTGGCTGACGTCGTTCTTGTCGGCCGACAAGAAGAAGACGTACTGCCTGTACGAGTGCGCCGACATCGAGGTGCTGCGCCGCCATGCTGCCGACCTGGGGGTCCCGATGAACGCCATCACGCCGGTGGAAGAATTCGTCCACTGACCGGTGCCGCGTTACGAGTTCGGCGGCTTCGTCGTCGACACCGACACCATCGAGGTCGTCGGTCCCGACGGCACCCGTGACGTCGAGCCGCAGGTCTTCGACGTCCTGCGCTACCTCGTCGAGCACGCCGAGCGCCTCGTCACGAAAGAGGAGCTGCTCGACAACGTCTGGGGCGACCGGTTCGTCTCCGAG
>JAGQSS010000541.1 GCA_020439405.1 Ilumatobacter sp. | reverse complement strand
CTGCGTGCTCCAGAACGGGGCGTCGAGCGCCGAGATCGGCGGCAACCACTGGGCGCGCTGCCGCGTCGGGTTGTTGGCGTGGGGCGCCGGCGAGTTCCGTCAGCGCGACAACCGGTGCGCCGACCTCGCCGACGAGCAGCACGCGACCGTCGTCGGCCCCTGACCGCGACCGGTCAGTTGCCGGCGCGGGCCGCCTTGACCCGGTCGTGCGGGTCCATGTGGACCTTCCGGAGCCGGATGTGCTTCGGCGTGACCTCGACACACTCGTCGGAGGCGATGAACTCGAGCGCGTGCTCGAGCGACAAGACGCGGTGCGGGGTCAGCTTGACCGTCTCGTCGGACGACGACGCACGCATGTTGGTGAGCTTCTTCTCACGGCAGATGTTGACGTCCATGTCGCCCGCACGCGAGTTCTCACCGACGATCATGCCCTGGTAGACGATCGTGCCCGGGCCGACCATCATCGTGGCGCGGTCCTGGAGGTTGATCATCGCGTAGGTGGTGGCCGGTCCCTGACGGTCGGCGACCAGGGAACCGCGCTCGCGGGCGCGGATCTCGCCGTGCCACGGCTCGTATCCCTCGAAGATGTGGCTGACGACGCCGGTGCCGCGGGTCTCGGTGAGGAACTCGGTCCGGAACCCGATCAGACCGCGGGCCGGGACGAGGTACTCGAGACGCACCCAGCCGAGGCCGTGGTTGACCATGTTCTCCATCCGGCCCTTGCGCTGGGCGAGGAGCTGGGTGACGGCACCGAGGTGCTCTTCGGGCACGTCGATGGTGACGCGCTCGACCGGCTCGTGACGCTTGCCGTCGATCTCCTTGGTGACGACCTCGGGCTTGCCGACGGTGAGCTCGAAGCCCTCGCGACGCATGTTCTCGATCAGGACCGCGAGTTGGAGCTCGCCGCGAGCCTGGACCTCCCAGGCGTCGGGACGGTCGGTCGGGTTGACCCGGAGCGACACGTTGCCGACCAGCTCGTTGTCGAGACGGTTCTTCAAGAGACGGGCCGTCATCTTCGAGCCGTCCTTACCGGCGAGCGGCGAGGTGTTGATGCCGATCGTCATCGAGAGGGCCGGCTCGTCGACGGTGATCCGCGGCAACGGCACCGGGTTCTCGGCGTCGGCCAACGTCTCGCCGATCGTGATGTCGGCGATGCCGGCGACCGCGACGAGGTCGCCCGGCCCGGCCGAGTCGACCGGCACGCGGGTCAACTGCTCGGTGAGGAACAGTTCGGCGACCTTGGTGCGCTGGATCGAGCCGTCGAGACGGCACCAGGCGACCTGCTTGCCCTTCTCGATCGTGCCTTCGATGACCCGGCAGAGCGCGAGGCGGCCGACGTACTGGTTGGCGTCGAGGTTGGTCACCCATGCCTGCAGCGGCGCGTCGGGGGTGTAGGCGGGCGCCGGGATCGTGTCGAGGATGACGTCGCACAGCGGGGCGAGCGAGTCGCCACGCAGCGATTCGTCGTGCGCCGTGTTCTCGTCGAGCGAGGCCCAGCCGTCGCGGCCCGAGCAGTAGACGATCGGGAAGTCGAGCTGCTCGTCATTGGCGTCGAGGTCCATGAAGAGCTCGTACGCCTCGTCGACGACTTCCTTGACGCGGGCGTCGGGGCGGTCGATCTTGTTGATGACCAGGATGACCGGCATGTCGTAGCCGAGCGCCTTGCGCAGGACGAACCGGGTCTGCGGGAGCGGGCCTTCGGCGGCGTCGACGAGCAG
>JAGQSS010000540.1 GCA_020439405.1 Ilumatobacter sp. | reverse complement strand
CGAGCCGTATGCGCTCGTGATCTGCCACTACATCATCGGCGGCCACGCCATGCTGGTCGGCCGGATCGACGAGGCACGGCATCATTTCCGGCTGTCGGTCGAGGCGGCCGGGCCCACCGACCCCGACGTCCGGCCCGAACACTTCCCCATGGTGCTGACGCCCGTGATCGGTTCGTTCGCCTGTGCCGTGGGTGGCGACATCGAGGGCGCTCGCACCGAGGCGTACCGCCGGGCCCACACCTGGGTCGTCGAGCGTGCCGAGGTCGACGCGACGACCCAGATGGCCCTGATCTGGACGCGAGCGATGGTCGAGGCCCTGCTCGACGAACCCGAACGGGCTCGCGAGCACCTCACCGGTGTCGACTTCGGTGGAGCCGGTGGCTTCTTCGACGAGCAGGAAGCGGCGCTCCACATCCTCTGGGGCTGGTCGTCGGCAGAGATCGACGGCGACGTCGAGGCGGTCGCAGCGGCCCGGGAGGCGGCCGACCAGCTGCGGCATGCCACCGAACGAGTACTGCGACCGTGCCTGATGACGTTCCAGGCCCGAGCCGAACTCGCGATCGGCAGCGACGAGTGCCTCCGGTTCGTGGCCCTCGCGCGCGACGAGGCCGAACGGAGCGGCGAGGTGTGGTGGCTCGCCGAGACGCTGCACGTCCAGGCTCGAGCCGAACAGCGCTTCGGCGACCGGACCGCCGTCGCCGGGCTGCTCGACCAGGCCCTCGACCTCGCTCGCGAGCAGGGCGCGCACGGGATCGCCGAACGGATCGAGGCGACGATGGCAGCTGTATCGTCCGCCTGATGGCGACGATCGCGGTGATCCCGTACCAGCCGTGGCGCCACCGCGGCTTCGTCGTCGACGGTGCGTTCCGCTGGCGGCTCGGCACCCGACCGCTCGACGTCGCCGACTGGATCGAGTTCGACACCGACGCCGACGGCGACGACGGGTGGGTCGCCGAGAAGGCGACGATCATGCGTGAGCACGCCGACACCGCGTTCGCGGTGATCGACGGGATCGAACCCGACTGCCAGGAGATCGCCGACGCCCTGATCGACCACTTGCGTCGACGGTTCCCCGATCGCTTCGACGGGATCGAGCTCGACCGTTCGCTGCACCCGCTCGACGCCGCCGCCAGGCTGGTGCCGGACGACCTCGTCGTGATGGTCGAGCGTGACGGCGAGCTGATCTTCGGTGGCGGATCGGTGTGCTTCCCGAACCGGTGGGACCTGCGGTCGAAGCTCGGCCGGTCGATGTCCGCGGTCCATGCACCGGTGGCGCAGCTGAACGAGCAACTCGAGCAGGCGGTCGATTCGTTCTTCGACCGGCTCGAGCCCGAGCGATCGTTCTGGCGCCTGGGCTGGGGCATCCTCGACACGGCGGCCGGGTACGCCCCGCTCGACGGCACCGCCGCCCCACGGCCGGAGCGGCCGACGATCGACGACTTGCACGTCCGGGTCGAACGCGAGACGCTCCGCCGCTTCCCGCGGACTCGGGCCGTGCTGTTCACGATCCGGACCTACGTCACGCCGCTGACGACCGTGCTCGCCGACCCCGACGACCGCGAGGCGATCACCCGCATCATCGACGCCATGCCCGACGACGTCCGCGCCTACAAAGACCTCACCGACACCATCCGCACCCACCTGGTCGGTTGATGTCAGACCCGGATATTGCAGTGGTGGGTTCGATGCTGCTTGATCGGGTCGTCGGTCGGGGTTTCG